>DDJH01000046.1 GCA_002338895.1 Lentisphaeria bacterium UBA1829 | reverse complement strand
TTGGAAATTCAGCACATGGAGCAAGAATCTGCGGGGCGACCCGGCACTGCTTGCGATGGGTGCCGGCGCGGAGACACGGGATCTCGGCTTTGTCCAGTTTGAACCGACGGTCACGGTGTATCCGGCCCGCCTCCGCGGCTTTCCTGTGATTACGACCGTTCTTCACGAGGGCGCACGTCTTCTAAACGGACGGGGCGAATCCCTTCTCATCCCCGGGGAACCGGTACCCCGGAAACGGGAACTTGCCGAACGCATTCTCCGGGAAATTCAGGCCGGACGAAGCGGTCCGCACGGCGGCATTTTCTACGATTTCCGCGAGGTGGATGAAGACTCTTTTGCCCGGAAATACCCGGAATACCACGCCCGTTTTCAACGTCTTTCCCCGAACTTCAGCGACCTCTGCTTTGAAGTGCGCCCGGGAGCGCACACAACGCTGGGAGGGATCCGGATCGAGCCGGACTGCTCCACGCGGATTCCGGGTCTGTTTGCAGCCGGAGAGGCGGCGGGCGGAATTCACGGACGCGACCGCCTCGGCGGAAATGCCGGTCTGGAGGTCTTTGTGTTCGGACGGATCGCCGGAGGCTCGGCCGCTCACTATGCTGAACGGCATCCGTTTTCAAAGACAGTGGTACCGGCAGAGCGGCCCCTCTCGGATCCTCCGGAGTTTTTCGAGCAGGCGGCCGCCCTTCTGGACCGGTATTTCCATGTGCTCAGCAGCCATGCGGAGCTGGAAACGGGATACCGGGAAACGCTTGCACTGCCGAAGTGTCCCCGTCGCGACTTGATCCGGCGCATTTTTGAAGACGCGCTCAGCGTTGCCGCCCCATCTCCCGCTTGAGGAGACGGAAGGAACGGGGATTCGTTTTTTTCTGAGGAGAGAGAGAGCCCCCCGGTCAGGAGTTTTTCTCCCAGACGGCTTTTCCTCCCTCGGCGACCTTTCTCCGCAGCGATTCCGGAGCGAGCACCTGAATGCGTCCGGCCTCGGCGAGGACCCAGCGGATCACATCATGCTCGACGGTCGGATTGAGGGAGAGAATCAGGGATCCGTCCTCCTGCACCTCGATTTTCGACTTCCAGAGTTTCTGCTGTTCATAAATGTAGAACGCGATGGACGCATCGCAATGGAGACGGATTCCCTCCAGTTTCGGATAGTTGAACAGTCCGTTTTTCATTGTATCGGCGAGGAGTTTCTGATCGGTTTCGAAACAGTCTCCGCCGAACTTCAGCTCCTGGATGCGCTGAATGGCATACGTGCGGATTTCCCTTGTTTCGTACTTGTAGCCCTTGAGATACCAGACGCCCTTGTGAAACGCGATGATGTGCGGTTCAAATTTTCGAGTTGTGACCTCCCCTTTCGGATTGCGATACCGAATCTCAAGGATCTGCCGGTTGCGCCATGCATCGAACGCCATCTGAAAAACGGCAGGATCAATACTTGCCTTGATTCCGGACGCGCAGAGAATGGAATCGATCATGGCCCGATCGAAGAAATCGTTTTTTTCATGGGAGGATGCAAGGGTTTCCGCGACGGCGTCCTCCACGTTTTTCCGAAGAGGATCCGGCAGGAACCCGGAAGCCAGATGAGTGCCCAGCATGGAAAAACCAATCCATTCGCCGGGAAAGACCGGATGATCGAAGTTCCATTCGGGATCGCGCAATCGGTATCCCCGTTTCCGCGGATCATATTCCAGCGGGGCATGATAGTGCGTAATGAGCTCCCGGATATCCCGGGCGACTGTGCGGGCGCTGCATGCAAACGGCTGTCCTTCCACCCCTTCGTAGCGGCTCAGTTTTTCAGCGAACTTCTCGGCATTCGGATAATTGTTTTTTTTGACTTCCGCAATAAATTTCAGTTTGCGGAGCCATACTTCACTTTTTTTTTCCACGGTGCTCTCCATTCGGTCAGAGTCAAAAATTCCTGCTAATATATCAGAGAGTCCCGTGAAAACAAGCAGGAAAACAAATTTCTTACTTTTCCCGGATGAAACGTGACACCCGAGCCGCCTTCGGGAAGGATGCGGCAGAGGAATTTAAGTTCAAAATTTCGTATTGGAATCGTTTGACCGGATCATCAGCGGGACACATTCTCCGCGGAGTCCTTTTTCCCGCCCGGGACCTCCCAGTTCCGGCTGTTGCGGAAGTGACGGGGAGATTCTCCGTGATCCCGTTTGAATTCCGCGGAAAAGGTCAGCGCATTGTCGTATCCGACCTGTGCGGCGATCTCCTTGATCGAGAGATCCGGATTGTTCAACAGCAGATCCGCCGCGAGACGCATCCGCAGATTCCGGCGCATCCGATGCGGCGTCTCCCCGAAATAGTTCCGGAAGGCGCGGACCAGATGAATCGGGGTGCATCGGACCTCGTCCGCGAGAAGTTTCAGGGGAATCGGGCGGTCCAGATTCTGACGGAGCTTCTCCAGCACCTTCTGAAAGGATTCCGGGATCTCCCGGATCGGACGGGGATTGCGCAGGAACTGAAGCAGTTTCCAGCTTGTCACTCCGTTGGCGCGGAGGGCCTCCTCCGAATGGAGTTCGCTGAGCTGGCGGAAATCTTCGAGGAGGAGTTCAAATCGTTTCCGGTCGATTTGCGGCAGGACCCGATGGTTCAGGAACGCGCATTTTTTCTGCCAGTCGGCCAGCAGCGCTCCGCCGAGGGTCAGCGAGACCTTCCGGCAGAACCCTTCCGGGCCGGTCCGGAGCAGGGTTTCACGAATCGGCGGAATCCAGAGCAGACTCCCGGCCGGAATGCGCAGCGGATGCGGAAGATCCGGCGATTCGGCCAGCAGCGAACCTTCCCGGACGAATTCCACGGACGCCCACGGGACATTTTTCCGTCCGAAGCGCGCCTTCTCCAGCCAATGCGTTTCAAAGAAATTTTCGACATACACCATCTCATCCGCCCCCGGAGGTAGATAGAGGTAGTAAAGACGGCAGTTTTTCCGATGCAGCGTCAGCAGCTGCTCTCCGGATCCTTTTCCTGTAATGGTCTCCGGCTTGAACTCCTCCCGATCGGAAAACAGCGAATTTCTCTGAATGGCCTTCATGTTAATTTTCCTTATGTTTTTCACCTGTTTCACGATATAATATAACAGAAAAAGGGTTGACTTTCAACAGATTTTATTGTAAAATTAAAAATAGAAGAACTGCGGAAAAACAGAAAGGTCACGCGATGGGAAACAAGAAGGAACAGAGGGAAAAATGAGACAACGTTTTTTCAGTTTGATCGAACTTCTGATGATCGTGAGCATTCTTGCGATTCTGATCTCGCTGCTTCTTCCGGCCCTCCGGAAGTCGCGGATCCAGGCACGGACCATCGAATGTGCGGGGCATTTCAAGCAGCTCGCCCTCGGGTTCAGTTCCTATGTCACGGAAAACGAGGACTACACGCCCATGGAGAACTGCACCGCCTATTCCACGATCTGGCGGGAACGCTGTGCCGGGAAGAGCGGTCTTGAGGCGATCTCCATCTGCACGGAATACCGGACGGCCGTGGAGAACTACAACCGGATCGTTCCGGAAGGCAGCCGGAAGGACCTGAACAATCCGGCCGATGTCTGGATCAAGACGGCGTTCTATACCGGGAACCTCAATTTGAACAATCAGCGGATCGTCCGGATCCGGCAGCCGTCGCGAACCGGAACCATCATCGACGGCTCGTTCAAAGGGGGGAAACATCTGAGCAGCACGCTCAATTACGATCAGGCGGGCTGGCGGCACATCCGCAATGCGACGATTCTCTCGTATGTGGACGGCCACGTCCGCACCTTCTCCGACATCGGCAGCAATTATCAAATCAAAGATGAATTCAAATTAAAAGACTGAAACAGAAAGGACCCACCATGAAACCATACCTGCTTTTTCTGGCCGCCGCCCTGATGCTGACAATCGGGGTTTCCGCCGCAGAGCGGAAACAGCAGCTCTCCTGGCTTCGGATTTCGGAAAACGGACTCTTCTCCGCGGAGAACGTCACCGGACGGATCGTCGTCATCAAGCCGGGCTACAAGGCCAGCGCATCGGAGAACGATCTGAACGCGCAGTTTGTGGAAGAGATCTCCACCATCGAACTGGACAGTAAACGGATCGCAGTCCGCTTCACCCCGTTCAAAGACTGGAAGCCGATCCGTCTGGAGAAGAAAATCACCATTCATGGAAGCGATGCGGCGAACTGGTACTTCCGTCTGCAAAGTCCGGACGCCCATCCGGTCGCCGACCTCGGCTACACCTTCGGTCTCCCAGCCGAGACCTTCGCCGGAAAGGAACTTCTGATCGACGGGGTCCCGCTTCTTCTTCCTTCCCGCTACTCCAAACTTCATCTGAAAACCGGCTCCGTGAAATCGGTCACCATCCCTCTGGAGCACGGCAAACTCACGATTTCCGGGAATTTCAAACTGAAAATCCAGGATATGCGCAAATGGAACGCGAGCTTTTTCAACATCTACTTCCACATTCCCTTCCAGCCGCCGTTCCGGGAGGCGGAATTTGAGTTCGATTTGAATTACACAGGACTGAAACTTCCCTCGCAGGAATTCGAGAAGAAGAAGCCCCGCTTCACGCTGATCCATCTGGACGCGGCGGCCAACGCCTCCACCGTGGACGAGGCGCCGGAAGATGGACGGGGCGGCTGGACCGATCAGGGCGGAGGGAACGACCTGCGCTCGTTCGACCAGACCGGCGAAGTGGTGCTGGGCGGGATTTCGTACTGGATCACGGACCGGCTCAAAAACGGCGACCGGAACTGTCTGATTGCGGCGGGCTCAAACTGGAAACAGTATCCGTGCAAGTTCACCGTTCCGCTGAACGGACGGAAGGCGGGAGGGATCTATTTTCTTCACACCTCCGCCTGGACTCCGGCCGAACTGGGGAAATACACGGTCCGGTACACGGATGGAAGCTCGGTGGACATTCCCCTGCGGAATCTGAAGGAGATCTCCAACTGGTGGACGCCGGGGGAATCGGACTGTTCCGTGATCGCCTGGCGCGGACGCAATCCGTCGCTTCCGATCGGCATCGGGACCTTTGCGTGGAGCAATCCGCATCCGGAGAAGGCGCTGGAATCGGTGGAAGGGTCGATCTCTCCGAAGCATCCGCAGGCGGTGATGATGCTGCTCGGACTGACTCTGGCGGACTCCTTCCCGTATCTTTGCGTGGAAAAGACGATTCCCGCAGGCGATGTTGATGATTCCAAGTGGATCGAAGTTTCCAAAATCGACGAGAAAACCGCCACGGGCACCGTTCTGGACGTTTCGGAACTGGTTCCGGCTCCGGCCGGAAAATTCGGATTTGTGAAAGTCGACGGAGAAAACTTTGTCTTTGAGAACGGCCGGAAGGTCCGGTTCATCGGCATGAACATCGAAGCCGAGCACTGCTTCCCGACCCGGGAACAGGCGGACTTTCACGCAAAGCGCCTGCGCCGGCTCGGCGTCAACGCGATCCGCTTCCACAAGTTCGACATGGTCACCCGCGCCAGGCGCCTGATTCTGGATCTGAACTCCGAATCGGGCGAGTTCTCGAAAGAGAATCAGGACCGGTTTGAATACTTCATCTCCAAACTCAAGGAAAACGGCATCTACCTTGTGATGGACCTCCAGACAATCCGGGTGATCGGCGCCGGGGAGTGTCCGCAGCTTGCCGGCCAGCGCTACAACTACTACGGCATGTTCGTTCCGGAGCTGATCGAAGCGCAGAAACGGTTTATCACCCGTCTTCTGGCGCACCGGAACCCCTACACCGGTCTGACTCTGGCGGAGGATCCCGTTCTGGCGCTGATCATCTTCCACAACGAGAATTCGATGCTCTACCAGCCGAACCGGAACCGGATCACCTCTCCGTATGCGCTGAAGATTCTGAAGGAACGCTTCAACGCCTATCTTGCGCAGAAGTACGGAAACCGGAACGCGTTGAAAAAAGCGTGGAAGACCCTGAACGACGCGGAGGATCCCGCACAGGGCAGTGTGGAACTTCCGATGAATCCGAGCGGGAAACAGTATTCCCTGCGCCGTCTTGCGGACATGCGCCTGTTCTACTACGAGATTCAGAAGTCGTACTACCACGAGATTCGAACCCACCTGAAGAAACTGGGGGTCCGGGTTCCGATGACCGGCAGCAATCACTGGACGCGCGACCCGCTGGATTTCGAGCTGAATGCGCAGCTGGATTATACGGACCGTCACAACTACTGGTCGCACCCGACCGCCTCGGGCAGCTGGCTTCTGGAGAATATTCTCTTTGCGCCGAATCCGATGATTCTCAGTCCGGACGGGGGTCTGATCGGCACGCTTGCCGGCCGCCGCATCCTCGGGAAACCCTTCACCGTGACGGAGTGGAACGACGGTTCGACCAACGAATACCGTGCAGACGCCCAGATTCTGGTCCCCGCCTACGCCTCTCTGCACAACTGGAGCATCTTCCAGTTCACCTGCTCCACGCGGCAGAAGGACGGGACCTTCCTCCGGCCGATCACCTATTCGTTCGGGATCGACGACGATCCTCTCCAGCTAGCGCTCTATCCGGTCATCACGCGGATGTTCCTCCGCGGCGACATCCGGCCGGCCTCCGGCGAATACGCCCACTACATCACACGGCGCGAACTGGAAGATCCCACCTATTATCTGGATCCGGAAGATGTCCGCAAAGCATCGTTCCGCACGAAGGCGGGTCTCCGGTTCGGCGAGGGGAAACCGAACCGCTCACAGCTGCCCAACACGGCGCTGGAAGTGGTCAGCGAAACCGGGGAACTGTTCTGGAACAACAGGACCGGACGGGCGAGGATCGACACGCCGTGCACACAGGGATTTGTCGGATTCCCGGCATCCGATCAGGCGATTGTCCTGCGCGACACGCAGTTCCGGCTGAAAACCGACTTTGCCGCCCTGGTTCTGATCAGCTGCGACGGGAAGCCGATCAAGAGCTCGCGACATCTTCTTCTGGCGGCCGTCGCCCGCGCCTGGAACAAGGGGATGAAATACAACTCCCTGCGGAACCGAATCGTCAAGGCGGGAACGCTTCCGATCATTCTGCAGCCGGTTGAAGGATCGGTCACGCTTCCCGGCGATGCGAAACGCTACCGTGTCACACGTCTGGACATCTCGGGCCGGAAACTCGGAGAGTGTCCCGTCGAAACCCGGAACGGCAAGGCGGTCTTTGAGCTGAACCATGCTCTCTATTATGAGATCACCGTTCCAGCGGAAGGCCGGTAACGCGCTCCGCAGAGCTTGTCAGGATCATTTCCCGGGACAGACACCTGTCCCGGGAAATCTTCTTTTCCGGACAGGCAGGAATCTGCGGAAATTTCCAATCGGAAAACCCATTCAAAATCAGAAAGAAACACCCCGATGAACGAACAATATGCACAGAGACTGAATCAGGCATGGAACCAAATGNNCTGTTTTGCGAACGGACCAATCTGATCTACGACTATCTTGCCACTCTGGACGAGCACCGCTTTGATTTTCTTCCCCTTCCGGAAGAGATTCAGCGGGCCTTTCCGAACAATAAAGGCTACTCCACGGGGATGGAGGACAGCATGATCAACGCCGGCATGGCAATCGACATCTGCATTCTCCGGTCCGAACTGTTTCCATCGACCTGGGATGAGTGCGCGGAATTTGCGGGCAAAATTCTGAAAGGCATGGAGTTGTGCGCGACGGTGCACGGCCGGGACGGCTATCCGGTCCGCAGTGTCTCCCATCGCGACGGTAAAAGCTGTTATCCCTGTTCCTCGCGGGACCAGATGACCTTCTGGATCTGGGGACTCTGGCGCTATTTTCATTCCGCCTTTGCCCGGGAGGAGGAGCGGAAACGGATCACGAAACTTGCGGTCCTTCTGGCGAAGCGCGGAGAGAGGGAGGTGATCCCGGAAAACGACTGGAGCATTCTGACTCTGGACGGCTGTCCGGATATTCTGAATAAGATGGATCATGTTCAGGCGCATGAGATTCTCCGTCTTCCGCTGTTCTACCGTGTGGCGTTTGCGCTCTCCGGCGAGCGGCACTGGAAGGAGTGCTACGACCGTCTGATCGACCGGGCGCTCTCGGAAGCGGCCCGTCCGAAAGAGAACTGGAATCATTTTGAACTCTCGCAGTTTCTTCTGACCCTTTCCCTGTGTCAGGAACTGGATCCCCGCCCGGAGTTTGTCCGGATTGCCGGCAACATTGCCTCGATAACGGAACAACTTCTTCAGGATGCATATCTTCCGCGCCTGGAATCGTGGACGGGAAGCTGGTCGTTTCCCGCGATTTCGTGGAAAGATTCCCGCAACGTCGTTCTTGTCCGCCGGCCGGACGGAGGGGTAGTCGGCAGGGACGGAAGACTGGATCTCCGATTCCGTCAGAATCCCGGTTTTGCCGCATTGCTGGATCTTGTCCGCATTCCTGGGAATTTGATGGCGGGGCTTCTTCTTGCGCCGGGTCATACCGTCAGTCCGGCTCTTCTGGAACGCTTCCGGAAAACCTTTCTTCTTCCGGACTATTCGAAAACCTATACCTGTTCAACGGTCAACATGCTGTATGCCGCCCTTCTTCTGGAGAGCACTTTCCGGAAACAGACTCATCCCGCACCGGCCGCCTGCGCAGTTTGTTCGTGAAGAGAGCGGAACAGAGCGGCCCCCCTTTGGACGGAGAAATCAAAAAACTCCCCGAAGCGGCTTGAAACGGCGGTTTCCATCCGGAATATTCACTCCGTCCGGTCAGGAAGCAGACGGAGGAGGCGGGTTTCGGATGGAATCTTTTTCCCTCGTGAGGTCTTAGATCGAATCTGGAGAACCCGAAGCCAGAAGGAGGGGGAACCGCCCCAGACATGCGAGTAGTCCCCGCCGAGCCACCCTTCCCGCAAACCGTTCTTTTCAAAGGATACGGAATCCTTGAACAGGAGATCGCCCCAGCGAGCCCATTCCCCGTAACGATCGACGGCTTCAAACAGATACTCCATGAAATAAGGACCCGGAGAGAGCGGCAGCCGGCCTTTCACCACACGTTCCAGCAGTTCCCGCGGAGCATGCCTCTCTTCCGGGATTCCGTATGCAAGCGCCAGAATATTGGTCAGAGACGATCCGACACGCTTCCCATCCTCCGCCGGAAGCCACTTGTTCGGTTTCCGGGAAGAGAGCCCCGGAATCCCGTCGAGATAGAGTTTCTGTTCGTCATCCCAGAGTTCGCGATTGAACGCCGTCCGAACCGTTTCCGCTTGTCTCCGATATTTTTCCGCATCCTCTATGTATCCCAGGAACGTCGCGATCCGGACAAGGGCGTCCAGCATTCCATACCAGAACGCGGTCATTGCTCCCGTTCCGCGATTTGCGGGCGGATGATGCCAGGAAACGCCGTCCTCGGAACACCAGTCGATAAAGAGATAGTTTTCCGCCTCGGAAAGCAGTCCTGTCGGACCGGTGAAGGATGAGAAATGGCGGACGATGATCCGGGTCGTATCATAGAGGGACCGCCCGAAGGAACGGTCTCCGGAAAACATAAGAAACTCTTCCAGCATAAAGAGATACGACCCTTCATAGGTCGTATGGAAAAGTTTTCCCTGCTGACGAAGCAGAAGCGCGGTCCGGATCAGATCCGCCGCCGCAAGACGACTCTCGCCGAATGCGGCATATTCGATCCGTGCGGCAATTCTGTAATCCCCGGTGCAGCCGAGTCCCTCCTGATGAACCGGAGAATCCCAGTGACGAAGATT
>DDJH01000030.1 GCA_002338895.1 Lentisphaeria bacterium UBA1829 | reverse complement strand
AGGAGGGATTCCTGCGTTCGGAGCGTTCGCTGATCCAGGTGGCGGGCCGCGCGGCGCGAAACGCGGAAGGCCGCGTGATTCTCTATGCGGACATCATCACCGACTCCATCCGGAAGCTCCTGAAGATCACGGAGGAGCGCAGGTCCCGGCAGATCGCCTACAACGAGGAGCATCATATCGTTCCGAAAACCATCGTGAAGGCGAAGCGGACCACGATCGAGGAGACCGTGTTCGGTGAGGAAGAGGAGGATGACAGAAGCATCCTGACCGTCGCGGAAGGCCGCGCCCGCTATACCGCCGGCGGACGGGGAAAGAAGAAGGAGATGCCCGCTCTGCGGCAGAATCGTCCGCNNCCGTCCACAGCCTGCGGGTGCAGGCCGACCGGTCGAAGTACCACCTTTACATGAAGCAGCTGCTGGAATCGACCGAAAACCTCTATCTCCGGCAGGCGGAAGTGACCGAAGTGATCTCCGAGCTGGAGCGCGAAATGATGGAGGCCGCCGAAGCTCTCGAATTCGAACGGGCGGCCGAGCTGCGCGATAAAATCAGGGAAATGGAAAAAGGCAAATGGAAATGAGAAAAACACTGTCTGTTCTTCTGTGTCTGGCCTGCGTGGTGCTGGCATCCGGTGCGGAGTCGGTGGCGCTCGGGCGGGAGACAAGGAGCGATTCGGTCCTGGCCTCGGTCAACGGGGAGCCGATCACGCTGCTGGATGTGATTCTGGAAAGCGGGCACGATGAGGCGCGTCTGGCCGCCATGTTCTCCGGCGAACGGCTCTATGCGGAGACCGCAAAGGTGCGGCGCAGAATCGTGGACGAAATCGTGATCCGGAAACTGGTCTACAATGAGTACAAGGCCAATCCGTTCGAGATCAAGAAACAGCATATTGAAGATGTGGTTGATTCCATTGCGCTCACGATGGGCGACGGAACCCGGTCCGCTCTGGAACGCAAGGTCAAGGCGTATGGGTCGAACATGTGGGAGATCCGCGAAAAGGCCCGGGAGAAAATCGCCGTGGACGTGCTGCTGATGGAGCATTGCGACCGTCGAGTGTTCATCACTCCCCGGCAGATTTACGAGTATTACCGGAACAATCCCGCGCTGTGGACCCGTCCGGCGGTGATCTCGCTCCAGCTTCTTCTGGTCCGGAAGGATACCGGAAAGGACGTTGCCGCGATTGTCGAAAATCTGAAGGAGATGCTCAAAGGCGCGGATGAGAGCACCTTCTCCCGGATCACAAAAGAGAACACCGAGGGGCCGAACGCCTCCCGGGGCGGCCGGATCGGTTCGATTGAACAGGACAAGCTCCGTCCGGAGTTTGCCCAGGCGCTGAAGGGGGCGAAAACCGGTGCGGTTGTCGGGCCGGTGGAGACTCCGGAAGGGTTCTACTTCCTCCGCGTCGCCGATATGCAGAAGGCGAAAAAACAGCCTTTCCGCGAGGTCTCGGAGCAGATTCAGAAGGATCTGCGGAAAAAGGCGATCGACAAGGTGCGCGCCCAGTACAGGGAATCGCTGCTCCGGGAAGCGATCGTCCGCTATTTCTTCTGACGAAACTCTGCTCTGCAAAAACTCCCGAAAACTCAAACGGCGATTGAAAAAGACACGGGGAGCGTGTATATTACCCGGTTTATAAAAAACGGTACGACAACTTCTTAACCCAAGATACATCTATGCAGAACATCAGAAACATTGCCATCATCGCACATGTCGACCACGGGAAGACCACGCTTGTTGACGAGATTATCAAACAGTCCAAACTCTTCCGCGAAAATCAGGAAATGCACGAGTGCTTCCTCGACAACAACGATCTGGAACGCGAACGGGGCATCACCATCCTCGCCAAGAACATCAGCGTCCGCTACCGGAATACGAAGATCAATATCATCGACACCCCGGGACACAGCGACTTCGGCGGACAGGTCGAACGGGTTCTCAATATGGCCGACGGCGTGATTCTGCTGGTCGATTCCGCGGAAGGACCCCTCCCGCAGACCCGTTTCGTGCTCGACAAGGCGCTGAAACTCAAACTCAAACCGATCGTCGTCATCAACAAGATCGACCGTCCGGACGCCCGTCCGAACGAGGTCCATAACGATATTTTCGATCTGTTCATCGATCTCGGAGCCGACGACGAACAGCTCGATTTCCCCCTTCTTTACGCCAGCGGACGCAACGGCTGGGCCACCACCGATCTGGAGCACGGAAAACGCGACTCCATCCTTCCGCTGATGGACGCCATCATCGACTGCATCCCTCCGCCGCCGATGAACGAAGGTCCGCTCCAGATGCAGATCACCACTCTCGATTACAACGACTATGTCGGACGAATCGGCATCGGCCGGGTCCATCGCGGCACGCTCGACGTTTCCAAGCCCATCTGCGTGGTCAAACGGGACGGCAGCGTGCACCCCGCCTCCATCAAGCAGGTGTTCACCTTTGAGGGAATCGACCGCAAGCAGACCGATCATATCGACTGCGGCGACCTCTGCGCCATCGTCGGAATCGAGGGAATCGACATCGGCGACACGATCGCGGATGCGCTCACGCCCGAGGCCATGCCCCCGATCGCCATCGACGAACCCACCATCTCCATGGTCTTCCGCGTGAACGATTCGCCGTTCTTCGGAAAAGAGGGAAAATTCATCAGCAGCCGTCACATCCGGGAGCGTCTGCTCAAGGAGGCCGAACGCGACGTCGCTCTGCGCGTCGAGGAACTCGGCGACGGTTTCAAAGTCAGCGGACGAGGCGTCCTGCATATCTCCATCCTGATCGAAAACATGCGCCGCGAAGGCTATGAACTGACCATCACGCAGCCCCATGTGATCTACAAGGAGATCGACGGACGGAAGTGCGAACCGATTGAAACGCTGACGGTCGATGTCCCCGACGGCGCGGCCGGGAAAGTCATTGAGCTGGTCGGCGTCCGCCGCGGAGAGATGGTGAAGATGGAACAGCATCTGAGCCGTCAGCTTCTCGAATTCAAAATCCCGACCCGCGGCCTGATCGGTCTCCGGAGCAAGGTGATGACCGCCACCGCCGGAGAGGCGATCATGTCCCATCGCTTCCTGGAATACGCCCCCTATCGCGGCGAGATCCCGCAGCGCACCAACGGCGTCCTGATCAGCATGGGAACCGGAAAGGCGGTCCCCTATGCCATCGACGGTCTCCAGCAGCGAGGAACCTTCTTCATCGATCCCGGTGTCGACACCTACGAGGGAATGATCCTCGGCGAACACTGCAAGGAGGGGGATATCGAGGTCAATGCGCAGCGCGAAAAGCATCTTTCCAATATGCGCGCGGCCGGCTCCGACCGCAATCTGAAGATCGCTCCCGCTCAGAAGATGAGTCTGGAAGAGGCCCTGGAGTACATCGCCGACGATGAATATGTGGAGGTCACTCCGAAAAATATCCGTCTCCGCAAGAAGCTCCTGACCGAACTCGAACGCAGACGTCAGCGGAATGCCAAGCAGAAAGAGGATTGATCCGCTTTCTCCGCTTTCCCGCAGAAAAACTCTTAAAACAAAAAAGCTCGGTTCCTGCAAAAGAATCGAGCTTTTTTGTTGTGTGAAGTTCCGGAAAAAGCTGTTCCCGGTCACTTGTCCTGAAGGATCAGCTCCTGGCCGGCGGCGAGTTTTTCCGAAAAGATCTGCAGATATGCGTTGACCCGGCGGAGAACGGAGACCGGAATTTTTTCCGGCTCCTTTTCCCGTTTGACCAGAACATATTTGCCTTTTCCGTCCGCTTCCGTGTGAAGCACCTGCGGAGGAACGTGGAAGACATGCTCGGAGTTTCCGGTGAAGAAGACGACCCGGACCGTTTCGCCGATCTGGAAACGATGATGTTTTCTGCTGTAAACCGCCAGCGCGTGATCCGGAATGGATTCGGAAACGTCCGCCGCGAGGATGTCTCCGGTTTTCAATGTGGCGGATTTCACTCCCTGGCGGATCATGTTTCCATACTGGATGTAGAGATCCGTCGTTTCGATCCGGACTTTTTCCAGACGGGTGATGCTGGGAATGAGTTTCCCGATGGTTGTATCCGGAATACCGGTCAGTCTCCAGACATAGTATCCCTTGTCGTCCTTCCGGATCACGTTTTCGGGGATCCAGAACGGCGCGAGCGAACTCTTTTCCGGAATGGAGAGGACCGCAGTCAGAAAATCAAAGGTCGGCAGCTGCTGTCCGTCCGGAGTGAGATACTTTTCCGTGACTCGCGGATTGGCCACATAGCAGGTCAGGTTCTCGGCGGAAAGATTCTGACCGACAAACCAGGCGGGGACCGGAATGGCGGAATCCCGCGGATAAACCAGAATCTGCGTGGTCTGCGGAAGAAGCTCGCTGAGCTCCTGAGTCCGTTTCAGCTGGAGCTTGACCGGATCGATCATCGAGATTTTCATCACCGGATTGCCCACATCGACCGCGGCGCCTTCCGAACGGTAGACCTCTTCGATAAACGCATTGAACGGGGTCCAGATGTAGCAGGCGTCCAGAACCTGAGTCGCCCGTTTGACGGCCAGTTCCGCTTTCTGGGTGTCGATCAGCGCCGTGTCGTAAAGCATCTGAGTCTCCTGGAACTGGCGGGCGCTGACAGCTTCTCGTTTACTGAGTTTTGCGTCGCGTTCCAGATTCAGGGTTTTCTCCTTCAGAACCGCTTTTGCCCGGGCAAGTTCGGCCTTCGCGATTTTCAGATCGCTGGTCGGCAGATCGGTATCCTGGCGGGCCAGCAGATCTCCTTTTTTCACCAGACTGCCGTTCTTGTCGAACACGCTGCACTGGACATACTGCCCCTCCGATGCGACAAAGTCGAGTCTTCCCTTGCTTTCAAAGGAGATAATCGCGGTTTTTGCATATTCAATCGTTCCGGTGAAATCTCTCTTCTGCAGAATACCTTCCGTCAATTTGAACGTTTCCGGCTGGGCCGCCAGAAAGAGCGGCAGAAGGCAGAGCGCGGCGCGCAATGTATGTTTCATAAAAAATTCCCCCGTTTCAGGTTCTTTCTTTTTCCTTTGATTCATTAAACTGGTTCTACGGTATCACAACTCCTTTTTTTTTGCAAGCCTTTTTTGAGAAAAAACATACTTTCCTGTGAAAAAAAACTTGATATTGCAGAAATCCGGGCTATATTTCAGAGGCAAAAGGACTGTAGATTCCTGTTGCCGCATCGCATGCGGCCCATCTTAAAAGGAGACATCAAATGGGCAATGCTTTCATGGACGATTTCATGGCGACCTTCAAACACGAAGGCCTCACTTTCGACGACATCTCTCTCGTAACCCAGTACGCGGATTTTCTTCCGAATGATACCAGTATTGAAACGTCGTTTTCCCGCAATATCCGTTTGAATATCCCGTTTGTCAGCGCCGCGATGGACACCGTGACCGAAAGCGAAATGGCAATCGCCATGGCGAAACTCGGCGGAATCGGCGTGATCCATAAGAACCTCACCCCGGAGGCGCAGGCCGACGAGGTGCGGAAAGTCAAATATTATCTGAACGGATTCATCCGGACGCCGATCTCCTTCTCGCCGGAGCAGACCGTCGAAGAGATGCTGAATGTGAAGGAGGAGAAACAGTATTCGTTCTCGGGATTCCCGATCGTGGATTCCGACGGGCGTCTGGTCGGAATTGTGACGGCCCGCGATGTGAAATATCTCTCGGACTATACGCAGAAGCTGGCCGATGTCATGACCCGGAACGTCATCACCGCTCCGCAGGGAACCGAACTGCAGACCGCGTACAAGATCATGAAGGAAAACAAGATCGGAAAACTGCCGACCGTGGATGAAAACGGCCGCCTGACCGGTCTTTACAGCTTCTCGGATGTGAAGACGCTGATCCAGAACGATGCGCCGGCCTACAACCGCGACCCGGAACACCGGCTGCGCGTCGCCGCCGCTATCGGACCCTATGAGGAACGCCGCATCGAACTTCTGGCCGCTGCCGAAGTGGATGCGTTCGTGATCGATACCGCTCNNCGGCCACTCCAAAGGGGTGATCGAAACCGTGAAAATTCTGAAAAACCGTTATCCGCATATTGACGTGGTCGCCGGAAACGTCGCGACCGGCGAGGCGGGAAAAGCGCTGGCGGATGCCGGTGTGGATGCCGTCAAAGTCGGAATCGGTCCCGGATCCATCTGCACCACCCGTGTGGTGGCCGGAGTCGGAACGCCGCAGGTGACCGCGATCTATCAGGTCCGCAAGGCGATCGGAGACGAACTGCCGCTGATTGCGGACGGCGGAATCAAACAGTCCGGCGATGTGGCCAAGGCCTTCGCGGTCGGAGCCTCTTCCGTGATGATGGGATCCGTGCTGGCCGCCACGCTGGAAAGCCCCGGAGAAAAGATTATTCATCATGGACGGCGCTATGTGCTCTACCGCGGAATGGGCAGTCTCGAAGCCATGAAGAAGAACAAGGGAAGCCGCGAACGCTACGGTCAGTGCGATGTGGACAACAGCAAGCTGCTGGTGCCGCAGGGCGTGGAGGGAATGGTGCCGTATCGTGGAGCTCTGTGGGAAGTGATCCATCAGTTCGCAGGCGGACTTCGCTACTCCCTCGGATACTGCGGAACACGGACGATTGCGGAACTGCGTCAGCGGGCAAAAGTGATTCGTGTCAGCTCGTCCGGATTGAAAGAGGCGCATCCGCATGATATCATCATGTCCAAGGATGCTCCGAACTACATGTCCGAAAATTGATTCATCTGTCTGGAAGAGGAGAGGGTAGCTGATGAATAAGAAATCAATCCTTTGCATCGGGGCCGGATATGTCGGCGGTCCGACGATGGCGATGATCGCGGCAAAATGTCCGGACTACACGGTGACCGTGGCGGACATCAATGAACAGCGCATCGCCGGGTGGAACTCGGAATCCCTGCCGATCTATGAACCGGGACTGATGGACGTCGTGAAGAAAGGACGCGGAAGAAATCTGTTCTTCACAACCGACGTGATTCAGGGAATCAAGGATGCGTATATTATCTTTGTCAGCGTCAATACGCCGACAAAAACGTTCGGCGCCGGAGCCGGAAAGGCCGCCGATCTCCAGTACTGGGAGAAATGTGCGCGTCTGATCGCCGAACATGCGGATTCCTCTAAAATCGTGGTGGAAAAAAGCACGCTTCCCGTTCGGGCGGCGGAGGCGATTCACCGGATTCTGCAGTCGAATCCGCGGGGAATTGAGTTCCATGTCCTCTCGAATCCGGAGTTTCTGGCGGAGGGAACGGCAATCCGGGATCTGGAATTCCCGGACCGGGTCCTGATCGGATCCATGACTCTGCCCGACAGCCACGAAGCCATGCAGACTCTGGTGGATCTCTATGCGCACTGGGTGCCCCGGGACCGGATTTTCACAACGAATGTCTGGAGCAGCGAGATGTCGAAACTGGTGTCCAATGCGATGCTCGCGCAGAGAATCTCCTCGATCAACAGCATTTCCGCTCTCTGCGAACGCACGGGGGCGGATGTGGCCGAGGTCTCCCGGGCGGTCAGCATGGACTCCCGGATCGGATCGAAATTCCTCCGGGCCGGTGTCGGATTCGGCGGTTCCTGCTTCAAAAAGGATATTCTGAATCTGGTTTATCTCTGCGAACAGTACAATCTGCAGGAGGTGGCGCGCTACTGGGAACAGGTGGTGCTGATGAACGATTATCAGGAACGCCGCTTCGCAAACCGGATTGTCAAAGCGATGTTCAACACCCTCTCCGGAAAGAGAATCGCCCTGTTCGGATTCGCCTTCAAGGCGGATACGGGGGATACCCGGGAATCGCCGGCCATCTACATTGCAAAAATGCTGATTGAAGAACATGCGAAACTGGCCATTCACGATCCGCAGGCTCTGCCGAACGCCCGTCTGGACATGAAGGGGTATGAGGATCGGATTGAATACTGCGAGGATCCCTATGAGGCCGCAAAAGGCGCTCATGCGATTGCGCTGGTCACGGACTGGAAGGCGTTTGCGGAATTGGATTACAAGCGTCTTTTCGACTCGATGGAAAAGCCGGCGTTCCTGTTCGACGGACGCAATATCCTGAATCATCAGGAGTTGTTCGAGATCGGATTTGAAGTGTATCCGCTGGGGAAGGCGGAGCTTTCCCACATGACGGCCAGTGTCTGACCGGCTGAAATGAAACGGGGGTTGGAAAATCGGAGGAGCGGAAACGTTCCCCCGGTTTTTTTTTTGGACGGAAATGGGGGATGGAAGAGAGGAAGGGGCGGAGAACACAAAGAAAATCCGGGAAAACTGGGATTGCGACGGATTGGGTTCTGGAAAAATTGAAAAATTGTAGTATAGTGCTCTTTTTTAGAGACACGGCTTTCCGAGAGGATCTTTCACCGGAAAAGGATGTCGGGAGAGAACCACTACCACTCGGGAAGCGGATGTCGGACGCAGGAAAAATCCCCCGGAACGCTTTTTCACGCACCCGCCGGGATCAGAAGACCAGGATGGAGGATTACTTAGATGCAGTTTGACAAACCGGGCAGGATCTTTGAAGCGGAACAGATCGCGGCCACCCTTCAAAAGGTCGGGGATGAGATTATCGCGGAATTCAGGGAGAAGACGGAGGATCTGCTTCTGCTCGGGATTCAGAGAAGAGGCGTGCCGCTGGCGAATCGGCTCTCGCGCTACATAAAGGAGAAGCTGGGGGTGGAAATCCCGGTCGGGACGCTCGACATTTCCATGTATCGCGACGATATCGGCATGCGCCGGACTTTGCCGGTGATCCATGAGACCAATATTCCGGATATCAATGGGAAAACCGTCATCCTCTGCGACGACGTGCTCCAGGCGGGACGCACGATCCGGGCGGCACTGGATGCGATCACCGATTTCGGCCGGCCCGCAATCATCCGTCTGGCCGATCTGTTCGACCGGGGATGTCACGAGTTTCCGATCGCCGCCGACTACACGGGAATGGCCATCTCGATTCCGGAGGGATTCAAAATCTCCGTTCACTGGGTGGAAATAGACGGATCCGACTTTGTTAAAATACTGGAAAAGAAGATTGGGAGATGAGCATGGATTTCAAGTGGACGAAAAAAGACCTGCTGAGCCTTTATGATCTCTCGGCCGAGGAGATACTCTGCATCCTCGATACCGCGGCGGAATTCAAGAAGGTTTCCCAGCGCAAGATCAAGAAGGTTCCTGCGCTCCGGGGAAAAACCGTGGTGAATCTGTTTATCGAGCCGAGCACGCGGACACGGACCTCGTTTGAACTCGCGGAACAGCGTCTTTCCGCCGACATCATCAATATCAATGCGGATTCCAGCAGTCTGCGGAAAGGCGAAACGCTGCTGGACACCGTGGTAAATATCGAGGCTCTGCAGGTGGATCTGATCGTCATGCGCCACTCGGCGGCGGGGGCGCCGAACTTCCTTGCTCCGCTGGTCCGTCCGGGAATCGTCAACGCGGGCGACGGCGCGCACAGCCACCCGACGCAGGCGCTGCTTGACCTGTTCACCATCCGGGAGAAAAAAGGAACGATCAAGGGACTCAATGTTTCGATTATCGGAGATATTCTCCACAGCCGTGTCGCCCGCAGCAACATGTGGGGATTGCTGAAACTCGGCGCCAATGTGACGCTCGCCGGTCCTTCCACGCTGACTCCGACAATGTTTGAAAAAGTCGGCGTGCGGGTCTGCCACAATATGAAGGACGCTCTGGAGGGCGCCGATGTGGTCAATCTGCTGCGGATTCAGCATGAGCGGCAGCGGTCGGGATTTTTCCCGAGCGTCGGAGAGTATTCCAAGGTTTTCGGGCTCAATGCGGGAACCGCGAAATATCTGAAGCCGGATGCGCTGATTATGCATCCGGGGCCGATCAACCGCGGAGTCGAACTGGATTCCGAACTCGCCGACGGACCCCAGTCCGTCATTCTTGAACAGGTAACCAACGGACTGGCCGTTCGGATGGCGGTCCTCTTTCTTGTTGCGGGGTGCTTGAAATGAATTACATTTTTGAAAACGCCAGAGTGATTGATCCCGTTCAGAACCTGGACGCTGTGACCGATATTGCAGTCAGCGACGGAAAAATCGCCGATCCGGCCTATGTGAAATACGCGGAACGGATCGATCTGAAAGGACGGGTGCTGACACCCGGATTTGTCGATCTTCACGTCCACCTCCGCCATCCCGGAAACACCGCGGCTGAGACCATTCACACCGGAACGCTGGCGGCCGCGGCGGGGGGATTCACCTCCATTGTCGCGATGCCGAACACCTCGCCCTGCGCGGACAATCCCGGAACCATCCATTTCGTGCTGACGCATGCGGAACACGAGGGGGTGGTCAAGGTGCTGCCCTGCGGAGCGATGACGAAGAATCTGGAAGGCAAGGAGATGTCGGCCATCGGATCGCTGGCGGCGGCGGGGGCGGTCGCACTGTCGGATGACGGCCGCTGCGTGCAGGATCACCAGCTTATGCGCCACATCGTCCACTATTCCAAAACCTTCAATCTGCCGATTCTCGACCACTGCGGAGACACCTTCCTGGAGGCCGAAGGCGTGATGAATGAAGGACAGTGGTCGGTGCTGCTCGGAATGAAGGGCATGCCCGGCGCGGCCGAGGAGCTGATGATCTATCGCGACATCATCCTCTCCCGGCTGACCGACTGGAAGATTCACATGCAGCATGTCAGCGCACGGGAGAGCGTGAAGATCCTCCGGCAGGCCCGCTCGGAAGGAATCCGCGTCTCGACCGGGAANNGCGGAGGTGTGCCCTCATCATTTCATCCTGACGGCGGAGGATATTCCCGGAGACGACGGGAATTACAAGATGAATCCGCCCCTCCGCTCCGAAGAGGACCGGCAGGCGATTCTGGAAGGGCTGGCCGACGATACGCTGACTGTGATCGCCACCGATCACGCTCCGCATACCATGACCGCGAAGATGGTGGAATTCGATTACGCGCCGTTCGGCATCATCGGTCTTGAAACCGCTTTCCCGGTCTGCTGCACGGAGCTGTATCACAAACAGGTTCTCTCTCTGCCGCATCTGATCTCGAAATTCACGAAGGGGCCGGCGGAGGTGCTGGGACTGGATATTGGAAATCTGAAAATCGGAAATCCGGCCGACATCACCATCCTGGATGTCGATGCGGAACATGTGATCGATCCCTCCACGTTCCATTCGAAATCGCGCAATACGCCGTTCGGCGGCTACCGGGCGAAGGGACGGGTCGTCGGAACCCTTGTCAACGGAAAATTTGTTCACAGAACTTTTTGAGGATAGAAAACGATGAATACAGAAAACTGGAAACTGGAAACCATTGCCGTTCAGGCCGGATACGAACCCGAAAACGGAGGTCCGCGCGTCCAGCCGATCGTGCAGAGCACAACGTACAAATATGATGATGCGCAGAGCGTGGCGGATCTTTTCGATCTGAAACGGCCCGGATTCTTCTATACGCGTCTGGCCAATCCGACCGTCGACTGTTTCGAACGGAAAATCGCCGCTCTCGAAGGCGGTGTGATGGCGGTTGCCACAAGTTCCGGTCAGAATGCCAATGCTCTGGCGCTGATGAACATCGCCCGGTGCGGAGATCATGTGGTGGCGGTATCGAGCCTGTACGGCGGAACCGTGTCGCTGTTCACAAACACGCTGAAGAAGACCGGACTGAATTTCTCGTTTGTCTCGCCGGAAGCGACGGAGGAGGAGCTGGAAGCGGCGATCCGTCCCGGCACAAAGGCGATCTTCGCAGAGATGCTGGCGAATCCCGCACTGATTGTGCTGGATGTGGAAAAGTTCGCCCGCGTCGCGCACCGGCACGGGCTGCCGCTGATCGTGGACAACACGTT
>DDJH01000246.1 GCA_002338895.1 Lentisphaeria bacterium UBA1829 | reverse complement strand
CATCACGCAAAAAGAGATCACCTTCTCTTATATGGATTCCCGCATGTGGGGCGGAAACGACTTCACTCTCATTGTCAATCCGCCGGCCAAGTGGACCGCAAAACCGGTCACCCATCCCGCCGGAACCGTCTGGAAATGGGATTTCACCATGACGTTCCAGCCGGAATGATCCCCGTTTGAAGAATCTGGATAATCCAAAGAGGACGGTTCGAATCGAATGAGTTCGAACCGTCCTCTTTTTTTCCTCTCCCGCTGCACCGTTCACAAAAAAACGGAGCTTCGGATTGCTCCGTTGCTCCGTTGGAAAATGCCCGGTGCTCCTCAAATGCTCTCCTCCGGAAAGGAAGAATCGCCGTTCCGCCGCGCGTCCGGCGGATGCCATAACATTCGTGAATTCTTACAAAACACTCATCCGCCGCATTTGCAGTTTTCCGGATTTTATTCCTCGTTTTGTGAAGGGGTGTGTCGGGAAAACAGGCCGTCTTTCGAAACCGTGTTCCGGAAGATGCGGATTTCCCCGCTCAGAAGGCTTCGCTGTTCCGGGAAAAGCGTTTGAAGATACTCCGGGTATTTTTTTCAATGAGCAGTCCGCAGAGACGATCCCCTGTTTCCATGGCCGATATCCCGATCTTCTGCCAATCGGACAAAACCGCACATCCCGGTCTGTTTTCCCCTCCCGTCCGGTTCCTTCTGCGGATTTCCCGGGGAACAAAAAGAACCGTTCCCGGGTCTGACCGGACACCGATGTGCTTCTCTTAAGATAATATATTGGGATTCCGGAAAAGTCAATCGGCAATTGGATTTTTTTCCGGTTTTCGGGCCGGTTTGTTCCGGAAATCTCCTGCTTCCGGGAGAAAAAACGGGGAAAAACGGCGCAGATGCATTGATAAAAGAGAAAATTCGTGCTAAAGTACCGGGAGGTATTGGGTTATGGAAAAATTATTACAGCATTTCTGCGGATATCTGACAATGGAACGCGGATTGAGCAGAAATTCCATCGCGGCTTACAAGTGCGATCTGCAGGACTTCATCGCTTTCCTCGGAAGAGAGGGGAAAAAGGATTTCAAAGAGGTGACCCGGGACGACATCATCGATTTCCTCGGCGAACATAAGGAAAACGGCATGGAGCCGACCAGTCTGGCCAGAAGGCTCGTGGCGATCAAGGTCTTTTTCCGCTATCTGTATCAGGAAAAATTCATTCCGGAAGAGATTACGTCGGTCATGGATTCGCCGAAACTGTGGAGGATTCTGCCGGAGTTCATGTCGTCGCGGGAGGTGGAGGCGCTGATGAATGTCTATGCGGTGAACGCAAAGGATTTCCTCGCAATCCGGAACCGGGCGATTCTGGAGGTGATGTATGCGTGCGGACTGCGGGTCTCTGAAGTGGCGTCGCTGAAGATCTCCTCCATCAATATGGAAGACGGCGTGATCCGCGTCCTCGGAAAGGGGGCGAAGGAGAGAATCGTGCCGGTGGGACATCTGGCCCTTCAGGCAATCCGCCGCTATTTGACAAAGTCGCGTCCCTGCCTGCTGAAAAATCCCGATGAGACGACGCTGTTTCTCTCCCACCGCGGAAAAGTCCTCGACCGCGAACGGATCTGGGCGATCATTAAAGAGGCCGCTCTGCAGGCCGGAATCACCAAAAACATTCATCCGCATACGCTCCGCCACTCCTTCGCCAGCCATCTGCTCGAAAACGGAGCCGATCTGCGCGTGATCCAGGAGATGCTCGGACACGCGGATATCGCAACCACTCAGATTTATACCCATGTGGACCAGCGGCAGCTGCTGGCGGTCCATCGAAAATTTCACCCGAGGTCTTGAAAAATGACACCAAAACGAATCGGCGTTGCCGTCTTATGGGCCATGATCGCCTGCGTTGTTCTCGGAGGAATCCGGTATTTCGAATCGGCGCCCCGGTACCGGAAGGATTCGCTCTCCTTCCCCATCATGAGCACCCGCGCGACCGTTACGCTGATCGATCCGGATTCCCGCGAGATCGAACGGGGATTCCGGGCCGCGCGGACGGCGATGGAGAAGGTTGTGAAACTCTGCAACTATTTTGATCCGGAAAGCGAGCTGGGAAAGCTCAACGCATCGGCGGCGGAGGGGCCTTTCCGCTGTTCTCCGCAGCTCTGGGAGATCCTGCAGGAGTGCAGACGCTATCACCGGATTTCCAACGGGGCGTTCGATCCGACGATCCGTCCGCTGATGAAGGTCTGGGGGTTCCGCCGCGCACGGAAAACGCTTCCCTCTCCCGAAGAGATCGCCGAGGCGAAAAAAATTTGCGGATGGGATAAAATCCAGTTCGACGATCGCCTGAAAACGGTCCGCTTTGATGTGCCGGGTCTCTCGATCGATCTGGGCGGAATCGCCAAGGGCTGGGCGGTCGACAAGGCGGTGGAGGCGATTTTGAAGGAGAGTTCGATCCGGCGCGGATTTGTGGATCTCGGCGGCAATCTGCGGACGCTGCCCCTTCCGCCGCCCGGAAGAGAGAATTACCGGATCGCCATCCGGGATCCGAAATCGGCCGAACGGCAGATCGCCGTGGTCGCCATTCTGAACGAGAGCATCGCGACAAGCGGAGACTATGAACGCTATGTGGTCATCGACGGAAAACGGTATACGCATATCGTGAACCCGTTGACCGGGGTGCCGGTGGATCGGAGCGTTTCCGCAACGGTGGTTGCACCGCGGGGCGTGGATGCCGATGCGCTGTCGACCTCTCTTTTCATCAACGGGCCCGCATTCGCCGGAAATCTGGACCGGAGCATCCGGACGTTTCTGATCGACAGTTCCGGAAAAACTCATTCCCGGGTTCCGGAGGGAAACGCGCCGTTCGTGCTTCTTCCGGAAAGCGGAAAACCGTGAGAACGTTCCGCCCGGAGGGGCGTGCAAGGAAAGAAAAAGAACGTTTTTTCCATGGATTTTTGTCCGGATGCTTGAAAAAAAGGTCCTGAAATCGTATATTCATCCGCGTGTTTTCTCGACGACAACATTCAGATGGGAGAAAGATGATGACGACATTGGGTACGGCTCTTACATCAAGCGCGATCAAGGTTCTGCTTCTCGGATCCGGCGAACTCGGGAAGGAAGTGACAATCGAACTGCAGCGCCTCGGCGTGGAGGTGATCGCGGTGGACCGCTATGAAAATGCTCCCGCCATGCAGGTCGCCCATCGGAGTCATGTGATCAATATGCTTGATCCGCAGGCGCTCCGGGCGGTGATCGAAACGGAGAAACCGGATTATATTGTGCCGGAAATCGAAGCGATCGCAACGCCGGAACTGCTCAAACTGGAGCAGGAGGGGTATACGGTGATCCCGAATGCGCGGGCAACGTATCTGACGATGAACCGCGAGGGAATCCGTCGTCTGGCCGCGGAGGAGCTGGGGCTGCCGACCTCCCGCTATCGTTTCGCTTCCACCGAGGAGGAGTACCGGAAGGCGGTGGCGGAAGTCGGAATCCCGTGCGTGGTGAAGCCGGTGATGAGTTCGTCCGGACATGGACAGAGCGTGATCCGCTCCGAGGCGGATCTGGAGGCGTCGTGGCACACTGCGCAGGAGGGCGGACGCGCGGGAGCGGGAAAGGTCATCGTGGAGGGATTCGTCGATTTCGACTACGAAATCACGCTGCTGACGGTCCGTCACGGAGGGGGAACCTCGTTCCTCAAACCGATCGGACATCATCAGGTGAACGGCGATTACCAGGAGTCCTGGCAGCCGCAGGCTATGAGCGAGACGGCGCTGCGCAAGGCGGAGGAGATCGCGGGAAAAATCACCGACGCCATCGGCGGACGCGGTATTTTCGGCGTGGAGATGTTTGTCAAGGGGGATGAGGTGATCTTCAGCGAAATCAGTCCCCGTCCGCACGATACGGGGATGGTGACGATGATCTCGCAGGATCTCTCGGAATTTGCGCTGCACGCCCGGGCGATTCTCGGTCTGCCGATCCCGAATATTGCGTTCCATGGGCCGTCGGCATCCAAGGCGATTGTCGCGGACGGGGTTTCGAACCATGTGTCGTTCGGCGGACTGGAGCAGGTGCTCGCGGAAAAGGATACCTCGCTGCGGATCTTCGGAAAGGGGGAGCTGAACGGACATCGCCGGCTCGGCGTGCTTCTCGCCCGAGACAGCTCCGTTGAGAAGGCTCTGGCCAAAGTCGAAAAAATGCGGGCCGCTCTGACCGTTCAGCTCTGAACGGTTCCCGCGGAGGAAAGGAGGATTGATCCATGATTCGTTTTCTGCTGCTGTTTCTGATGGTCTCTCTCCTTTCCGCCGCGGAAAAGAATATGTTGAAAATCCGGATTCCGAACGAGGAACAGAGTCTGGAGCTTCCGAAAATCGAGGCGGATGAGAACATCCGCGCGGAGGATCGTCTTCAGGCGCTTCCGAAGGGGAAGGAGGGGACTCTCTCGGCCGCGTATCCCGATCACCGGAAGGATTACCGCTGGACCCCCGGATGGAGTCTTGCCGGGACGGGACATCTCCGGATTGTCGATGCCGCCGCGGTGCCGGATGGAAGTCTGATTGCGTTTCTGGAGTCGGTCGGGAAAAAAGAGGGGCCTCAGGGTGCGCGCGTTGTGCTGCTGGATGTGCCGCGGAAACGGATCTGCGGATATTTTGAGGTGGGAAGAAAACTGAAGGCTCTGCGTCTGGGCAGTTCGCTGAAGTATGCAGTTGCGCTGGCGGAGGAACAGGAGAGCCTGAAACAGAGCGCGGGCATATCGGTCCTGAATCTGGCGGAAGGACGCGAGACGGCGTTCCTGTCCGGGATGAAACCGTTTGCATTTGTCCTTGCCGGAACGGTTCTCTTTGCCGCGGAAGTGGACGGAACCATTCGGATGACGGATCTGAAGGATGGATCCGGACGGACTCTCCGCTCCGGTCCCCGTCCATATCTGTGCGTGACGCCGGATGGAAAGACGCTGCTTGTCGTTGCGGAAGATGCCATCTACCGGTTCGATGCGAAAACCGGAGAGGTGGTTGCCAAAGAGGTGCTGACCGATCCTCTGCGGATCCGTTCGCTGGTCTGCATGAAGCCGGATGGATCCGCCTTCGCGTTCGCGTCGGAGCCGGACAGCCGGGGACGGCACAGAATCTTTTTCCGGGTGAACGGAAAACAGAAGGAGGTGGCCGCCGATTCGACCGGAAAGATGGTCTGGCAGGAGCGGGACGGCCTGTTTTTCCTGATGCGTCTGATCAAGGGACGAATCAGCCGGATGGATCTGGAGAGTCTGAAACAGTTTTCCTCCTGCGAACCGAAATCGGTTCGGCCGGGAACGCTGGGGACGGTTCTCTATCTGTTTTCCGGTTCCGAACCGGGAGAACTGATTGTGATGGATACGCTCGGAGCGGTCTACTCCCTGAAAAGCGTCGGGAAACGATGGCGGAAAGCCATGATGGTGGAAGCCGGAACCCGTTGAAACCGAACAGAAGTGTAAGTACGAAGATGCAGGATGTGATTCTAAAGGTGGATGCGTTTGCGTATCGCGGAAAAGCGGTGGCAGCCATGCCGTCCGGAAAACGTTGTTTCATTCGCGGAGGAGCGCCCGGAGATGTGCTCGCCGTTGAGATCGTGAAAGAGAAAAAGTCGTATGCGGAGGGGGTGATCCGGGAGATCCTGACGCCTTCGCCGAATCGGATTCGTCCCGTCTGTCCCTATGCGGGGGAGTGCCCGGGATGCAGCTATGCCCATGTCGGCTATGCAACGGAGCTGGAGTGGAAACAGAAGCAGTTCGAGCGTTTTCTGGTGCATCCGGGGCTGGTCGATCCGGCCGGTATGCGGAAACCGGTGCCTGCTGACCGCCGGACCGGATGGCGGAACAAGATCCGACTGACGGTCGAAAAGTCCGGTGAGACGGTCCGGACCGGATATCGGATGGAGGACAACCGGACTGTGCTGGATATCCGGAACTGTCTGCTGGCCTGTCCGGAGATCGCACGGATGATGGAGAAAAAACTCGGGGATCGGGAGTTCCGGTCGCATCTGCCGGAGGGAACGTCGTTCCTGACGTTCCGCTATACGCCCGCGGACGGCGCGATCCTGCTGGAGGAGGAGGGGGTGGAGCTGAAACGAAAGTGGCTGACGGATACGATTCCTGCCTTCGGGGATTTCTCGGTTCCGCGCGCCTCTTTTTTCCAGATCAATCCGGGGATGGCGTCGCGTCTCGGAGAGGAGTTCCTCCGGATTGTACGGAAGGTGGAGCCGGAGCTCTTCCTTGAGTTGTACTGCGGATGCGGCGTGTTTTCGGCTCTCGCGGCGGAGGCGGGGGTCGAACGGATTTTCGGGGTGGAGATCGATTCGGAATCGGTTCGTGCCGCATCGCGGAATCTCCGGTCGCGCGGTCTGTCGCGCTGTCGCTTCCTGGCGGGAGACGCGGTCCGGATGCTGGATCAGCTGCCGCTTCATCCGGAACGCCGCTCGCTGCTGCTGGTCGATCCGCCGAGAACCGGACTGGAGCGGCGCGTGATCGAGACGATCGGGAAAAGTTCGGTGCGGGATCTTGTTTATGTCTCCTGCGGACCGGACACGCTGGCCCGTGATCTTGCGCTGTTCCGGAATCAGGGATGGACGGTTGTTGAAACGGGGCTGTTCGATTTCTTCCCGACCACCGCTCACTTTGAGTCTTTGACGTATCTGAAACGCGGGGAGCCGGCATGATGGGACACTCTTCTTTTGATCCCGAAGGCGCCGCGGGACATCGCGAACGGCTCCGCGAACGCTATCGGAAAGCCGGACATGACGGCCTGCTCGATTATGAGAAGCTTGAACTGCTGCTGACTTTCGCAATCAGCCGCCGCGACGTGAAGCCGATCGCAAAGGCGATGCTGAAAACGTTCGGATCGTTGAGCGGGATCATGGATGCGCCTGTTGATCGTCTGACGGAGGTGCCCGGCGTCGGACCGAATGTCGCTTTGCTGATCCATCTGATGAAGGGGCTGTGCACGGATTATTTGTATGAGCAGGTGCGCGGAAGAGAGATTGTCTCGTCCACGCAGGAGGTGCTCCGGTATGCAAAAATGAAGCTCGCAGGACTGGAAAACGAGGTCTTTATGGTGGTGTATCTGAATACCCAGAACGAGGTCATCGGCGATGAGATCCTCGTCGAAGGGACCATCGATCAGCTCTACATCCATCCCCGCCAGCTGATGACGCGCGCTTTGAATATGTCCGCCCGCGGAATCATTCTCCTCCACAATCACCCGAGCGGGACCCCTTCTCCTTCCCCCGCTGATCTGCAGCTGACCCGCTCCATTAAAATCGCCGCCGAAGCCATGCGTCTGGACATCCTCGATCATCTGATCATCACCCGGAACGCCTGTTACAGCATCGAGGCGGGGGAGCTGATCCCGCTCGAACGCCCGATCTCCCCCGCGCCGGCTTTGGAATCCAAGAAAATGTCCGAGCTCTCCCCCGAGGAACGAAGTGCAGAGGCCTTCAGCGCTCTCGCCCGTCTTTCCGCCGTCCGCGATATTCGCGAGGGAAACGGGCCCGGCGCCGTAAAGCCTATGACGCGCGAACGCGATTTCCAGGTCACGGAAGATCCCGTCTCCTACCTGAAGGCTTCCGATCGGAGAGGTAAAAAGAAAGGGCGCGGTGTATGATCGTCGGAATCGGAACCGATATCGTCGAGATCGAACGCATCGCAAAAGTCGTTCAGCGCCATGGCGGGCGTTTCACAGGGTATATTTTGACGGAGAGGGAAATGGCGGAAGCTGAACGCCGCGGCGACCGGATTCAATTCATCGCCGGTCGATGGGCCGCAAAGGAGGCCGTCGCAAAAGCGCTCGGCTGCGGTCTCGGCTCCGGGTGCGCGTGGCGCGATATTGAGATCGTCGGAAATCCCTCCGGCGCTCCTCAGGTCTCTCTTTCCGGCGTCGGGGCGCAGACGATGAAGTCTCTGCGGATTTCGAAGATTTTCATCAGCATCAGTCATGAACGCGGTCATGCCATCGCCATGGCGGTCGCGGAGGGGTAGGCGGCTTCGAAGTGGTGTTGGGTGGTCGTTTTTTTTTTTGCGAGACGGAAAAACCTTTTGAGGAAAGGTTGTTTCCTTCTCGCGCTCTTCTTTTTCCAAACCTTTTCGGGAGGACGCGCCTTTTCCGTTCAGCGGGGGGGAGGCGTGTCGTTTTTTGTGTGTTTGGGGGTGTAGAAGGGGCAGTCATCCATGGGATTGACGTTTTGTCCGGTTCGTTCGCAGCGGAGCTGGAAGGGGTGCGGAATCATGTGGGCGCAATCCTTGCAGAATCGTTTGTCCGTTTCGGAAAGAGTGAGGGATGGGGCGGCTTCGTCTTCCGCTCCCAGAAATTTTTTGAAGCGGTCTGCCGCGTCGGACGATTCCCGGGCGGCGTTCCCCTGTGCACAGTCGGCAATGACTGCGGAGCAGGAGGCGCATTTCAGGACCTCGCCGACTTTTGTCCAGCCGTCCATGACCGACTCTTTTTTCAGAAAGGAGTCGGCTCCGCAGTGGGGGCACTGGATGGGATCACCGGGTTTCATTTCGCATTTCCTGAATTCTTTTTTCCGCTGCCTCCGTCGTCGCGCCGGTCGGAGGATTTTTTCGGGACCTTGTGTTTTTCCGGGTAGACAACGCGGACATCCTCTCTGGAACAGGTGACATTCCGGTTGGTGTCTTCCAGGCAGACCACGACCTTCTGTGTCAGCAGATTCCGGTCGACGATCCGTCCGCGTCCTTCCGGACATTCGCAGCAGTCTCCGCGCCGGGGCATGTTCTTTTCCATCTCCAGATACCCCTCGTGCTCGTATTTGAGACAGCACTTGAGCCTTCCGCAGACTCCGGAAATCGTCGACGGCGTCAGAGACAGATCCTGTTCCTTCGCCATTTTGACGTTGATCGACGCAAAATCCCGCAGGAAGGAATGACAGCAGAGAAGCCGTCCGCAGGGAGCGATTCCCCCGATGGCCGCAGTCTCATCCCGAACGCCGATCTGCGNNACCAGTTCCCGGAAATCCACCCGTCCTTCCGCACTGAACTGGATGGTGACCAGTCTTCCATCGAAGGAGTAGTGCGCATTGATCAGTTTCATCGGCAGCTGGAGAAGTTCCACATGCTGAGCCGCAACGCGCATCGCCGATTTGGCGCGCGCAACATTCTCGTTCGCTTTGCTCTGATCGACAACGGTCGCTTTCCGCTGAATGATGGGGGTTTCCGTTTTCTTGTCCGGTCCCTGCGGTTCCTGTGTATGGTCCTCCGGGGTCGCCTCCCGGCAGATCCGGGCGACTTTGGCATAGTCCAGATAAAAGTCTTTGCGGACCACGCAATAGTCGTTCAGTTTGAGCATCAGGGATTCGTCCCCGATCGCGCGGTAGCGGGATCCGCTGTCAACTTGTATTTCGTATAAAAGTTCCATAAATGATGAAATCTCCCAGAAAGTATGGATCGGTGTAGCATAACACGGAAATCATGCGAATTCAACCCCGGAACAGGATTTATCCGGATTTTTTCGTCCGCGCCGGGAAAAAGATCGGTACTTTTTCCCGGTTTTCCGCCGNNAATTTGAATTTTGAGGGATTCTCCTGTAAATTGTCCCAGTCATCGGAATTTATGAAAGGATTGCGATTATGTTGTCTGAACAGCTTGAAAAGGTGAAAATTGTTCCGGTTCTTGTGTTGAACACGCTCGATGAAGGGCTCGCGGTCTGCGAACAGCTCTGCCGGAACGGGTTGCCTGCGGCGGAAATCACATTCCGCACGGCGGCCGCGGAGTCGGTGATCCGGGAGGCTGTGAAACGCTTCCCCAACATGTTCATCGGCGCAGGAACCGTGCTGAATATTGCGGATCTTCACCGCGCATTTGATGCAGGAGCCAAATTTGCGGTCGCTCCCGGTTTCAATCCGAAGGTGGTGGCCGAAGCGGTCAAATGCGGACTCGATTTCTTCCCCGCCGTCTGCACGCCGAGCGAGGTCGAACAGGCGATGGAGTTCGGATGCAGAATGCTGAAGTTCTTCCCCGCGGAAGCATGCGGAGGGGTCCCGATGCTCAAGTCGATCATCGCTCCGTACAAGCATCTCGGCGTGAAGTTCATGCCGACGGGCGGAGTCAAGCCGGCCAATGTCGAATCATATCTGCAGATCCCGGAGGTGGCCGCCGTCGGGGGAACCTGGCTGAACAAGTGTGAGGATGAAACCATCCGTCAGGCGGTCGCGATCGCCTCCAAATATGTCCGGAAATAAAGAAAGGATTCTGAATGATGAAAACGCTTCCGCCGGAAAAATGCCGGTACGATATTCTCTCTCTCGGTGAAGTGATGCTGCGTCTGGATCCCGGGGAGGGGAGAATTCACACAACCCGTTCATTCCGCGCCTGGGAAGGCGGCGGAGAATACAATGTCGCCCGCGGACTGCGCCGCTGCTTCGGAAAACGCACCGGCGTGGTCACGGCGTTCGCGGACAATCCGGTGGGGCGTCTGGTGGAGGATTTTATCCTCCAGGGCGGAGTCGACACCTCCCTGATCCGCTGGGTCCCGTATGACGGAATCGGAAGAACGGTCCGGAACGGACTGAACTTTACGGAACGCGGATTCGGTGTCCGCGGCGCAGTCGGCTGTTCCGACCGCGGAAATACCGCCGTCTCCCAGCTGAAGGCCGGCGATATCGACTGGGATTATATTTTCGGAACTCTGGGTGCCCGCTGGCTTCATACGGGCGGAATTTTCGCGGCTCTTTCCGATACCACGCCGGAGGTGGTCATCGAAGCGCTGAAGGCCGCAAAAAAATATGGAACGGTGACCAGTTACGACTTGAACTACCGGCCTTCTCTGTGGAAGGGAATCGGCGGAAAAGAACGGGCCCAGGAGGTGAACCGCGAGATCGCAAAATACGTCGATGTGATGATCGGAAACGAAGAGGATTTCACGGCCTGCCTCGGTTTCGAGGTCGCCGGAGCGGACGAAAAACTCACAACCCTCCCGGTCGACGGCTTCAAGAAAATGATTACCCAGGTCGTTGCAAAATACCCGAACTTCAAAGCGGTTGCAACCACCCTGCGGACGGTCCGGACGGCGACGGTCAACGACTGGGGCGCGATCCTCTGGTACGGCGGAGAGTTTTATCAGGCCGTCCAGCGCGACGGACTTGAGATCCTCGACCGCGTCGGCGGCGGGGACAGCTTCGCTTCCGGCCTGATCTACGGCCTGATGGAAAAAGAAGATCCTTCTCTCGCCGTCAACTACGGCGCGGCACACGGGGCCCTTGCAATGACCACCCCGGGCGATACCAGCATGGCAACATTGAAAGAAGTTGAAAAACTCGTCGGCGGAGCCGGAGCCCGCGTGGACCGCTGACCCGAAACCTTTGCGTTCTCAAAAAACGCAAAGGTATTCTAAAAGTTTAGGGAAAGAGGGGAGCGCGAGGGGGGAAGAACCGCTTTTCAAAGCGGTTTTCCCCTCTCGCAAAAAATAAAAAGAAAAAAATCAACAAAACAAGACCCGAAAACTAAAACACAGGAAGAGAGTACAGGTTTCCCGAGTCTCTCTTCCTTTTTTGTGTGCCATTCGCCTTTTTATTTCTCTTTTCTGTGCCCGGCTTTTTCCGCTTTTGCGCCGCCGAACTGAGTGTCATGAAGCTTTTTGTATCGTCCACCGAGTGCGAGAAGCTGCTCGTGCGATCCGGCTTCGACGATGTGACCTTTTTCAAGAACAAGGATTAGATTGGCATTCTGAATGGTGCTCAGACGATGCGCTATGGCAAAGACGGTGCGATTGACCATGACATTGTTGAGGGCGTCCTGAACGAGTTTTTCCGTTACGGTGTCGAGGGCGCTGGTGGCTTCGTCCAGAATGAGGATCGGCGGATTTTTGAGAATCGCGCGGGCGATGCTGATGCGCTGTTTTTCACCGCCGCTCAGGCGGAAGCCCTTTTCGCCGGCGAAGGTGTCATACCCGTCCGGGTGACGGCCGTCGACAATGAAGTTGTGGGCATTGGCCTGTTTTGCGGCTTNNCCCGCGTTGCACCGGGCATGCCGTAGGCGATATTGTCGGCGATGGTGTCGTTGAAGAGGATTGCGTCCTGATTGACGATGCCGATCAGATTGCGGAGATCGGCGATCTTGATATCGCGAACTTCCTTTCCGTCGATGGTGATGGATCCGGAATCGCAGTCGTAGAAGCGGGCGATCAGGTTGGCGATGGTGGTTTTGCCCGAACCGGTTTCACCGACCACGGCGACGATGTGTCCTTTCGGAATATCGAAGGAGATCCGGTCGAGAATCTTGTGCTGGTCGTACGCAAAGGAGACGTCGCGGAAGGAGATTTTGTCCCGGAACTCCTTCAGCGGCAGCGGATGCGGGGATTCGGTCAGCGCCGTATCATAATCAATCACCTGGAAATACCGGTCCGCCGCCGCCATGCTCCGCTGAATATACGTTGCGATTTTGGCCAGATCCTTGATTGGCCGATACGCGATAAAGCAGGGCGCCAGCAGCTGAGCCAGTTCGGAAAGCGAGATCTCCTGACTGTAACTGAAAATCAGAAACGCAAGCGTGGCGGCAACCGCCACCACTTCCATCAGCGGCGACATCAGAAGCTGTGCCCGCGTTGCCCGGATCACCGTCTTGAAATAATGACGGTTTGCGCGTTCGAACCGGTCGATTTCCCGTTTTTCCGCATGGTACGCCTTCACCACCATGATCCCTGTGAACACCTCGTGCATCCGGGTGACCACATCCGCGATCTGGGCGAAGGATTTCTGATACGCCTTGCGGATCTTTCTTCCGAGAATCGCCACCGGCAGGATGCAGAGCGGCGTCGCAATGAACAGAATCACCGGAAGCGACCAGCGGCCCGACTGCACGCTGGCATAGACAATTGCCGCCGCACAGGCCAGAATTTCGATCGGACAGCGTGTTGCATCCGCAATCACGTTTGCCACGCTGGACTCAATGGCGGCCGTATCGTTGGTGCATCGGCTGATCAGCTGTCCGACATCGGTTTTTCCGTAGAACCGGAGCGACTGGTTCAGCAGCTTGTTGAAGATCTCCGACCGCAGATCCGCCACCACGCGGGTTCCCACCCACCGTGTCAGATAATGGTTCACATACGTCGCCAGATTCTTGATGCACCACAGAAATACGAATCCGACACAGAACACCGTGAAGAACTGCCAGGTCATCTTCCCGGTTTCCGTTTCCGCCGGGAACGTGAGAAGTTCCTGTTTGGACGCACTTTTTTCCAGCCGCACATTTCCGTGATCGTAAACAAGCTGGAATGCGGAAAGCCCCAGATGGCGGAGAGTCTTGTTCGCCTTCTCCAGTCTGCTGANNAGTCTTGTTCGCCTTCTCCAGCTCTTTGCGGATTTTCGACATCTCCTCCGTTTTCGGCTTTTCGAGCAGGGCCTGGACCTTTGCGACTCCCGCCGCCTCTCCCGGGGAATTCCGTACCGCAGCGACAATCTCCTGCGCCGAAACCTTTTTCTCATTCCCTCCTCCTCCGGAAAACTCAATCCCGGACATCAGACTTGGAACGAGCATCAGACTTCCGAACAGCGATCCTCCGACGACGAATCCGGCAAGGATTCCCATCGTCATCCGGAACCAGTACGGCTTAACATATTTCAGCAGACGCCAGTAGGTCTGCCTCTTCGCTTCCCCGGAATTATCCATTATTTCAAAACATTCGCAATCGTTGACACCACATATTCCCGCATTGCCGTGGTCGATTCCGGATAAATCGGCAGCGCCAGAATCTCATCCGCGACCGTTTCGGAGACCGGCAGATCGCCCTTTTTGTATCCGAGAGCGGCAAAGCACTCCTGCATGTGGAGCGGCACCGGATAATAAATATCACACCCGACTCCCGCCGCCTGGAGCGCCGCCTTGACGTCGTTGCGGCGGCCGCCCTTCACCCGGATCGAGAACTGATTGTAGATATGGCGGCTGGAGAACGGCGCCTCTGTCGGCAGCACCACCTGATCGCCGATGGAGCTTGCCGCAAAAATCTTCCGGTACTCTTCCGCATTCTTCTGACGGGCGGCCGTCCACGAATCCAGGTGCTTCAGCTTGATCGAAAGCACCGCCGCCTGGAGCGCCGCAAGACGGAAATTCCCACCCACAAAGTGATGATAATATTTCGGATTCATTCCATGGTTGCGGAAGATCTTGAGTTTTTCCACCCGCTCGGGGGAGTCCGCCGTGACCATTCCGCCATCGCCGAATCCTCCGAGATTCTTGCTCGGGAAGAACGAGAAGCATCCGTAATTGCCCATGGATCCGGCCCGTCTGCCCTTGTATTCCGCGCCGATCGCCTGTGCGGCGTCCTCAATGACAATCAGATGATGTTTTTCTGCCAGTTCCAGAATCGGATCCATTTCCGCGGTCTGCCCGAACAGATGGACCGGGATGACGGCACGGGTCCGGGAAGTGATTTTCTCTTCGATCTTTGTCGGATCAAGATTGAACGTCTTCGGGTCGATGTCGGCAAAGACCGGTTTGGCTCCGACCCGGGCGATTGCGCCGGCGGTTGCGAAAAACGTGAACGGCGTGGTGATGACCTCGTCGCCCGCGCCGATGCCTTCGACCATCAGCGAGATCAGCAGCGCATCGGATCCGGAAGAGACTCCGCACCCTCCGACCGCGTGGCTGTACTCCGCTATTTCAGTTTCCAGTTTCGCCACTTTCGGCCCGAGAATGAACATCTGGGAATCGCAGAGTTCCTCGATCTCCTTCATGATTTCCGGCTTCATGGCGGCAAACTGTTCTTTCAAATCGAGAAGGGGAACCTGCATGATATCATTCCTTTCCAAGTATAAAATAATAGCGTTTTCTTGTTTCTGCTGGCGTTAATATACACCGGAAAACAGTTTTTTCATCTGTTTTCCGGAAAATCTTCCTTTTATTTTCCCGCGGACGGGCGGATGTTCCGCGGAGAGATGTCCGGCTGGGGAAAGTCGGATGGCTGGAGGAGGATCTCTCCGTCGAACCGGTTGCCGGAGTAGCGGATTGCGCCGATCCGGCTGAAGGTGTCGGAATTTTCCTGCTTCTTGAAGACGGCGAAGAAATCGGAATCGAGCTTTACGCCGGCGGGGAGGGGCGTGCGGTTGTCCAGAATCCGCTTTGCGGTCACTTCGCTGATCCGGCCGCTGACAAGATAGAGACCGTTGTCCGCGACTTTCGCATAGGTGGAGACGCCGTCCTCCTGATAGTCGATGATCCAGAGGCCGGGAGAGAGTTCCCGGATGGTCGGGTCCTTCTTCATGAATTCAAGAAGCGGACGGACGCTCCCGCTCCGGAGAGCAAGATAGCTTTTCGTCTGTCCGGTTTTCCGGTCGGTGGAGGTGAGAACCGCTCCGGATGCACTCTGGATGCACTGCTCCAGAAACGCCGCCGGAAGCGTGGTCTGGCGGACCTGGCGGATCAGGAAATCCTTCAGCTTCTGATTGTCCGGAATGTGGAGAAGATAAATTTCTGTTGCCGTTCTCAGAATCGGAATCCGGGAGAAGTCGAATTTGTTTTTTTGTCCTTCGAACAGGCGGACCGTTTCGGTGCCGGGTTTCAGCGTCACTCCGAGTTTGATTTCAAGAGTCTGTTCGTTCGGGAAGTTGACGCCGAAGGAGATCTTTTCGGCCTGCCGGATGGCTTTTTCCAGTTCACGGGTCAGTTCTTCCGGCTGGAGATCATCATTTTCCACGGTGGCGGATGCGACGGCCTGCGAAACACCGTCCCGGATGAACGGGAGCTGGGAGAGCGAGGCAAGATCCATTTCCAGATACAGCATCGGAAGATCCCGACGGACCGGGAAAAGGGTCGATGCCTTTGTGCGGATCATTTTGTCATACAGCGGGTTGGGCTCATAGAGAAGAGTGCGTCCGTCGGGCAGGGAAAGACGGGAGTAGCGGACTCCGCCGGCCGTCGAGGCTTTCCCGTCCGCGTTCTGGCGGAGCTGAACCGCCGCGCAGAGAAACAGATCCGGCGCATATTCCCCTGTCTTGTTCTTGACGGTTCCCGCTCCGGTCAGCAGAAGCGCCGTGATCGGACGGTTCAGATTGATCGCCGCAAATTCCGGATTCATCGAGGGCAGGGCGGAAAGAAACAGAAGTTTTCCCGTCGCCTGCGGGGAAACCTGGGAGGTGAAGGAGGTCATCGCCTGGATGAAGCCGAAGTAGGAGCGCAGATGCACACGCAGAATCTCGTGCGGCTGGAAGGTCTCGGCCGCGGAGACGGAAAGTGTCAGAACAAATGCGAGAAGCAGGGAGCATACGCCTCGGAACGATGTCGTCTTCATTTCTGGAACTCCTTTCGAGTTTGATTGCTGATCGTTCGTAACGATAACGCATTTTCAGGAAATGTCAATTCCCAAACGTTCTTTTTTTCAAAGAATGCCGTCGCGCTCCTTCCTCCCGACGCAGGAAAATCGGGGCGGAGAATTGACTTTTTCCGTTTGAAGCCGTATATTGTCCGAATCGTTCAGGGACACCATTCGCACAGCAGGGGATTTATGGCCAGATTTTGCAGACACTGCGGAAAAAACGTGGAAACAGCAGCCGACCGGGAGTCCGGACGTCTGCTTTGTGCCGAATGCGGCGCTCCGCTCGGATATTCCGCCGCGGCTCTCCCTGCCGGAACGGTGATCGCAGGATACCGGATTGAAGAACCGGTCGGACAGGGCGGGATGGGGGTGGTTTATCGGGCAACCCAGATCAGCCTCGGCCGTCCTGCCGCACTGAAGATCCTTTCCGATGAGCTTTCCGAAGATCCCGCGTTTGTTGAAAGTTTTTTCCATGAAGCGCGTGTCGCGGCCAATCTCACGCATCCCAATATCGTGCAGGCGTATGCCGCAGGGACCACGAAGGAGGGAATCAACTATTTCGCCATGGAATTCATTGATGGCGAAACGCTCGAACTGAAACTCAAGCGGACCGGTCCGCTTGCGCCGGTCGCCGCGATGCAGGTGGCTCTCCAGCTCGCCCGCGCGCTCGAATACGCCTGGAAGGCTAAGAGAATGTGCCATGGTGATATTAAACCGGAGAATGTCCTTATTTCGCATAAAGGGGAGGTCAAACTGGCGGATCTCGGTCTCGCCCGCTCCATTTACGAGGAGAGTGCGAAGCGCGACGTGATGGTCACCCCCCTGTATGCGGCTCCGGAGCTGATTTCCGGAAAACAGACCTCGCTGAGTCTCCGGTCCGATATGTATTCCTATGGAGCCGCGCTGTACCATATCGTCGTCGGGCATCCTCCGTTCGAGAGTGAAAAGGTCGAGGAGATCTATCGCCGCCATCTGANNCCGCCGGTCGATCCGATGGAGATCAATCCGGAAATCCCGGTCGGCGTTTCCCGCCTGATTCTGCGTCTCCTGGAGAAGGATCCGGCGAACCGTCCCGAGGACTGGACGGAGGTGATTTCCATCCTCTCCCACATTCTGGACGCATACGAGGTCCGGGAGGAGAACGAATCCGGACCCAAACCGGAAAAAAGAATCCCCCGGTCTCTTCTTCTGGCCGGCCTCTCTCTCGGTTTTGTCCTTGCGGTGGTTCTGGCGGTTGTCCTGATCCGGGTGATCCCCGGGGAGAAAACGGAAATGCTCCCTTCTTCGGAGGTCTCTTCCGCTCTCCGGAGCGGGGAAGATGAGAATCCGCCGGGGGAGGAGGAGATCTCCCTTTCCGCAGAAGAGCGGCTCCGGAGCGAATGGGCGCGCTTCAGAGAGTCACTGGAAAATCGTCCGGCCGGGGAGGCGGCGGAGGCCTGTTCGGAGTTCCTGCGGAATCACCGGATGCCGGAAACGCTTGCCAAAGAGATCGCGGAGGAACGGAAACGCCGGGAGCGCAAGGCGGAGAAACTGGAACAACTCGCAGACGAGTATCGAAAGGCGATCCGGGTGTTTCTGGATTCCTCCAGTCGGATTCCGCTTGAGGGACGCAAGGCGCTCTCGAAGCGTTTTCGTCTTTACCGGATGCTGGTCCGGCAGGGACGGCTTCCTCATCTGATCCAGGTCCTGCAGAACAATGCCGATGCACTCTCCAGCGTGTTCCGGATCATGAAACTGCGGCAGGAAAAACTCAGACAGCTCGGAGATCTGCCGTATGCGATCCCCCGGGAAGATGCTGTACGGTCGCCTCATTCTCCGGGAAAAACAACTCCGGAAGGGAAGGCTCCGCGTCGGAAGCCGGAATCCGCTTCCCGGGATTCCCGGAAGAGTCCGGCGGAACTGAACCGGGAGTTCCGGGCTCTGCTGGCGCCGCACATCCGCCATTTTTCTCCGGAGCTTCTGCGAATGCAGATGACGGGGTTTGTCCGTCGTTACGGGACTCGGAACTGTCCGGCGGTCCGAAAGGCGAAAGTCATTGCGGAAAGTCTGGGGGATCCGGGATTCCTGAAGCACTTTTATGCGTCACTGGAGACGCTGCGCGGCATTCCGCTCTCCCGGTTCGGTGACAATGCGGTGCTGACCGGTGCCGAGCGCGGCAGCATCCGGGTTACCTTCCAGGATGGAAGAATCACTCTGCGCCGGAGAATCAGCCTGATGCCGGAAAATGTGGCACGTCTTCGCGCCTCGGTCCTGGATGCCTGCCGCAAGCCGGAGCTCCGCAGACGTCTCTCCGCGGATTTCCTCTCTTTCCTGGCGGGAACTTCCATTTTCTATGATACATCCAATGCCCGCTGGTATGTCCGGGAATTCGAGCTTTCCCCCTCCCGCCGGGCACTTCTGGAAGAGATCCTTCGTGACCTTGCGGAACTCTCTCCCGCACCCGCATCCTGAATCCCTCTCCCGAAAGAACGGCGGGCCCGCTGTTTCGCGGAAAGGACTCCTTCCGGGGAAAAAAGACGTCGCTTCCCGACGACGGAAAACGGCGTCTGCAAAAAAAGAAATGCGGATCATCGACGGGAGTGTCTCCTTCCCTCGGAAACTCCATCGTCTCCTGACAGAAGATCAGAGCGTTTTCAGCTTTTCGTAGAAGCTCAGCATCCGGCGGGCGGACGGGCGAAGCGGACTTTTTTCCGTTTCGCGGATCCGGACCGCCTCCTTCTGTGCCTGAATGGCCTTGTCGAGACGGCAGGCGGCATAGTTGGCGCGTGCGAGGGTCTCCAGCGCATCCGCAAGATAGCGGTTGTCGCGGGTGGCGCGGAACTGCTTTTCCGCGTTCTCTGCCAGTTTCAAAGCCGCCTGAACCGGAGGTTGTTCCAGAGTCGTGTTCCGCAGAAGATAGGTTGCCAGATTCAGAGAATCTTCCGGCCTCTGCATTGCATATTGACTGGTCTCGGCAACCGCTTTTTCCCATGCCGCATCGGGGTTCGGCTGCTGGAGAAGAAGATTCAGCAGCATCATGCGGGTCTGCATGGAGTTTTCGGGATTCTTCCGGATGAATTCCTCCAGAAAACGGATTGCCTCGGCACTCCGGCCTTTGAGCTGGAAGGAGTAGAGTTTTGCCTGCATGGCAATGGAATCACGCGGAGAGAGTGCGAGGATCTTGTCCGCAGTCTGGGAGACCACGTCCGGAAGTCCCGCGCGGAGAGCCGATTGCAGCTCCCGCCGATGTCCCGCGATTTTCCGCTGGGTGTCAAGAGAGAACTGATCCGCCAGAAGCGCATCCATCACCGTTTCGATCTCCACCGGATGCCCGCTCCAGACAATCGCTCCGTTCCGCGAGATGAACGTGTAGGGAAGCGACGCCACGCCCGGAGCAAAGGTCCGGAACGTCTTTCCCTCCTTGTCCGCCCCCAGATTCAGCTGGAAAGGTGCCGTCTGGTTTCCGATCACCCGTTTCAGATCCGCCGTATCGTTTTTCGTCACGGTCTGCACGGTGACGGAGTGGTCCTTTCCCGGCTTTCCGTATCTCCGTTCGACGCTCTCCATCAGACGGAGAGTCTGGAGAAAGTCCGGTGAATACGCATCCGCAAACGTGAGAATCCGGAAATCCTTCCACTCCTTTCCCGGCAGCAGCGGTTTTCCTTCCGAGGGAAGCTGGATGATCCATTCCGCATTGACATTCGGCATCTTTGCTCCCGGCGCCAGCGAAATCTGCGCCTGCACCGTCAGAACAGTGAAAAGGAAAATCAAAACTGGAATTCTTCTCATGCCAACCTCCCGGGATCTCCGTTGTTACAGCCTTTCGAATGCGTAGGCTGTGTTGAAAAGCCGCTGTTCCGCCAGCGCCGGCGCCATCAGCTGCATTCCGATCGGCAGACCGGTTGCATCATCCCTTCCTGCCGGGATGCTGATGCCGCAGTTGCCGGAAAGGTTCAGGGAGGTCGTGAACACATCGCTCAGGTACATCTGAAGCGGGTCCGACTTTTCTCCGAACTGGAATGCCGGTGCCGGAGTGACCGGGGTCAGAAGAATGTCGCATTTCCGGTACGCCTCCTCAAAGTCGCGCCGGATCAGGGTCCGGACTTTCTGCGCCTTGAGATAATACGCATCGTAATAGCCGCTGGAGAGCACATAGGTTCCCAGCATGATGCGGCGTTTGACTTCATCCCCGAAGCCTTCTCCCCGCGACTTCATATAGTTTTCCAGCACGTCCCGGGCGGAAGGACTGCGATAGCCGTAGCGGACACCGTCGAACCGGGCCAAATTGGCGCTGGCTTCCGCCGTCGCCACAATGTAGTAGCAGGCCATTGAATATTTCGTGTGCGGAAGGGAGACTTCCATCAGTTCCGCCCCCGCTCCGCGGAAGGCGTCAATGGTCTCCTGCGCAACCTTCTTGACCGATTCCGTCATTCCGTCCAGCTCGTAATACTCTTTGGGCAGTCCGACTTTCAGTCCTTTGAGCGAGGCGTTTTTCAGTCCCTGTGCAAATCCTCCGCACGGTTCTTCCAGACTGGTGCAGTCCGCCGGATCGTGACCTCCGATGGTGTCCAGCAGAATGGCGGAATCCTCCACGCTCCGCGTGATCGGGCCGATCTGATCCAGCGAGG
>DDJH01000221.1 GCA_002338895.1 Lentisphaeria bacterium UBA1829 | reverse complement strand
GGAGATCCGTCAGATTCGCACCATGACCCGTCTTCTGAGTTATTTCCCTCTGGAAGTGGAGGAGTTCTTCTCGGTGGACAACGGCGAAGTCCGCATCTGGAACCGGATGACCAGGGCAATCCGTCTGGACGACAAGGCGAAGCCCTACACCCCCTTCCCCCCGCTGTACAGTCAGGCGCTGGAGGGGTACTCCCCGCTGAAACTGGAATCCACCCTCGCCCCGGCGGCCGTCATAACCAAATTCGGTCCGTTCCGGTACACGGAAGGAGAGTTCCTGCGCTACCGGATCACGGCGCCCTCCCTGCTCGACCGGATTCCGNNGAAGCCCCTCTCCGGAGAGGAGGAACTGCTCAAAGAGTACAACACCTTTGTCACCGTCCGTTCGAAAAATTCGGAATGGCGCGGAACCCACATGGGCGATCAGAATCTCGGCGTGCTGACCGGATATCTGATGATGGAACCGGAAACACGGAAAATTCTGGATGTCTATCAGGCCCCCGGACAGCTCGACCGGGTCGCCCGCGGAGAATCCTTCTATTATCGCGCCCGGGCCACCTCCGCCATGCTCATTCCGATCTATCTGGTCGATCCGATGACCGGAAAGGCAGCCTGGTTTGCCGGATGGCGCGGTTTCCGTCACGGCTTCCCGATGAAAGGGGATATGACCATGTTCAACATGTCCCTGCTCCAGTTCCCCTACGCCGAAGCCAAATACTACGGACGCTGGGATCTTGTGGAACGCAACTGGAAACTCCTCAAGGAGTTCTACACCGCGACCGATCTCTGTCAGACCTGGCGGGCTCCCGGAATGAACTGCACAAGCTCGGGATTCATTCTCTCGGGAGACATGTTCGGGGACGGATTCCGGAGCTGCTCGATCATGTACCGTCTCGCCCTCGGCATGAAGGATCCGGAGCTGGCCGACCGCGCGCTCTATCTTGCGGCCAAGCAGACCGCAACGACAACGGCGCTTCTCCATCGGAACATCTCCTCCCTCGCCGCCCATCTCCACAACGTCGGCGGCTCGGAAAAAGCCAACGGGCAGATCGGTCCGCGAATCGGAATCGACAACAACGGCGCCTTCGCCTCCTCCTGGCGTCCCTACAAACCCGAAAGCTGGAATGCCATCTTCCAGCTCGCCGGCTGCACCTCCTACGACTATCCGTTCTTCGGCACACTTCTGGAATTTCTCCCGGAAGAGTCGGAAAACCTTGTCCGGGAAATGCTCCGGGAAATTCCCGAATCCATGCAGATCCCCTACTTCCTCCAGGCTTATCAGAGTATCGGAACACGAACCTGCAACGGATTCAACACGCTCAAATTCCTCGCATTCGTGGAACGCGACCGGCAGAAGCTCCGGAAGATCTACCGGGAGAACCTCTCCTCCGATTTCTCCCGGACAAAGATTCCCCGCGGTGTCTCCCCGGAGACCTGGAAAAAATACTGGGGTCCGTTTGAGTTCGCCGACTGGCCCGTCCGGGTCGGCACCCTCCCCCATCTGATCGCGCAGAACGATCCGATCTGGATCGGCGATTTCGGAAGAATGCGTCTGCTGGAAGGCACTTACGACCGGAAAACCCGGACCGCGGAAATCGGTCTCGGCGCGGAGGTGGACGACACTCTGACTCTGGTCTCCATGGTCAAACCGCTCTCGATCACGCTCAACGGCAGATCCGTCACCCCCGTCCAGGGCAGCCGGGGATGGGATTACCGCATTGCGGTTCCGCGCGGAAGCGCCCATCTGGTCGTAAAACTTCCGCCCTTCGATCCGAACGCCTTCCCGTTCCCGCAGAAGCGGCCTCTCAGCAGACTGCAGAGTCTGACCCGGGCGGAAGTTCCGGCGGTCAAGCCGGAAATCCGGATCGAAAAACCCGTTTACAAAATCGGGATCTGTCATACTGTGGATCTTGCACCCTACTGCAATCAGCCGCTGAACGACCAGCTGCCGGGAGAAGCGCAGGATCTCTGGCTCTTCCCGAAAGAGACCACGACCATCTGCGGTGTGCCGTTCCGGTTTGTCGATCCGGACAAGAACAACGGAAAAGGGATGATCATGCTCAACGGGCGTCACCGGAGCGGATACCCGGTCTCGGTGCGGATTCCGCTGAAGAACCGCAATGTCCGGCGGCTGTTCTTCCTGCACGGGAGCTGCTACACGACCGGGAACAAGGTGATGACGTACCGTCTCCATTTTCAGGACGGTCAGACCCGCGATCTGGAAATCTTCAACGGCATCCAGATCGGAGAATGGAAGATCGCACCGAAGCAGACTGATCTCGCCTACCTGAAGGAGGCCGCCGCCGGAGAGATCTACCGGGCCGGAAAGAAAGGACAGTGGGGCAATGGAGTCGGCGGCTATCTCTATGTCTGGGAAAACGATGTTGTCGCCCGGGGCGTCACCATGCAGGGCATCAACCAGCAGGGAATGGCGAAACTTGCGGCAATTGAGATCTTTTCGGAAAAACAGGCGGTCCCGCTGATTCTGGCAATCACCATTGAGGAGTAAACAGATACAATCATGAGTACACGTATTTTCCACGCCGGAGGCTTGCAGTTCGAGCTGGAAGGAGAACTTTCCGGCTGGACAATCGACTTTCAGGAGGAAGTCCGGGAAACCGGGCTTTCCATTCTCCACTTTGAACTGAACTCGGAAACCGAGCGTTCCCTTCCGAAACTGGCCCTCTCCTTCCGATGGCCGCAGAAGGACATTCAAGTTCGCTGGACACCGGAGATGCCCGCGAACCATCACCTTCTGCCCTACTGGTGGAACGGCGGGAACATTGTGACCAACCTCTGCCGGAACGCTCCGGTCTTCTCCTATCTGAATCTGGAGGGGGAGAACCGGATCACCTACGCCTTTTCGGAAGCGGAACAGCAGGTTCTGACGCACACCGGCCCCACAGAGAACTCGTATCTGATCAACCGGATACAATGCATTCTCCAGCCTCTTCCTCCGGTCCGGAAAAAGAGGATCTCCCTGCGGNNCCTACTCCGAAGCGCTGCACGATGTGAGTCTGTGGTACGAGGAAATTCTCCCCCATCCGCCGCTTCCGGTTCCGGCGGCGGCACGAAAACCGGTCTACTCCACCTGGTATCAGTTCCAGAGGGAGGTCACGGCAAAACAGCTCGAACAGGAGCTGCCCGTTGCCCGGGCGTGCGGTCTTTCGACCTTCATTCTGGACGACGGATGGAGCTATGCGGGAGCCACCGTTCCCGGCACATTCGCCCATGCGGGAGACTGGAAGGCGGCTTCGGAAAAATTCCCGGACATGCCCGGACACATTCGGAAGGCGCATCAGGAAGGAATGCACTATCTGGTCTGGTTCCCCCTTCCGTTCATCGGCAGACTGGCCGAAAAGGATTTCGCCCGTTTTCAGGGAAAATTCCTTTCGCGGGGTTCTCATTGCGGAGTTCTGGATCCGCGCTTTCCGGAGGTGCGGAGTTATCTGGAGGAGCTCTACGAGCACTTCGTCCGGGAATGGAATCTGGACGGACTCAAACTGGACTTTCTGGACAACATCCAGCTTCCCGATCCGGATCCCGCCGAAAGCGATGGAGCAGGACGCGATTACCGCTCCCTTTCCGATGCGATTGAAGCGCTTCTCTGCGGAATTCTGACCCGGCTTCGCCGAATCAAACCGGATCTGCTGATCGAGTTCCGCCAGAAATACATCGGTCCGGCGATGCGGACCTACGGGAATATTTTCCGGGCGTCCGACTGTGCGATGGATCTTCTGGAAAACCGCGTCCGGATCCTGGATCTCCGACTGCTGTCCGGCGGAACGGCGGTTCATTCCGACATGCTGATCTGGTCGCCGGATGATACGCCGGAAGTCGCCGCACTCCAGATTCTCAACGTGATCTTTGCCACGCCGCAGATCTCCTGCATGCTGACCAGGCTGCCGGACGATCACCGGAAAATGCTGAAGTTCTGGATGAATTTCTGTGTCAGCCATGTACGGACCCTTCAGGAAAGTCCAATCCGTCCTGAGCATCCCGAACTCTCTTATCCGCTTGTCTCCGCGGAAGGAGACAAGGAGGTCATCACGGCGGTCTATCTGACGGGACAGCAGATTCGCATCCATCCGAAGAAGCGTCATATCATCCTGAACGCCAAGCACTCCGAAGAGCTTCTGATCGAGACGGGCTCTCCGCTTGCGATCCGTCGTTTCAATGTTTTCGGCGAAGAAATCTCCCCGGAATCTCTTTCCGCCGGCTTGCAACGGATCACCGTTCCGCCTTCGGGATTCGCTCTCTGCAACAACTGATTTTCTCTCTTGCCTTCCCGAGCATTCCGTCCTCCCTTTTTGCGACGGAATGCTCTTTTTTTCATTCCCGCTTCCCTTTTTCCATAAAAAAATGAAAAAACTCTTTGTTCCGCTCTTCCTTCCCCTTGACATTTTAAAAAAATTTGCCACAGCCATCCCATAGGAAAAGA
>DDJH01000202.1 GCA_002338895.1 Lentisphaeria bacterium UBA1829 | reverse complement strand
AGAAACGGAGGAGGGAACGCGTATTTTTTTACCGTTTTTCGCGATTTTTTGAACATTTTTTCTCATCGGCTGTCTTTTTCCTTCATAACACCACCCACCTAACAGGAAAGGAATGGACTTATGAGTCAGGAAGAATTACAGAAACTTCAGAATGATATAATGGAAGCCTCGGCGTTCATCCGTCCCCTGAAAACGGAGATGAGCCGGATCGTTGCGGGTCAGAGCGTTCTGATCGACCGTCTGATTGCGGCGATGCTGGCCGACGGGCATGTTCTTCTGGAAGGACTTCCCGGTCTGGCCAAGACCCTTGCGGTCAAAACGCTTGCCCAGAGCCTGGACGGGGCTTTTGCCCGGATTCAGTTCACGCCGGATCTTCTTCCCGCGGACGTGGTCGGAACCAGCATCTACAATCCGGCCGAACACAGTTTTTCGGTGAAGAAGGGACCCGTGTTTGCAAATATTGTGCTGGCGGACGAGATCAACCGGGCGCCGGCGAAAGTGCAGAGCGCCCTTCTGGAGTGCATGCAGGAGAAACAGGCGACCGTCGCGGGAGAGACCTTCAAAATGCCCGATCCGTTCCTGGTTCTCGCCACACAGAACCCGATCGAACAGGAAGGGACATATCCGCTGCCGGAGGCGCAGATCGATCGTTTCATCTTCAAACTGAAAATCGACTATCCGAAACGGGAGGAGGAGCGTCTTGTCGCGGAACGGATGGGACATCCGGAGTGCATGCCGAAGGCGATGCCGGTGGCGAAACTTTCCGATATCTCCCATGCGCGGCGCTGGGTCGACAAGGTCTATATGGATGAGAAGATTCTTGACTACATTCTTGACATTGTCTGGGCGACGCGTCCGAACCACGGTGAAGAGCTTTCGCAGCGTCAGTCGGGGGCGAATCTGGGGGACATTGCGTCGATGGTCGAAGTGGGCGCCTCGCCGCGTGCGACNNCGTTCTCGCCGCCAAGGCGACCGCCTTCATGGAGGGCCGCGCCTATGTGGTTCCGCAGGATGTCAAAACCGTCGCGCACGACGTTCTCCGCCACCGGATCATCCTCTCCTACGAGGCCGAGGCGGAAAACCGCACGCAGGACGACATCATCTCCGGCATTCTCAACGAGCTGAAAACGCCCTGATCCGGCAGAGAGCTGGAAACGGAAGGAGACGGAACATGCTGCCGAGAGATCTCATCGCAAAAGTCCGTAAAATAGAAATCAGGACGCGGAAACTGGTGGAGGAACTCACCGGTGGCGCCTATCACAGCGTCTTCAAAGGACGCGGCATCGAATTCAGCGAGGTCCGGGAGTACACCCCGGAAGACGATGTCCGGGATATCGACTGGAACGTGACGGCGCGCATGGGCGCACCCTATATCAAGAAGTATGCCGAGGAGCGGGAACTGACCGTGATCATCGCGATCGACGCCTCCGCCTCTCTCTTCTTCGGTTCGGGCAGCGAAACCAAGCACGACAAAATTGCCGAAACCGCCGCCCTCCTCGCGTTCAGCGCCATCCGCAACCATGACAAAGTCGGACTTCTGGTGTTCACGGACAAAACCGAGCTCTGGCTTCCGCCGCGATCGGGCCGCGCCCATGTGCTGCGCCTGATCCGCGAACTGCTCGCCTTCGAGCCGAAATCGCGCGGAACCGACATCGGGAACGCCATGAACTCCCTGATACAAAATCTGAAGAAACGCGCCGTCGTTTTTCTGTTCAGCGACTTCATCGACCGCGCCTCCTACGAGCGTCCGATGAAAATCCTGAACCGGAAACACGACCTGATCGCCGTTCGCGTCCTGGATCAGGAGGAACTCGAACTTCCTCCGCTGCCGATGCTGGAACTGGAGGATGCCGAAACGGGAGAACTTCTCTCGTTCGACCCCTCCTCCGCCACCAGCCGCGAACGCTACGCGCAGGCCGCCGGAGAGGAACTGTCCGGGGAGCAGGAATCCTTCAAACGGGCGAAAGTCGACCTGATCGACGTCCGCTGCGGGGAGGACATCCTCAAACCCCTGATGGCCTTCTTCCGCGGCCGAAAGCTGAAACACAGGTGATCTATGAAAACAACACTGACAATCCCGCAGAAAATTCTTCGCGGACTGCTGATTCTTCTGCTGATTCTTGCGGCGGGCGCGGCAGGATTCGCCACGGTTACGGTGGTGAAATACCGTCANNACGGTCCGTCTTTCCGCGGAGCGCGACGTGCCGATCGGCCGGAACATCGATTTTTCCGCCGAACTCCGGATTCCCTGGGGACGCACGCCGGCTTCGCTGGATGTCCGCACCGGAGAAGGTTCCCAGCTCTCCGGCCCCCCGGTCTTACGCCGGGCGCGGATCGGATGGGGCTACACGCTCTGGGAGATCCGCGGTTCCCTCCATGCGTTCCGTCCGGGAGAGATTCCGGCCGGATCCGTTGAAACGGTCGTGGAAGGCGGCGCGGAGAAGAAGCAGAATCTTTCGCTGACGCTTCCCGCCTTCCGGAGCCGGGCTCTGACGGTGACCGGAGGGGACAAACTCGAAATCGCCGGACGGATTCCGCAGAGTGCCGAAGCGGAAAACCGCACCGTGCCTGTCGCCCTCGCCGTCGGCATTCTGATTCTGATCGTTCTTGTTCTCTGGGTTCTTCTCCGCCGGAGAGGGGCGAAACGCGCTCTGCTTCCGCCCTGGGATCTTGCGCTGGAGTCGATCGGGGCGATCCGTTCCGATCTGCACGGGGGGAAGGCGGATGCGGCTCTGGCGATCATGCGTCTGACCGACGTGATCCGGAGCTATCTTGAACAGCGCTTCCACCTGCGGGCGGAGCATCAGACGACCCGGGAATTCCTGGATGAGATCCGTTCCGGCGGACCGCTGGAAGAGAAACAGCGCAGCTTCCTGAAGGAGTTTCTGGCCTCCGCCGACATGGTGAAATTTGCGAAGGCCCCCGCCGACACGATGGCGTTCGACGAGGCCGCGCTCCGGGCGGAAACCCTTGTCCGGGAGACCGCCGTCAAGGAGGAAAACGGAAAGGAGAGTGCCATATGAGTCTGTTTTTATATCCCTGGCTTCTTCTGCTGATTCTGCCGGTGATTCTGATGGCGCTGTATGCGTGGTTTCGGAAACAGCCGTCGATCCGGGTTCCGTCGCTGAATGCGGCGAAGAAGGCGGCCGCGTCGGGCCGGAGGAGACGGATCAACTGGAAACGTCTGATTCCGTTTCTTCTCTACACCGGTTCGATGGTGCTTCTGGTCGTTGCGCTTGCGCGTCCGCGGGAGGGTCTTGAGCAGATCCGCCGCCGGGCGGAGGGAATCGACATCATTCTTGCGCTGGACCTCTCCGGCAGCATGGTTGCCGTCGACGTCCCGAAGCAGATGACGCGGATGGCTCAGGTGACCGCCGCAATCGACCGGGGAACGCTGAAAAACCGGATTCAGACCGCCAAGGAGGAGATTGCCAAATTCATCCAGGCGCGTCCGAACGACCGGATCGGCCTGATTGCATTTGCGCCGCTTCCGTACATGGCGTGTCCGCCGACGCTCGATCATGCGTGGCTTCTGGCGAACCTGGAGAATCTGGATGCGGGGATCATCGGCGACAAGACCAACATTGCCGCTCCGATCACCTCCGCCGTCCAGCGTCTGAAAGATTCGGATGCGCGGCGGAAGATCATCGTGCTCTTCACCGACGGCTCCAACAATGTGGAAGCCAAGGTCACGCCTCTGCAGGCCGCGAAACTGGCGAACACGTTTGACATCACGGTCTACACGGTCGGCATCGGCTCGCCGGTCTCGGTCGCCCCGGTGGAGACCTTCGCGGGACGCCGCTACGAGCAGATTCAGAGCGATTTCGACGAACCGCTCCTCCGCCAGATCGCCGAAGACTCCGGCGGCAAATACTACAAAGCGGAAGATTCCGACAGCATGGCCGCCGCGATGAAAGCGATCGATTCGCTGGAAAAAACCTCGTTTGAACAGCAGACTCTGGTCAACTGGCGGGAGCTTGCGCCGGGCTTCACGGCCGCCTCCCTGATCCTCCTTCTGCTGGCGTTTCTTCTGGAGAACACGGTCATGAAGCGGATTCCGTAATCTCCGCCGATCCGTCATCCGGAGGGAGAGGAGTGTGTTCCGGCGCGTTTCGGATCCGCTCCTCTCCCTCCGCAACGATTTTTCTGTAAGGACAAGCATGTTTCATCTGTTTACAATTCTGGCGCTGCTTCCTGCGGCGTATGTCTACTGGAGTCTGATTCATCCGCTTTCGCTGCGGAAGCGCTGGAAGGTGCTGTCGGGCGTGATCCTGGTTCTTTCGTCGCTGAAGAACGAAGTGCTCTCGCTGTTCGGCGGACCGATGTTTTTTGCGCCGGGGCTGCCCGGCTGGTTTCTGATTCTTCTTTCCCTTGCGTTCAACACGCTTCTGATGCTGTTTTTTCTTTCGATTCTGAAGGATCTGGCGCGCGGGATTCTGTTCATTGCGGGTGCTCTGCGGGGGAGACGGATCCGAATGGAGAAACATGCGGGAATCTGTGCGGCGGCGGTGGCGGGAATCGGCCTTCTGCTGGGGATTTTCGGGACATATTCGGCGCTCGCCGTGCCGGAGGTCCGGGAGGAGACGCTGACAATTGAAAATCTTCCCGCCGGACTGGAGAATCTGCGGATCGCCCTTGTCGCGGACATCCACTGCAGCGCGGTGAATCGCGAACCGCTGGTCCGCGCGATCGCGGAAAGGGTCAACGCGCTGCGCCCGGACCTGATTTTCCTGCTCGGCGATCTGGTCGACGGAACGCCCGAGCAGAGGTTGAGGGATCTTCTTCCGCTGAGCACTCTGCGGGCGGAATACGGGGTCTATGCCGTTCCGGGCAATCACGAGTTTTTTTCGGGCTGGGAGAAGTGGCAGCCGATCTACCGGAAGTGGAATTTCCGTCTGCTTCTCAATCGCGGCGAGCTGCTGACCATCCGCGGCGCGCCGCTCTACGTTGCCGGAGTTTCCGACCGTGCAGGGAAGCACTTCGGTTTCGAAGGACCCAATTCGGAACAGGCGATGCGGGGGTGTCCCGCGGGAACGGTTGCGTTCCTGCTGGATCACCGTCCGGGCAATGCGGCGAAGAATGCGGAACTTCCGGTCAGCACGCAGTTTTCGGGCCATACGCACGGAGGAATGATCGCCGGAATCGGAGAATCGCTGATCGGCTCCTGCAACGGAGGTTTTGCCGGCGGATGGTATTCCATCGGGAAGAGCCGTCTTTATGTGAGCCGGGGAAGCAGCCTCTGGAACGGTTTTATTTTCCGGCTCGGCGTTCCGTCGGAGATCACGCTCCTGACGCTGAAGAAGGGGACGGACCGGTCCTGACGGGCGGAACGGCCCGGATCAGCAGGATCTTCTCCCGGCTTTTTCCGTTTTTTCCATCTTCGAAGAACGCCCGCTCTCCGGCGTGGGGGGAAATCAGGCGGACAACGGCCATCCAGCGGGAAGAAGCGACCAGAAACCCTTCATACCGGAACTCCTCCCGAACCGGTTCGCCGCCGCGCTCTCCGACGGTCCGGATTTCGCTGACGGTCAGCCGGAAGGTTTTTCCAGCGAGGGTGCGGAACGAAGCGGAAATTTCCCCGTCCTTCGATCGGAAATCGCCCCGTCCCCGCTCCACCGGAATGGAGAATGCCCTTCCGTCCGGATGCTCCGCAAACGCATTGACCGCATTTTCAGGCGGAAGCGGATCCGACAACGCCTCGACGGGAATTTTCCCTGCTTCCAGAACGTGTTTCAGCTTTTCCGACGGAAGGGAAAGCAGCCGGCACTCCAACGTTCCGATCTTTTCGACGGCTCCGTAGAACGGATACAGCGTATCCAGGCGGAGCAGCGGCACGACCGCGCCCTTCCCCGGCATGGCGAACAGCCCCGTCGACGCCGGCTTCGGAACGCGAAGAAGACGACGGGACGACATGGTCACCGCACTGTCGAAATCCCGCTCCGTCTCTCCATGGAAGATCCCCCCCTCCGGCATTCTGTAAAACGCGGCGTAGTCGATCAGCGCCGTCCGGCGCGGGATGTGCACCTCGGGCGAAGCCGCCACCGAAAAACCGCAGAACGCCTCTTCAAACCGGTCATACAGTTTTGCTTCGGCACGACTTCCGGAAAGCACCGTCATAAACGCCGTCATCACACAGCGGGACTCCGCATGGAGAATCGCCTTTTCGGCATTGCGTCCTGCGGCCTCCGGCACGCGCATCAGATCCATCCGGAATGCGACAAATCCCTCCCGCGGCGCCGCGAAACCGACCAATGTCAGGAACAGCAGCGGCAGCCAGCGCATCAGTCTTCGAGTCCGTATTGGGAAGGCGCCGCCGCTCCGCCGCTGCGCTTTCCGGTGACCACCGTAATTTTCCAGTCGGTCGGGTTCTGGGAAGTGAGCAGGGGGCCCTGACAGAACGCCAGCAGATGCCGTTCCCTCGGCAGCTCCCAGCTCATATGCATTTTCCCTGTTTTCGGAGCGGTATAGTGTATCCGGATTTGCGGATCGGTGGATTCAATGACCTTCCGCTCCTCGGGGGTCAGTCTCAGACGTTTGGAAGAGAGGACGAATCCGCGCACATAATCAATCAGTGCGAATTTTTCCTTGTCGACCAGCTTGTCCTCCGGCTTCGGATCGAACGACATGCGCGGCGACGCGCACCCGCCGAACAGAAATAACGACACGACTCCAATCCACATAACAGACGACCAATGCTTCATCGATCCATTCTCCTCAGATAATTTTCCAGCAAAAGACGAATTTTCAATCCCGTATCGCGTCCCTTGACCTCCGGACGCCGGGAAATCTTCCGCAGCACAGGGAACCGCATCCCTCCGCTGGATGCGATGAACGAGTTGAATGCAACCGTCTTTCTCTCCTTCTCTCTGTCCCAGACCGTTCCGTTTTCGAGCACGAGTTTTCCCTCACCGTCCATCCGCACGCCGGTCACATACTGCGGCATTGCATTCGGTTTTCCACTTTCATGGGCCTTGCGCTGTTCCTCCAGAACCGCCCGGCATTCCGACGGCGAAAGATCCATCAGCACCACGGTATTCTCAAACGGACAGAGATCGAACACATCTTTTCTCGTATACCGTCCGGCCGGTTTCGATGCGCGGGAGAGCACGCCGTGAAAGACAATCGGCGCTCCGGTCTCCTCCGCAATCGCCCGGCAGAAGACCTGCGCCAGCTCCTCCGCTCTTCTCCAGCTCAGCGCGGGCCCCTTCGTACAGACGGTTGAATACAGATTCCGCCGCAGATCCGCCAGCTGTTTTTTCAAAGGCCCCGCAAGTTTCATCTCCGGCGCCGCGGGCGGGAGTTCCACGTAGGAGGAACTCAGCGAAAGACGTCTCCTCTTTTTCCTGTCATACCCGATCTCCGCCTTGACATATCCATTCGCGTGTTTTCCCCCCTGCAGATACCAGCTCTTCGCCAGCGGGAGCCCGGCCACCGGCTCATGCGTGTGTCCGCCGAGAATCAGATCGATCTGCGGATAGCGTCTTGCCAGATCCGTCATCTGCCACTGCGGAGCGAAACGGCGCGACTGGAAGCGTCCGGCATGGATGGCGAGCAGAATCACATCCGGTTCTGCCCGCATCACCTCCGGCAGGATCCGTTCCAGCGCGGACAGAGTCCCCTCGACCGCGATTCCGCTCTCCTCCGGCCTCCAGTTCCACGACGCGATATGATCCGACGTCATTCCGATCACCGCGATTCTCAACCCCGCCCGTTCATACAGTTTCCATCCGGGCGCCGGAGTCTCTCCCCTGTAGCGCAGATTTCCGCAGATCAGCGCGCCCCGGAACTCTTTCCCCCTCTTGAGCAGGGTGTCCATTCCGAATTCGAAATCATGATTTCCGGGCACCCAGACATCATATCCTGCGGAATTGAGGAGCTGGAGAACTGTTTTTCCCCGGTCGATCGACACCTCCGGCGATCCCTGAATCAGATCCCCGCAGTCGATCAGCAGCGTGTTCTCCTTTCCGGCCGTCCGGACCTCGTCCGAGACCGCCTGAAGGAGTTTCAGCAGGTTCGGCCGTCCGGCGGAAGAGAAAAGATGTCCGTGAATGTCGGTTGTTCCGATGACGGTCAGCTTCTCCGCGGCGGCGAGGAGCAGCACCGCGGAAAGCAGGAGGACGGAAAGCAGTCGTTTCATGAGCGGTCTCCCTGACTGGAAAGGACGGGCAGAATAATGGTGAAGGAAGCGCCGGATTCGATCCGGTCATACTGGATCCATCCTCCGTGCTCCCGCGAGACGCCGTAGGACATGGAAAGTCCCATTCCGGTCCCCTTTCCGGTCGGTTTAGTGGTGAAAAACGGTTCGAAGATCTGTTCGACGATCGCCTCGTCGACGCCGGGCCCGGAATCCTCGACGCAGATGCAGCAGAACGGACCGACGGAATGGATGTCGGCCGGCGGCCGCGGCGTAACCCCCATCCGGGAGCANNCAGCCGGGCGTTCTCCGGCAGATTCTCCATCGCATCCCGCGCGTTGATCATCAGATTGAGAATCGCCTGCTGGAGCTGCGTGCGGTCTCCTTCCACCAGAATGGATTCGTCGGGAATGTCCAGAACGGTCTGGATCCCGGTCTGCGTGGTGGGGAGGAAGAGGTTGTAGGCGCCGTCGATGATGCTTTTCAGCAGCAGTTTCTCCACCTGACGTTTGCCTTTCCGCGCATAGCCGAGAAGCTGACTGGTCAGTTTTCCGGCCTGCTCGGCGATTGCATCGATTTTCCTGAGGTGTGGAAGACTTTCCTCGGTCACCTCACCCATGTAGATCAGATCCAGATGGCCGTGGATGGCGTGGATGTGATTGTTGAAGTCGTGGGCGATTCCGCCGGCGAGACGGCCGATGGCCTCCAGACGCTGCCGGTGCGCGCTCTCGGTCCGCAGCAGTTCGCGTTCCTTGGCCAGACGTTCCCGTTCCGTGATGTCGCGTCCGATGAACACCAGAGCGGGAGTCCCGTCCACCGTGATTCGGCTCATGGAAAGTTCGAGTTCGCGGGAGGAATCGGGCAGCGTCAGATGCATCACGCTCTCATCCTCGTGCATCAGGTGGGAGAGGGTGTCGGGACCGAGCAGGAAATCGTCGAGATTGCAGCCGATCAGATCAAACATGGTCTTGGCCGAGAGCATCTCCTGCGCGGCCTTGTTGGCATCCACAATGATTCCGTTCGCATCGGTGACCAGGATCATGTCGGACGCATTCTGAATGATCGTCCGGTACCGCTGTTCCGATTCCAGAAGATTCTGCTCCAGCAGTTTGGTTTTGCCGTAGCTGCCGAAAAAGGCGAGAACGATGTCGAGCGCGCGCCGGGAGTCGCCGGGGATCTCCTTGTCGATCCGGGAAAGATAGATTGCCGCAAGAATGGAGATCCACAGCGAAAGCAGAATCCGCGGCAGATACTCCGCATTGAGCACCGCCATCTTCTGCGGATCGCCCCAGTAGAGAACGGCGACAAACACAAAACTGTCGAGCAGCTGTCCGAGCAGAATCGCTCCGATCGTGCAGACCGTCAGGCGGCACCCGTAATTCTTCATTTTCTGGAAAATCACGGGGATCAGAAACAAATCGAGCGTCAGCGAAACCAGCGACGCCCCCATGTTCTTCGTCGTATTTCCCAGCAGCTTGGAAAGATAATCCGCCAGATGCCCCTGCGACATGGTGAATCCGCCCCACACCGCCTGCAGCTCCGTAATCCAGCTCAAGTACGCGAAGATTCCGAACGCCGCCATCGCCGCGATAATCAGTCTCTGTGCCGCCAGCGTCCCGTCGACGATATAGATCACCAGCAGCATCGCCAGCAGCGGCAGCAGCAGAATGGACGTGGAGATGCTCAGTTCGAAACCGGATCCGCTCAGGACCATTCTCAGCCCCGCCGCTCCGGCGATGTTCATCATCACCAGCAGCACGCCGAGGAACATGTACAGCGGCGCCGATCCGATCAGCCTCTTGAGTCCGTGCAGAATCAGCAGTCCGACAAAAACGAACGTCGATTCCAGCAGCGCCAGTCCGACGGTGTATACAGCCTCGACGCTCATTCCGTCCTCACACCTGTCCCCGTTTTGCCTTGAGCGTTTCGCGGATCAGCGTCGCCCTCGCCGTGTCGCGCTCCTCCTGGGAGAGCTCCTTCTTCTCCGCAATCTGCAGATGCGACGGCTGCACGTTCAGAAACAGCTCGTTGACCGTGTGAATATCCACCGACGAAAACATCTTCATATCCACCCCGAGCCGGAGCGCCGACAGGGAATTCAGCGCCTCCTCGCTGGTAATCATATACCCGTGCCGCAGAATTCCATACGCGCGCCCCACCTGGTTCAGCAGGAAACTCTGCTTCTGATCCAGCAGAGCCTGACGCGACTGCTTCTCATGAATGATAATCTGCTTGACAATCGACGAAATCCGTTCCAGGATCTGCTCCTCGCTCTCCCCGANNTTCTCCGTTCCCTCTCCGTAAAACCCCCGGACCGCCAGTCCGAGTTTTCCAAGCGCCTGTTTGACTGCGGCGATCTGCCCGGCCATCACCAGTCCCGGCAGATGCAGCATCACCGACGCCCGCATCCCCGTTCCGAGATTCGACGGACACGACGTCAGGAACCCGAGTCTCGGATCAAACGCATACGGGATTCTGGATGCCAGCACATCGTCGAACTGATTGATTCTCTCCCAGACCGATTCCAGCTGGAATCCCGGGCTCAGAGCCTGAATGCGCAGATGATCCTCCTCATTGACCATCACAGCGAGCGATTCATCGCGGTCGGCGAGAAGCGAAGCCGCGGGATTCGGCGTCAGCATGTCGCGGCTGATCAGCCTCCGCTCCAGGAGGAGGCGTTTTTCCACATCGCTGAGCGCCGGCAGATCGAATTCCATCGGCTCCGCGAGCGCCTCGGATGAAAGAATCGCCTGCTCCGCCAGATCGCGCACCTGCCGGAGCGCATCCTGATTTCCGGCGATCGGGAACGGCATGGAGCGGAAATTCCGGGCCAGACGGATCCGGGTGCTGATGGCAATATCGTCATCCGGACCGCTGTCCGCCAGCCAGCTCAGCGGATGCTGGAGGAGTTCTTCGGGTTTCGTCTTCATCGTGTCTCCCCCCCGGCGAGCTGTTCCTTGAGTTCGCTGATCTTGTCGCGGAGGATGGCGGCCCGTTCGAACTCCTCGTTGGAGACGGCGAATGTGAGACTTTTCTGGAGTTTTTCGAGCTCCTTCCGGAGCACGGCGACATTGGCCGCGATCTTTTCGGGCAGCGGACCGGAAAACGCCGCGGGGATTTTCCCTGTATGCGTGGTTCCGCGATGCATCGCGCCGATGACGCTTTTGAGCGTATCATAGAAAGCCTGATAGCAGTCGGGGCATCCGAGCCGTCCGGTTTTCCGGAAGCTGGCGTAATCCCATCCGCAGGATGCGCAGAAGATTCCCGAATGTTCCGGTTCGGGCTTCGGCTGGGGATTTTCCGTCTGGAGCTGGTTTGTGATATTGTAGATCACCTCGGCAAGGTTCAAAGCCTGAAACGAGGAATCCTCCTGCGCTTTTTTCTGGGCGCAGCTCTGGCAGAGATGAAGAGTTTTCTTCTCGTTTCCGGCGATTTCCTGAATATGGATGGTGGCCGGATTTTTTTTGCAGATGTCACACAGCATGATGTCACCTCGTTATGTTACGGAGGCAAAAATAGCACGGCGGGATTCACTTTTCAAGAACCCCCGCCGGAAAAACGGACAAAACTTCATCCGCCTCTCCGGAGAGGGAAAATTGTACCGGGGAGCGGGCTTTTTTCCGATTCCGGAGAAGGAGGAAATTGAAAAAAGCGGAAAAAGTGCTATTGTATCAGGATAAAGACGAAAGGAGCCAGGATATGTCAGGAATCTTCAAAGCATATGACATCCGCGGGATCTATCCCGAACAGTTGAACGAAGAAATTGCGGAGAAAATCGGCAGAGCGTTCGTGCAGTTTCTCGGAGCGCGGAAAATTGTGATCGGACGGGACATGCGCCCCCACTCCGAACCGCTGTTCAAGGCTCTTTCCAAAGGGATCCTGGAACAGGGATGCGACGTGATCGACCTGGGACTCTGCTCCACGCCGATGACCTATCACGCAAACGGATTCCTGAAGGCCGACGGCAGCATCATGATCACCGCCTCCCATAACACGAAGGAGTGGAACGGCTTCAAACTCTGCCGGAAGGACGATGTCCCCATCAGCGGAGCGACCGGAATTGCCGACATTCAGAAACTCGTCGAACAGAACGACTTCAAGGCCGCGGAAAAACCGGGCACACTTTCCACCTACAACATCGCCGAGGAGTACGGGAAATTCCTGCGCTCGTTTGCCAGAATGGACCGGAAACTGAAAATCGTGGTCGATTACGCCAACGCGATGGGATCGTATGAAATTGCGGGCATCAAGGATCTTTTCGAGATCATTCCGATGTACGAGGAACTGGACGGGAACTTCCCGAACCACGAGGCCAATCCTCTCCATACGGAAACGCTGGACGCCATCCGAGCAAAGGTGCGGGAGACCGGAGCGGAATTCGGAGCCGCCTTCGACGGAGACGCCGACCGCTGCGGATTCATCGACGATCAGGGCGAAATCATTCCGATGGATATTTTCACCGCCCTCATCGCGCAGGATATTCTCAGCGAGAAAGGCAAGGGAACCGTGACCATTCTTTATGATCTGCGGAGCAGCTGGGCGGTCAAGGAGTGCATCCGGGAACACGGCGGGCGTCCGCTGATGTCGCGAGTCGGCCATGCCTTCATCAAACAGCAGATGCGGGAGAACAACGCGGTGTTTGCCGGCGAGCTTTCCGGGCACTACTATTTTGCGGAGAACTATGTTGCGGAGTCGCAGGGTCTTGCGCTGATCAAGCTGGCGAATCTGGTCTGCAAGACCGGCAAGAAGGTCAGCGAGCTGGTCCGTCCGCTGAAGAAATACTTTGCCAGCGGCGAGATCAACTCCAAGGTGGCGGACACCAAACCGATTCTGGACGCCATCCGCAAGAAATATTCGGACGGTCATCAGTTTGAACTGGACGGAATTTCGGTGGAGTATTCCGACTGGTGGTTCAACGTCCGCGCCTCGAACACGGAGCCGCTGCTCCGCCTGATTGTGGAGGCGAAGGACAAAGCCACGATGGAAGCCAAGCGGGATGAACTGCTGAAACTCATCCGCGGATGAGGATCGTCCGGCAAAGAGAGGAGCCCACGGACCGGTTTTTCCGGTCCGGATTTGCAGAAGCCGGCCACAAAAGAACGTTTTTTTCGGAAAAAAAGTTGAAAAGTCGGCGAATGCATGTATATTGATCGGGATTGAAGACCATATCAAGACGAAGGAGTTTCAAATGGGACAGCAATACAATAAGGTTCAGAAGCGCGCGCGCCGCAAACGCTACAATGAAAGACTCAAAGCAAGAGTCAAGGCCGCGATCAAAGCCGCGAAGAAAAAGTAACCAGAGAAGAAGGCGGGAAATCCCGCCTTTTTCATTTTTCGTTTGAACGATTCATGATTCATCAATAAAATTCAGGAAGAAATCCATGCCGCAGATTCATCCCACAGCAGTAGTAGATCCCACCGCGAAACTTGCGGAGGATGTTGTAATCGGTCCGCACTGTGTTGTCGAACACGATGTTGAAATTGGAGCGGGGACGCGGCTTCTGGCGAACGCGTTCATCGGGTGTTATACGACGATGGGGGAGAACAATGTGGTGTATCCGTTTGCGTCGATCGGTTCCGATCCGGAGGATTACGGATTCGACGGATCGGTCTCCTATACGAAAATCGGGAGCAACAACCGCTTCCGGGAGGGGGTGACGGTGAACCGCGCGACACATGAGGGGGCGTCCACGGTCATTGGCGACGGCTGCTTCCTGATGGCGAACGCCCATGTCGCACACAACTGCAAGGTCGGAAACAATGTGATTCTGGTTGTGGGGGCGACGCTCGGGGGATATGCGGAAGTGGGAGACAAGGCGTTGCTGTCCGGTCTGGTGGCGGTGCATCAGTTCTGCCGGGTCGGCCGGATGGCGGTTCTGAGCGGGGTTTCGGCGATTTCGGTGGATCTGCCGCCGTTCATGATCGGCGACGGACGCAACGGAGGGGTCCGCGGATTCAACATTGTCGGGCTGCGCCGGAACGGGTTCCCGCCGGAGACCATTCATGCGATCAAGAAGGTGTACGACCTGTTTTTCCGTCAGGGACTCAATACGAAAAACGCGATTGAGCGGACTCTTGCGGAGGTTCCGCAGCTTCCGGAGGTGACGGAGTTTCTGGATTTTGTCCGGTCGTCCAAACGGGGGATTCTGACGGGGGACCGTCACGGACGGCGCGCATAAGAGAAGGGTTCGAAAGAGGGATCCGGACCAGATTTGCCACTTCCCGAAGAGGGGGAGGCGCGGAAAGGGAATCTCATTCCGGGATTGCGGGATGAGATTCTTTTTTTATTCGGATTGTTAGGATTTTGTTAGAGAATGGTTTAGTTCTGATTCCTGTTCTTGCCGGATTGTTCAAGGAATGTTATATTGATCGGATCAAACGAGCAAGGAGAGAAGATTTTGAAGCTGAACATCTGTCTGTTGTCCGCGCTTGCGGCCGTTTTTCTGTTGTGCGGCTGCGGCGATTCCGCCCCGGTAGAACTGGATGAGCTCTCGGTGTTTCAGGGAGGGGAGCAGTGTGCGCTTCCCGGAGAGGAGTTTTCGAAACCGCTCTACATACTGGCATCCGGGAAGGCGTCGGAAGGGATTCTGTCGTCGGGAGAGCGTCCGCCGTCCAGCGGACAGAAAATTCGGTTTGAAGCGGCGGAGGGATCGGATCTTTCGGTGAATCCGGCCGTGGCGGAGAGCGATGCGGGCGGCCTGGTGAAGGTCTCGGTGAAGGCGGGACGGACGGTTGGCGATCAGTATTTGAAGGTCATCCCGGAATCGGCGCCGGAGAAAGCGCTTCTGGTGCGGTTTATTACGGGGCTGCGGATTTCGGGAGGGGAGCAGGAGATTCATGCGGGCGAGCGCTCGGCAAAACCGCTGAGCGTGACGGCGGTCAATTCCGACGGGAGTCCGGCGGCGGGAGTTCCGGTGTTTTTCCGTCTGGTGAACACGCCGGCGGGAGGCTCGGATGCGTCGCTGAGCACGGTTTCGGCCCGGACGAACGCCCGAGGCGAGGCTTCGACGACCGTCATCATGGGGGATGCGACGGGGAAATATGAAATCAACGTGGAAGTTGCCGGACGCAATGCCACGCGCGGCATTCTGGTCAAAGAGCTCGGGATCAATTTCACGACCCTTCTGATGAATGTGTTCGGCGGCCTTGCGGTGTTTGTCTTCGGCATGAAGCTGATGGGCGACGGACTGAACAAGGCGGCCGGCGAAAAGATGCGGACCATTCTTCATCTGTTTTCGAGCAACCGGTTTGTGGCGGTTCTTGCGGGAGCGCTGGTGACCGCGGTCATCCAGTCGTCGAGTGCGAGCACGGTGATGGTGATCGGATTTGTGAATGCGGGGCTTCTGAATCTGACCCAGTCGATCGGGATCATTTTCGGAGCGAACATCGGGACCACGATCACGGCGCAGATCATTGCGTTCGACATCGCCTGCATCACAATGCCGGCCATCATTCTGGGACTGGTGATGCTGTTCATCTCCTGGAAATATCTGCGGGGGTGGGGCGAGACGGTGCTCGGGTTCGGACTCCTCTTCTTCGGCATGTCGCTGATGAGCGCGGAACTCAAATCCATTGCGCAGTTTCCCACGTTCATCCGCTTTTTCAGCACGTTTGACTGTTCGCCGGTCGACGGCTGGATGCCGTTCGGCGCGCTTCTGGGCGCCATCGGGATCGGCCTTGCGGTCACGATGGTCATTCAGAGCAGTTCCGCCGCGACGGGCATTATTCTGGCGCTCGGCGCCAGCGGTCTGATCAATCTCTACACGGCGGTGGCTCTGGTTCTCGGCTCCAACATCGGAACCACGGTGACCGCGCAGCTTGCGGCGATCCCGACCAACCGGATCGCGAAGCAGGCGGCGCTTGCGCATACGATGTTCAACTGCATCGGCGTTCTGATCATCTCAGCGACCTTCTACATCCGCTGGGGAGACACCGGGGTCCCGGTCTTCTTCCACCTGATCGACCAGATCACAGCAGGCGATGCCTTTGCCGCCGTTCCGCAGAACGTTCCCCGCCACATTGCCAACGCCCATACGCTGTTCAATGTGGTCACGACGCTGATTCTTCTTCCGTTTGTCTCCACGCTGGCGCACCTCTGCGAGCGTCTGATCCCCGTGAAGCGCGATGCCGTGCGGTATCAGCATCTGGAACCGCACCTTCTGGACAATCCTCCGATCGCTCTGGAACAGGCGACCTCCTGTTACGGCAATATGCTCCGGGAGTCCTGGGCCATGATCTCCGAAGCTGTGGAAAACCACTTCATGAAAAGCGAGGTGACCGACAGCGAAATCGAAGAGTTCGACCGGCGCGAAAAAACCATCGACGATCTCCAGTTTGAGATCACCAGCTATCTGACCCTCATCACCCGCCGGGAACTCTCCCAGAAGCAGGCGGAATTCATTCCCGTTCTGATGCACTGCACCAACGATGCGGAACGCATTGCCGATCACACGGAGAACATTCTCTCCCTCACCCGCCGTCTGGAGGAGGCCGGTTCCGGCATTTCCGACGCCGCTCTGAGCGATCTGGATTCCATCTACACCCTGCTCAAGCGCCAGGCGGACAAGGTCCTTTCCGCGCTGAAATCCCACGATCTGGAACTCTCCCGGAGCGCCAAAGCTCTGGAAAAGGAGATCGTCAAACTCAGCGGCGAACTGGAGAACAAACACATCGAGCGTCTCCGCCAGGGCATCTGCCATGCGGCCACCGGCGTGATCTTCATTGAACTTCTCGGCGAAATTGAAAAGGTTTCGGGGAAATTCTCGAACATTGCCAAACGCGCACCGCAGGTCCGGAACTACTATCAGGACGCTGCGGCGCAGAAAACAGCCGCGGCCGCGGTCTGACACGGTCGCGGGTCCGCCGGAGCCGACCGGCCCGGCGGACTCAGATGAACAGCGTGTTTCCCCCCTCCTTCGCCATGTCGACAAAGCTGGCAACGCCGGCGATCTCGTCGACATACTCGAGCTCCTCCGCCGTCATTCCCATCACGTTCATCGCCATTTCGCAGGCGACGAACCGCACGCCCAGCGCCTTTGCCTGCTTCATCAGCTCCGGAAGCGATGTGACATTCTGACTTGCCATCACCTTCTTCATCATCGCCGTACCGACACCCCCCATGTTCATCTTGGAGAGCTTCAGTTTCGACGCCCCCTTCGGCAGCATCCATCCGAACATGCGGGACAGGAATCCCTTCTCCACCTGCGGAGCGGGATTCCGGCGCAGCACGCTCAATCCCCAGAAGGTGAAGAAGATCCCCACCTTTCTTCCGGCGGCCGCCATTCCGCACGCGATGATCAGCGCCGCCATCGCCTTGTCAAGATCATTGCTGAACAGCACAATTGCGGCATGCTGCACCGTTTCCTTTGCGTCGGCTTTCTCCGCCTCGCTCTTTTTCCCGGCTTTCCGGATCAGCGCCTGAACGCCCCCGTCCCCGCGCGACATCCGGAGGAGTTCATTTCCGCTGGAACGGATCCAGGCATCCAGATCGGGCGCGAAGGAGCCCGCCGCGGAGAGCTGAAGCGTTTCGCCCTCCTTCATGGACTCAATCTCCTCCTTCAGCCGGACGACCGGACCGGGACAGGCGAGAGTCCGCACATCGAGTTTCCGGGCGACGGGCAGTTCGTCCGACACCGTCTTATCCTTCTCCGGCGCGACCGGTTTCGGAGCCGGCAGCGGCGCATGAGTGAACTTCCAGGTCAGATACCCTCCGGAGAGGTTGCGGACCCGGAATCCGTTCTGCTTCAAGATCCGCTCCGCCAGATATCCGCGCAGACCGACCTGACAGGAGACGATCAGCTCGCGGGAGCGGTCCAGCTCCTTCAGACGGGAGCGGATCTGTCCGAGCGGAAGATTGATCGCTCCGGGAATCGCCCCGAGCCGGTGTTCCGCCTCCTCGCGGACATCGATGATCTGCGCCGATTCCGGCAGCGCATCCGCATACGCCAGTTCGGTCATCTTGTCGAGCACGTTTTCCGCGATCATTCCGAGGAAGTTGACCGGGTCCTTTGCCGAGTTGTACGGCGGAGCATACGCAAGCTCCAGCGAAGCCAGTTCCGGCGCGGTGCGGTTCGACTGCATCGCCGTTGCGATCACATCGATTCTCTTGTCCACGCCTTTTGCTCCGACCCCCTGCGCGCCGAGGATCCGTCCCTCCGGATCGAACAGCAGCTTCAGATGGATCTGCTCTCCGCCGGGATAGTAGGAGGCGTTGGAGGACGGATGCGTGTAAATTTTATGGTATTTTCTGCCGGCTTTTTTCAGCTTTGCCTCGGTCCACCCGACCGATGCGGCGGTCAGCGAACCGATTTTGATCACGGACGTGCCAAAACTTCCGGGATAGGCCCTGGAACGGCCGGCGATGTTGTCCGCCGCGATGCGTCCCTGCTTGTTGGCGGGACCGGCAAGCGGGATGGCCGTTTTTTCGCCGGAAACCCGGTCCACGACTTCGACGACGTCTCCGGCGGCATAGATATCCGGATCGGAGGTCTGCAGATGTTCATTGACGATGATGTGTCCGCGAGCGCCCAGCTCCAGTCCCGCCGCCCGCGCAAGCTCGGAATTCGGACGCACGCCGACGCTGGAGATCACCAGATCCGCCGGAAGAAGCGAACCGTCCTTCAGGCAGACCGTCAGCTTTTCTCCGTCTTTCCGGAACTCCGTCAGCTCCGCATTCAGACGCAGATCGACCCCGTTGGCGATCAGTTCGACCGCGAGCAGATACGCCATTTCGCGATCCAGAGTCGGCAGCACATGATCCGAATGCTGAATCAGCGTCACATGAATTCCGCGTCCGGCGAGATTTTCCGCGGCCTCCAGCCCGATAAATCCGCCGCCGATCACCACCGCATTCTTCGGTTTCTCCTGCACCAGAGACATCAGGGCGTCGAGATCGGGAATCGTCCAAAGCGGATGGATGCGGGGATCGTCCGCGCCCGGCAGATTCAGCTCCGCGGGATGCGCCCCTGTCGCCAGAAGCAGCTTGTCGTAGGATTCCTCATATTCGGACCCGTCCGCGCGGCGGATGCGCACCGTTTTCTTCCCGCGATCGAGCGCCAGAGCCTCGTTTTCCGTCCGGATGTCGACCTGGAACCACGAGCGGAACTTCTTCTCCGGCATCACGAACAGCGACGAACGCTCCGGAATCACGCCGCCCAGATGGTACGGCAGTCCGCAGTTGGCATACGAAATGGACGGTCCACGCTCCAGCAGAATAATCTCCATCGACTCATCCAGCCGTCTCAGCCGGGCCGCCGCGCTGGCGCCCGCCGCGACGCCGCCGATAATAATCGTTTTCATAAAAAAATCTCCTTGTTTTTCTTTTGTTTCGCTCTTTCTCCGGTCAATATACCATATCAACGGTTCTTTTCAAGAGTGCGCTCCGCGGGACCCGAAACACCGAAAAAGAGAAAATTCACACGCCTCTTTTTCGGGAAATTCTGGTAATTACCGGCAATTCTGCTATATTATACAGGATCAGAAAAACACAGAATTTTTATTTCAGAATGGAGCAGGAAATGAAACGAATCTCATGGAACGATCCGAATGCGGCGGAGGAGCTGAAGGCACTTTACAACCGGCCGGCCTGTCCGCGGGAAATCGAAGAGAGAGCGACGCAGATCGTCGCAAAAGTCCGGGAGGAGGGCGATTCCGCCGTCTGCGACTTTCTGGAACGGTTCGATAAAGTTGCGCTCACCCCATCTCAGTTTGTTGTCACGGAAGAGGAGTGCGCGGAGGCGGAACAGGCGGTTTCAGAAACCGCGAAACAGGCGATTGCCACGGCGATCGGACACGTCACGGCATTTGCGGAACAGGCGAAACCGCGCGACCATTTCTTTTCCCCCCGTCCGGGTGTGACGCTGGGAGAACGGTTTCTTCCGATGGAGCGCGTCGGATGCTATATTCCCGGAGGGACCGCGCCGCTGGTCTCCACCGCGATTCATACGGTGGCGATCGCCCGTGCAGCCGGGGTTCCCAGCATCGTTGCAACGACTCCC
>DDJH01000099.1:13514-33461 GCA_002338895.1 Lentisphaeria bacterium UBA1829 | reverse complement strand
GGTGCATGAGTGGCTGCGTCTTCCGATGATCTATGCCGCGGCGTTCGACTGCTCCGGAGACCGGCACTGGGCGGAGCTCGCCGGACGATATGCGGACCGCGCTCTGGCCGAGTCGCTGAAATTCGACCCCGCCGACCCCGCCTGGTGGGATATCTCCCTGATGCAGATGCAGATCTCGCTGACCATGTTCCGCGAAATCGGTCTCTTCCCCGAAATGGAATCCGCTCTGACAAGCCTGATTCACCGCGTGTCGGCAAAATCGGAGGAGAAACTTCGCGAAATCCTCCGCGGCGCTCTCGAATACGACGGCGAATGGAACGTCCGGAACGCCGACTGGAGAACCCGTCCGTTCCTGCTCCAGAAAGAGGTGCTCAAACGAACCGGAGGAGTTGCTCTTCTCGGCGGAAAGGCCTATTTCAATCCCGTCTTCCCCGATGAGTACCGGAAGCCGTTCAACTATCTGCGCGGAACTGGAAATTATCTGATCGCATGCGCATCCGATGCCGACTGGAAGATGCCGGAGGATCTGCGCACATCCTTTGTCCGTCTGATGGAACGTCAGGATTTCCCCGACGCCGCCACGGACGGAGTCATCAATCTGCTTCACGGCTACTGGCTCCTTCGCCGGAACGGCTGACCGGAAAGCGGAACGCCGATTCAAATTCAGCAAAAAAACGGGAGTCTTTCGGAAATGACAAAATCAGAAGAGGCGTCCGCTCTGTTCCGCTCGGGCGCAAACTGTGCGCAGGCGGTTCTCGGAGCGTTTCATCAGGAATGCGGACTGGACCGGGAGAGCGCGTTCCGCCTGGCTTCGGGATTCGGCGCGGGAATGGGACGTATGCGCGAAGTCTGCGGTGCAGTCACCGCCATGGTGCTTGTCGCAAACCTGAAGTTCGGAAATCCGGATCCGGCCGACAAGCAGGCAAAAGACGCCCACTATGCCCGCATTCAGACCCTCTGTGAACGTTTCCGTGCGGAAACCGGTTCGATCATCTGCCGGGAACTTCTCGGGCTGACGGAGAAGCGGCCGGACTCCCCCGTTTCCGAAGCCCGGACGGCGGAATATTACCGGAAGCGTCCCTGTGTGGAAATGGTCGCTCTGGCCGCCCGGATTCTGGAGGAGTTCCTCAGGGAGTCCAGGCAGTCCGCCGGAATGTGAAGGGGCTCTCTTTTTATTTCGTCTGGAAGAGCCAGGTGGAGAGATACCGTTCTCCGCTGTCGGGAATCAGAACCACAATCCGTTTTCCCGCCCACTGCGCCTCCTTCGAGAGCTTCAGGGCGACCGACAGGGCCGCTCCGCCGGAAATTCCGATCAGCAGTCCTTCCCGCGTCGCCGCCTCCCGGGCGGTTTTTCCGGCATCCTCCGCGGAAACCGGGAAGACTTTGTCGATGATGGCGGTGTTCAGCGTTCCGGGCACGAATCCGGCTCCGATCCCCTGAAGAAGATGGGGACCCGCTTTGCCGCCGCTCAGAACCGCGGAGGTGTCCGGCTCCACAGCAAAAATCCGGACGGAGGGATTCTGCTCCTTCAGATATTCTCCGACTCCGCTGAGTGTGCCGCCGGTTCCGACTCCGGCGATGAAGGCGTCGATTTTCCCATCGGTATCGCGCCAGATTTCCGGTCCGGTGGTCTTTTTGTGCCAGGCGGGGTTGGCGGGATTTTCAAACTGCTGCGGAATGAACGAGCCCGGATTGGCCGCATGGAGTTCTTCGGCTTTGTCGATCGCGCCTTTCATGCCGGAGGCTCCGTCGGTCAGGACAATTTCCGCTCCGTAGGCCTGAAGGAGTCTTCTCCGTTCGATGCTCATGGTCTCGGGCATGGTGAGGATCAGCCGGTAGCCTTTCACGGCGGCGACCAGCGCAAGGCCGATGCCGGTGTTTCCGGAGGTCGGTTCAATAATCAGTGCGCCGGGTTTGAGGACCCCGCGACGTTCCGCATCCTCGATCATCGCAAATCCGATGCGGTCCTTGACGCTCGAGCCGGGATTGAAAAACTCCGCTTTGACAAGAATTTCCGCTTTTCCCTCATTCAGTTTACTGACTCGCACAAGCGGCGTATTGCCGATCAGTTCCATGACATTGTTTGCAATCCGGCTCATCGTGATCTCCTCATTTCTGTTTCCGCCGTCTGATCCGGCGGACGTTTCCGGGTACTATAATTCCGCTCCGGAGAAAATGCAAACGTCGGCGCCCGGCGGTTTTTTCCAATGGAAATTCCCGGATGCACTTGCTTTTTTGAAAAAAAGCGATATTATTTCACTACTATGAAAAATCTGAATCCAAAATATCATTTTCTTCGTCCGAACCCGGATTCCATGCCGGAGGCCCGCTATCTGATCTGCCCGAACTGCCGGGAGATGCTGGCGCCGGCCGATATCGAGGCGTTCGCTACATGTCCGTTCTGCAATACCCATCTGGAGTACAGCAACGAACTGGAAGATTTTATTCTGGCTCCGCTGGTCGCGCAGTGGATGAACTCCGCTTCCGCACTTGCCGCCCGCGCGCGGCGCAATCTCAAATGAGCACCGGGAGGGCGCGGGGCCGATGAAAAGCAGAACGTGGTTTTTTTCACTGTGTCTGGCGGGGGCTCCGCTGTTCCTTTCCGCGGAGGTGTTTTCGCTGTGGCCGTTTTCCGGAAACGAATCCATCGGGGTGGAGGAGGCTACCAGACCGGCTCCTCTCTGGACGGAAAAAGTGATCGTGAACGGTCGCTCTCTGGAACTGGGGGTGGCGCTGAACCGGAATTCTCTGGAGGTCTGCCGGAACAATCTGCGGAAGCTGTATCCGAATGCGTCGTTTGCGGAAAACGCAAATTCGTTGCTGGCGGAGATCAAACTCAAAAACGGGCTTCGTCGACGCATTTATCTGCTGGCGATCGACGGGATTTATCCGGTGATCTCGTTTTCCATGGATCTGCCGCCGTCCGGGATGAAGGCCGGAGAGTGGCCGTCGGAATTCCCGCTTCCTCCGGGGGCAACGCCTGTGATGACGATGCGTTTCCCCGCCCGAAATGCGGTTTATGGAGCATTTACTTCCTCGTTCGATGTCCGTCAGACTCTGCCGTCGCTGGCCTCTTCCCTTCAGTCGATGGGATGGAGCAGCGTCTCCGGGGAGCATCAGAACCCGCTGACCGGATCCGGCGAGATCTTCCTGCGGAACGATTCCTCTTCCATGCTGGTGATCGGACTGACTCCGCACAAGGACGGCGGATGTTTCGGAACAATCTATCAGAGGAAAAATAAATAATCCGCGTCTCTGCTTCCGTGGTCTTTTCCTGTCCGAGGGGATGAATGCGGATGAGGATACAAAAAAAACCGCCGTGGTTCAGACGGCGGTTTTTTTTTGTGATTCTTCCGGATTTATCCGAAAGCGGAATGTTATTTTTTGACCTGGGGGAAGGTCTCCAGCGCTTCGGAGGCGCAGGTGCGGAGAAGTGCGGCCTGCTTGTTGCCGATGTTCCGGGGAACAAACTGGATGGAGGCGGGATCCTCACCGAAGAGGAAGCCGTACCAGACACAGCCCTGGAGATAGTTTCCGTCGTTGTTCAGGTGAATGTTGTCGGTTTTGATCACCATTTCACCGGTTTTTCTGTCTTTGGCCCACCAGTCGTTGCCGACGACATCTCCGGCGCGTTTCGGCAGATCCGGGCAGACGAGATTCTTTTTCTCTTCCGCCGTGGGCGGCGTGTATTTCACCGGAGTCTTTTCCCGGAACAGCTGCACCGCCTTGCCGACCGGAATCACACGGAGTTTGTGCTCCTTGGCAAGATCCGTATAATTCGCGGTGAGACGGTCGTACATGCCCTTCTGATCGAATCCCCACCCCGGTTTCGGTCCGCTGATGCGTCCGTCGGAGTTGCGGTACGACCAGGTCTGATGCACCACGATTTCCGCCTGCGGAGCATTTTTCCGGATATATGCGATCAGCTCATTGGCCGCCGGCTGGAATTTCTCCTTGTTCCAGCTTTCGTGACTTCCCTGCTGGATGGTCACGATATCCCATTTCTCCGCCTTGATCATCTCCGGGAGGTTGACTCTGCGGCGTTTCTGGTAGTTGGTCCCGTAGGGCTTGTAATTCGGATCGTCCTCCGCCTTCTTCAGCTCGGCAATGTGACGGTTCAAGGTGCAGCCGCCGATCATCATCTGCGCCAGCAGAAGATTGTGTTTCTTTTCCGCTTTCACAATGCGCGGCAGATAGCTCAGCACGCTCTGGGAAAAACTGTTTCCGATCATCAGAACTTTCAGTTCCTTTGCCGAGAGCGTCGCGGCCGCGAACAGTGCCGCAGCCATCAGAAGTGTTCTTGACATACATTTCCTTTCTGTTTCGTTGGTTTTTTCAGTCGGAGCCGGACATACACTCTCTCTGCGATCCTCTGCTGACCGAGGGCGTTCGCGTCCGGTGGAATTTACGATTCCGAAGGGGTATAATAGCATTGTTTCAGTCGGTTTTCAAGCGGTCTGACGTTTCCGCGGTCCGTTTTTGAGGAAAGAAAGGAGAGGGCGGAGCCCTCCGCATGACGGGAGTCCGGACGGATGCAAAATGGTCGGATGCGGTCGGGCTGCGGTTGGAATCCCGCTGCTGACCTGGCATAAATCTTATATTTTTTGGCACAAAACGAATTCTTTCCCTGGAAAGCCGGGGTATATTTCCCTCAATAGAACGGTTTGATTTTTCAGGAAATTTCAAGGGAAAAACGAGGAGAAGTTCGAATGGATTGCTGGAAGGTGGTCGGGAAGGTAAAGGCGTTTTCGTCTTCGGAAGTGAAAGAGTCGCCGGTGGGACTCGGGTTCGAAAAGCTGGACCGGGGGGTGTTCGATCCGGAAAAGGCGTATGACAAGGTGGCGCAGCTCGGAGTCAAGTGGATCCGGATTCAGTCCGGATGGGCGCGGACGGAGACGGAAAAGGGGGTGTATCACTGGGAATGGCTGGATTCGATCGTCGAGAATCTTCTCCGGCGCGGACTTCAGCCGTGGATCTGCCTGTGCTACGGAAACGGATTGTATGATGCGGCGGCGGCAAAAATTTTCGGAGCGGTCGGCTGTCCCCCGATCCATACGGAGGAGCAGAGAGAGGCGTGGATGAACTATGTCAGCGCTCTGACGGAACGCTACCGCAGAAAAGTGCAGTGGTATGAGGTGTGGAATGAACCCGACGGCTCCTGGTGCTGGAAACACGGCGTCAGCGGAACGGAATATGGAGAGTTCATCAAGGCGACCGCCGCAGCGGTGCGGATCGGCGACCCCGATGCAAAGGTGATCGGAGGCTCCACCTGCCTGGAAGGACTCGGCTGGATCAACGATGTGCTGGCAACCGGCGCGGGAAAGGTGATGGATGCGTTGACCTATCATGCGTATTCCACCGACGAAACCGGTGTTTTTGAACGGGTCGATGCCCTCCGGAGAATCTGCCGGGCCTACAATCCCGCCATCCGGCTGATCCAGGGAGAGACCGGCGCCCAGTCCCGCAGCGACGGGCAGGGGGCCCTCCACGGTGCCGCGTGGACTCCCGAACGACAGGCAAAATTCCTCGCCCGTCATATGATCTCCGATCTGTTTCAGGATATTCTGTTCGCCTCCTACTTCTCCTGTCTGGACATGGTCGAAGCGCTCAATGGAAGCGTGGACAACAAGGCCAGTTATCTGGATTACGGGTACTTCGGCGTGCTCGGCGCGGATTTCGATGAGAACGGTGTGGCGTCGGGTGAATATCGGCCGAAAATGTCGTACCGGACGTTGCAGGTGATCGCCTCAATCTTCCGCGAGAAGTTTTCGAGAGAGGAGTTCCCGGTCTTTTTCGCCTCCCGCGGCTCCGCCCGTCTGCTGCGGAATGAGGATCCGGTCCGGGAAGTGCTCCGGAAGTGTTTCCGGAAACCGAACGGCTCCTGCGCCGTCGCCTACTGGATCCCGAAGGAGCTGCTGACCACCTCCTACGAGGGAACCATCACCGTGGAGACGGCGCTGGTCGAGGGAACGCCGCGGCTGATCGACGTGATCGACGGGACCGTCTATGAAATTCCCGAAACGAACATCGAGGACAACGGCAGAGGGGTCCGGATCTTCCGGAACATCCCGCTGAAGGACTCGCCGCTTCTGCTCACGTTCGGCGATTTCGCCGACGTCGAGCCCTGCTGAGAAGCGGATGCAAACCGGCCCAAGGGGAATCGGGGAGAGCGGAACGGATGCTCTCCCCCCCTTGACATTTTCTCCTTTCCGGATTATAGTAGACCTGTAAACACAGGATCCGCGGGGGATCCGGAAAAGGGGGATTCGAACAATGATGAAGTTCGGGAAAAAATTTTTGAGCTGGGGATTCGTTCCGGCGCTTCTGGCACTCTGCGGCTGCGCGGCTTCAACGGATTCCATCGCATCGGTCCGCAACTTTGATTCCAAACGGTATCTCGGGACGTGGTATGAGATCGCCCGTCTGCCGCATCGGTTCGAACGGGATCTGGATTTCGTTTCCGCTCACTATTCGGAGCAGGGGGACGGGACTATCCGGGTCGTCAACCGCGGACAGCGCGACGGAAAGGAGCGGGAGGCGGTCGGAAAAGCACATTTCAAAGGCGCTTCGGATGTCGGGGAACTGCGCGTCTCCTTCTTCGGTCCCTTCTACGGGGATTACCGGATCGTGGAGCTTGCGCCGGACTATTCCAGCGCCATTGTGACCAGCTCGACGAAGAATTCTCTCTGGATCCTCTCGCGCACGCCTCGGCTTTCGAAGGAGACTCTGGAGAAGTATCTTGCGCAGATCCGGGAGTGGGGATTCGACGTTTCCGCATTGGAATATCCGAAACAGAAATAACAGAACGCTGTCTCCGCCGCGGACCGGGAACATGGAGCGATTCCCATGGAGATCGGTCCGCTGTTTTCCCCGCGGAGGGTTTTTGATTTTTCCTTGCGGTTGCGATTGAAAAACACCGGAATCCGATGTATCTTACCAGTATGAATTTCAACCAGAAAAGAAGGTGGATACATGGATTACAGAATTGAAATCGCGGTCAAACCGGAATGGCATGACGCCAGAGGAGAAGCCGCTCTCAAGAAAATCAATGATTTTCTGCAGGAACACGTCGACTCCATCCGGACAAGAGATGTTTTCACCGTGTCCGCGGACATCACGAAGGAACAGGCGGAAAAGATAGCAGAGGAACTTGCCAATCCGGTTCTCCAGTACCACCGCGTGGGCGAAACGGCGCCCGGGGAGATCTTTGATTTCGACTGGGTCGTGGCTGTCGGTTTCCGCCCCGGAGTGACCGCCAATGTCGGCCGGACCGCCCGCGAAGCCGTCGGAGACATCATCGGACGGAAACTGACCGGCGACGAGAATGTGTTCAGCTCCATCGAGTACCTTTTCCGCGGAGGGGATCTCACCCGGGAGAAAGTGACTGAGATCGCACGCGGAATCCTCGCCAATGAACTGATCGAATCGGTCCGGGTGCTCTCCCGGGAAGAGGTCGCGAAAAACGGAATGCCGCTGAACAAGCCGGTGGTCAACGGAACCGGCGGAGGAGAGGTCCGGCTGGTCGATCTCGAAGTGCCCGATGAACAGCTGATGGAGATCAGCCGGAAAGGAACCCTCGCTCTCACGCTGGAGGAGATGAAGTCCATCCAGAACTACTTCCGGAACGCCAAGGACCGCGCCCGCTACGGACTGGACAAACCGACCGATGTGGAACTCGAAGTGATCGCTCAGACCTGGTCGGAACACTGCAAACACAAGATTTTCAGCGCGGAAGTTGATTATACCGACAAGACCACCGGGAAGAAGGAAACCTACCTTTCGCTCTATAAGACCTTCATTCAGAAGGGAACCAGGGAGATTGCGAAGAAGGTCGACTGGCTGGTCTCCGTCTTTACGGACAACGCCGGAGTGATCAAGTTCAACGACAAGCTGGATCTGGTCTACAAGGTGGAGACGCACAACAGTCCTTCCGCCCTGGATCCCTATGGCGGCGCAATGACCGGAATCGTCGGAGTGAACCGTGATCCGCTGGGAACCGGACAGGGGGCGGATCTTCTGGTCAATGTCTGGGGATACTGCCTCGGTTCGCCGTTCACCGATCCGAAGGATGTGCCGGAAGGACTGCTGCATCCGCGGCGTCTCCGCGACGGCGTCCACAAAGGCGTGATCGACGGCGGAAACCAGAGCGGAATCCCCTACGGAATCGGATGGGAACGCTTCGATGAACGCTATATCGGCAAACCGCTGGTCTACTGCGGAACGCTGGGAACTCTCCCGAAAATGGTCGGAAAGGTGCCGGGCGCATTCAAGACCATCAAGCCGGGCGACAAGATCGTCATGACCGGCGGACGCATCGGAAAAGACGGCATCCACGGCGCAACCTTCTCCAGCGAGGAACTGCATAAGGACAGCCCCGTTCAGGCCGTGCAGATCGGCGACCCGATCACGCAGAAGAAGATGTCCGATTTCATCTACGAGATCCGGGAGCGCAATCTGTACCGTTTTGTCACGGACAACGGTGCGGGCGGACTTTCCTCGAGCGTCGGTGAAATGGCCGAAATCTCCAACGGCTGCCGTATGGACCTGGCTAAGGCGCCGCTGAAGTATGCCGGACTCAAACCGTGGGAAATTCTGGTCTCGGAGGCGCAGGAGCGCATGAGTTTCGCCGTGCCGCCGGAGAATCTGGATGAGTTCCTCCGGGTCGCAAAGGAGCGCGATGTGGAGGCAACGGTGCTCGGAGAGTTCACGGACGATGGAAAATTCTGCATTCTTTACGGGGATCGCGTGGTTGCGTGTCTGGACATCTCCTTTATGCACGACGGACTTCCCCGCCTTCACCTCAAGGCGGTCTGGGAGCCGAAGCATTTCGAGGAGCCGAATCTGACGGGGCGTTCCGTGAAGGCCGATGTGCTTTCGATGCTCGGGCGTCTGAACATCTGCTCCTGCGAGTACAAGGCGCGGCAGTACGACCACGAGGTGAAGGGACTCAGCGTGATCAAGCCGTATACCGGCGTGAAGAACGATGTGGCTTCCGATGCGACTGTTTTCATGATCGAGCCGCTGTCGACGGAGGGCGTGGTCCTTTCCGCCGGAATCATGCCGCGGTACAGCGATATCGACACGTATCACATGATGGCGTCGACCATGGATGTGGCAATCCGGCAGGCGGTGGCCGTCGGCGCGGATCCGTCCCATCTGGCCGGTCTGGACAACTTCTGCTGGCCGGATCCGGTGCAGAGTGAAAAGACGCCTGACGGGGAATACAAGCTCGCTCAGCTTGTCCGGGCGAACCAGGCGCTTTACGACTACGCGATCGCCTTCACCGTCCCCTGCGTCTCGGGCAAGGACAGCATGAAAAACGACAGCACCCGCGGCGGAAGAAAAATCTCCATCCCGCCGACCGTCCTTTTCAGCGTGATGGGGAAGATCAACGACATTTCCAAGGCCGTTTCCATCGACGCCAAACTCGCCGGAGACGCCGTCTGCATGATCGGCTCGACCAAACGCGAACTCGGCGGCAGCGAATACTTCGCAATGCTCGGCAAAGTCGGAAACGATGTTCCGAAGGTCGATGCCGATCTGGCCAACCGGACCTATGCCGCCTATTACAAGGCGCTGAACGCCGGGCTGTTCCACTCGTCCATCTCCCCTGCGATCGGCGGACTGGCGATCGCCGCGGCCCGCGCCGCAATGGGCGGACGGCTCGGAATGACCATCCGGCTTGACGATGTCCCGAAAACGGGAAACCTCTCCGATCTGGAGACTCTGTTCTCGGAATCGAACAGCCGCTTCCTGGTCACCTGCGCGAAATCGGATGTGCCCAGACTCCGTGAGATCTTCGCCGGAATCCCGTTCGCGGAAATCGGAGAGACCAATACGGGGAACTCGCTGGAATTTGTCTCCGCTGCGGGAAAAGTCGATCTTCCGCTGGAGGAGATGGTCGCCAGCTACAAAGCCACACTCGCCGGAGTGTAATCAACAATCGGAGCTAGAGAAGAATGAACAAACGAATCCGCAAGAAAAAATGCCGCGGCGAATTCCAGGAACTCGCCTTCAATCTCACCGCAACGTATGCGAAACTCTCGCCGGAAACGGCGGATGAGTTCGTCGATAAAATCCTGGACAAGGCCGGCGAACTGAACATCTCCTNNCCTGCGGGGGAACGTTCGATCTGGATCACTGCGATCTGTTCGCCGTCACGGGTCGCATTCACACCAACGAGGCGGAACGGAAGGAGAAGTTCCTTGCTTTCATCCGGGAACTGCCCGGCGTGGAGAAGGTGGAAGGCGGAGAGTTCGTCGACGCCTGGTACACCCCGATCACCTCCGAGGAGTGCTCCTGCGAAGGCGATCACCATCACGACGACTGCTCCTGTTCTCATTGATTGTTTTGACGCTCCGCGCATCGGGATCCGATGGCGGGGTTCCTTTGATCGGGGAAGATCCATCCGGGTTTTCCCCGATTTTTTTTTCTGGGCGATACGCGGGGGCGGCGGAGCAGAGAATTTCCTGCATGTTCCGCTTTTTAAACCGGGGGCGGAACGGGGTGTGTTCTACTTCCCGGTATGTTCGAAGAGATGTTCGCGGTTCAGAATCCGAATGGCCGCTTTGGTTTCCTCCGGAAGATTGTAGCACTGACGGTTCTCGTCATAATGAAAGTAGCCGAGATCCTTGAAGTGATACGATTCCCAGCGGCCGACGGACGGACAGGCGAACTGTTCCGGAGTCGGAATTCCGGCGCGCATTTTCTCTTTGAGCTTTTCGAGATGAGTCGTGTAGACCTCGCGGGGGAGGGCGTTCTGTTCCATACAGACCTTCGCCGCCATTGCGACGACTTCACCAAGCATTCCGAGCGTGCGCATGACGCGCGCGGCGGAAAATGCGACGTGCGAAAGACTGATGAGCCGTCCGCCGAGAAACAAATTCTTCACATCCCGTGCATACAGACACCGGTACGGTACCGGACGGAACGCCGGAATCGAGCGATGATACGCGCAGGACCGGAACGGCTCCGCAAAACGGCGTTTGTTCTCCGGTTCAGGATAGTGCAGATCAATCGACCAGGAGATCGAGGCTGTTCCGTCATCGACGGGAATTTCCTTTTCGATATCGTTCTGCGTCATGACATAGTCGCCGAGGAATCGGCGGCTTTCGCGTTTTCCTCCGCACGGGGAGACCCAGGAAATCTTCCTCTTTGCCCATTCCGCCTTCCGGGAGAAGTGATTCTTCAGGAAGGACCAGTTCACGAAAGTGGTCATCAGCGAGTAGTCCCGGATGTATTCGACCTCCTCGGCCTGATTGCGATACTGCCCGCTTTCATTTTCCCAGTCTCCTGCGGTAACGGGATAGCAGGTCTCCTCGGAGAGCCGGATCCCCCAGTCGACATCGGGGAAGGGGACCGGATGATCCTCTTCGGTGCTGGTCCAGAGCAGGGAGAGCCCCATGACCTCATTCGACGTCTCCTCCGCGCCGAGCGATTCATTGAAGACCTCCTTCCCTTCGCTTCCATAGAGATAGCGGGCTCCCGCCAGATGCGCAACGGTTCCATCGCCGGAACAGTCAGAGAAAAGTTTCCCGCGGAAGCGAGTCTCCTTTCCCGTGACCGTGTTCCGGGCGATCACCGCGCGGATGAGCGCCGGATCCTCCGGATCGGTTTCGATCGCCACTACCCGTTCCCGCAAACGCAGTTCCGCTTTTCCCGCACAGTCCGTCCGGAACGCGTTTTCCTTACGGACATCCTCATACCATTCGCCCTCCTTCGCTCCGGGCGTCAGATAGATCGGCGCGATCTCCCGGACCGTGTTGCCGAGATTCGGATAGAGGCCGACATGCGTGCATCCGCCGAGAGGAACCCGGATCTCGGAACTGTTGCATCCCCCGAGAACGGCACGGTCCTGCAGCAGAAGAACATGAAGTCCCAGACGGGCCGCCGCAAGCGCGGTCACGCTTCCCGCCATTCCTCCTCCCGCGACGATCAGATCATAGTTCCCGGGATCGTCAACAGGAACAATCGCGCATTTCTCCTTCCGGAACTCCTCCAGCGCGCGTCCGCCGTCGGGCGGGACATCCATCGGATCCGTGGAGAAGTAGAGCGCATCACAGCGTCCGTTGAACCCCGTGAGATCGTGCAGCGCGACGGTATGCTCCCCCGCTGAAAGCCGGAGCGAACCCGCCTTCTGCCACGCCCATTTCTCTCCGTTTGTCCCGAGCACCTGCGGCAGTTCATATCCGCTGATCCGGATCGTGAATCTGCCCGCCGGGGTTCCCCGTTTCCAGACGGCGGTCCAGTCCCGCGTTCTCGCCCAGATATGGTACTCCCCCGCTTCCGGAATCTCAATCGTGGTTTCCGCGTCGGCCACCGGCACTCCGGCTCCGTGCGCCATCAGGTATGCCGACCCCATCTCTCCCATCGCGGCGGGATCCACCACCCATCCGCCCCGCTGCGAAAACGACTCGGCTTCCAGAAACAGACTGTTCATCTTCCCTGCTCCTTTTTTGTTTTTTCCCGACAGGGGTTCTCTTTCTTACATCGGCGAGATGTCCTGAATCATCGGCTGAACGGTCAGATCGGGAATGGCCAGATGATCCGGCTGTTCCGCAAGGAAACGGATCATTGCCCCGAGCTCTTCGGGCGCGATGCATTTCGATGCGAGTTCGGGATCTTCAGATGCTCCCCGGATCTCGGCCGCCTGATTAAAATGAGTCTGCCCCCACGACGGTGTGACGCAGCTGACCCGCACTCCGAACGGACGAAGCTCCGTGTAAAGACCGTGACTGAATTTCGCCAGTCCCGCCTTTGCCGCCGTATAGACACTCCATCCCGGCCACGCATAGAGCGCGCAGACACTGGAGATGTTGACAATCAGTCCCCGTTTCCGTTTCGCCATCTCCGCTCCCGCCCGCCGGCAGCCGAGAATCACTCCAGTCAGATTCGTTCCGATCGTCCGGATGATGTCCTCATCCTCCTGCTCCGCCACCGGACGGATCTTTCCCCCGAACCCCGCGTTGTTGACCAGAACATCCAGCTCGCCGATCGCCTGCATGACGCGGTCCCAGTCGCTTCCCGACGAAGCATCCGCCTGGATCGCGTGAATCCCCAGTTCCTGCGCCGTCCGATTCAGCTTTTCCGCATTTCGTCCGGTGATCCACACTTCCGCACCCGCGTCCCGGAAGGCTCCCGCAATTCCGCGTCCATATCCGTCGGATCCCCCCGTGACCAGCACTTTCGCCCCTTTCAGATTCATCTCGTTTCCTCTCTTTCGTATTTTTCTTTACTGAACTAGATAGGATTGAATTTCTTCCGCCGTTTTCCGGACTTCCGTTCCATACCGGCGCAGTGTCGTTTCATCCAGTCTTGATTCGGGTCCTCCGATCCAGAGCGCCGCAACCGGATAGCCGTTCGCGCTTCGAATCGGAGCGCCCGCGCATCGCAGTTCCCGGAGCTCCTCTCCGCGATCGTATGCGATTCCGCTCCGCCGGATCTCCTGCAGTTCGCGCTCCAGGCTTTCCGCGTCCGGATGAGTTCTTTCCGTGAATTTCGTATAGACGATGCGCTCAAGAAGAGCCTCCCGTTCCCGGTCGGGAAGAAAGGCAAGCATCGCCTTTGCCGGCGCCGCGGTATGCAGCGGGTAGTGGTGTCCGATCCGGATGGAGACGCAGACTGCCTGATCCGAAATCACCGATCCGATCACCACACCCTCCTCTCCATGCAGAACGCCGAGCATCACACTCTCTCCCGTCCGGTTGCGCAGTTCCCGCATCGGTCCGAGCGAGCGCTCCAGAAGGACCGACTCATCCGCTCCGCGGAATCCGAGAGTCAGCAGTTTCCGGCCGGTATGATACCGGTCTGCGCCGTCGCGGATCACGTATCCGAGCTCCAGAAGCGTCGTCAGCATCCGGTACAGGCTCGCCGGGGGGAGGGAGAGACTGCTCATCTCCGTCATCAGCAGACCTTCCGGGTGACGCGACAGCAGTTCCAGAATCCGAATCCCCCGTTCCAGTGCCGGAACCATGTAGGGGTGCGGTGTCGTTGTGGTTTTCCGTTTCATTCTCCTGCTCCTTTTGTATTTAAAATATCACAAATAAAAATAAATTTCAATAGTGAAAATAGAAAAATAAAAAAATTTCTCCTTTCCGCTCCTTTCGGGTGTCTGGACAAGGGGGATGGGGACGGCTCAGCGGACGAGTTTTCCGAAGAGAGTCATTGCCGTCGCATGATCGATGCGGACCGGGACGAGGTCGCCGGGACGGATCTGTCCGTCGGGTTCGAAAACCACCAGTTTGTTGAGATCGGAACGTCCGCACCAGCGGGCCGCGTTCCGCTTGCTGACCCCTTCGGCGAGCACTTCAATTGTCCGTCCGACAAACGGAAGATTCGCCCGTTCGGAACACTCCGCCAGATCCTCAAGCAGAATCCGGTTGCGTTCCTCCTTGACGCTCTGCGGAACATCGTCGGCCATCTGCTCCGCGGCTTTTGTCCCTTTCCGCGGCGAGTACTTGAAGATGAAGGCGTTGTCGTACGCCACACGCTTCAGCACGGCGCGGGTCGCCTCGAAATCGGCGTCGGTCTCTCCGGGAAAGCCGACAATAATATCGGTGGAGAACGCAATCTCTCCGCACTTTTCCTTCAGGGAATCCACAATATGCAGATACTGCTCCGCCGTATAAGGACGGTTCATCGCCTTCAGAATCCGGTCCGATCCCGACTGCAGCGGCAGATGCACGCTCTTGCAGACCTTCGGCGTCTTCGCGATTGCATCAATCAGCCGGGTGTTGAAAAACGCCGGGTGCGGCGATGTGAAGCGGATCCGCCGGATTCCGTCGATCTCCGCGAGTTTCTCCAGCAGGTCCGCGAACGGCGAAACCGTATCCGGAAAATGGATGCCGTCGATTCCGTACGCCGCGACATTCTGGCCGAGAAGCATGATCTCTTTGACTCCCGCCTCCGCCAGTTTCCGCGCCTCCTCCAGAATGCTCTCCGGCGAGCGGCTCCTCTCGCGTCCGCGGACATAGGGCACAATGCAGTACGAACAGTACCGGTTGCATCCGCGCATGATGGTGATGAAGTCGGAGAAGGAACGCCGGAGATGGGCGTCAATCCCGTCCACATCGTTCAGATTGTCATGCCCGGTCGCCGCAATCTTGCGGGGCGCGGGAAGCGAGGCGACGATCTCCGGAAGCTCATGGATCCGATCCGTTCCGACCACAAAATTCAAATGCGGAACCGCCTTCAGCAGCTCCTCTCCGCACCGCTGCGCCATGCAGCCCATGATGCCGAACAGAACATGCGGATGCTCCTCCTTCAGACGTTTCAGAATGCCGAGCTTGCCGATCGCCTTCCGCTCCGCCTGATCGCGGACGCTGCAGGTGTTCAGGAGAATCAGATCGGCCTGATCCTCAGAATCGACGATGGTATGTCCGTCCGCGGCGAGCATGGCGGCTGCGGCGTCGCTGTCGCGCTCGTTCATCTGGCATCCGTAGGTTTTGATATAGATGTTCATGGATTATTCCGCCGCGTCCTTGAGCAGCGCCATGTTGTTGCGGTGAATGATCTCATGATCCGCGTCGCAGCGGAGGATGTCGTGAATTTTCGAGCTCTGGCATCCGATCAGCTTCATGCAGTCCTCCGAGCTGAAGTTGACCAGTCCTTTTGCGACGGTCTCTCCTTCGAGCGAACAGATCTCCACCACGCTTCCGCGCTTGAACGTTCCCTGCACGAACTTCACGCCCGCCGGCAGCAGACTGCTTCCGTGGGTTTCCAGCGCCCGGACCGCTCCCGGATCGACAATCAGTTTTCCCGAGGTCTTTGCGAATGTGGCGATCCACCGTTTCCGCGATTCGACCTTTGTGCGGTGACGGGGCAGAAACACCGTTCCGATATCTTCCGCGCGGAAAATCTTCTCAATGACATGGGGATCCTTCCCGGACGCGATCCAGAGACATTCTCCCGCTGAATTGAGAATGTCCGCACAGCGGAGTTTGGATTTCATTCCTCCGATCGACATGCTGGCGTCGTCGGTTCCGTTTGCCATATTGCGCTGTTCGTCGGTGACTCCCTGGACCACCGAGATGCGTTCCCCGAGCGTTCCGTCCGGATTCGGACGCATGAGTCCGTCCACCGTCGTCAGGATAATGGCAAGATCGGAACGGGTCATGGACGCCAGAAGCGCCGCAAGGATGTCATTGTCGCCGAATTTCAGCTCGTCGACGGAGATCGGGTCGTTTTCATTGATGATCGGCAGAATATCCTGCGCCAGCAGCGTTTCGATGCAGTTGAGCGCATTCAGATGCCGTTCCCGGGAGCGGAGATCATCCGCCGTCAGAAGAATCTGCGCGGCGTGAAACCCGAGCTTTTCGCACTCCGACTCGTACACCGACATCAGACGGATCTGACCGATTGCCGCCAGCGCCTGCACTTCCGACAGTTTGCGCGGCCTCTTCTTCAGTCCGAGGGTCCGCATCCCGGTTCCGACCGCTCCCGACGAGACCAGCAGAACCTGAATCCCCGAATCCCGGACCACTTTGATCTGACGGATCAGAACGGCCAGCGCCTCCGGATCCGTCAGCAGACGGGTCCCCGCCTTGATGACAATGCGTTTGCAGGAGTGTACCAGTCTTTTTCGAATCTCGACATTGTTTTCCATGATAGCTATGATCCCGATGGATTGATTCGTGCGATCCCGCCTTGCGCGCGGGACGTCAGACACTCTTTCTGGCTGCTTTCGTTTTCCGTTTGACCAGTTCCGGAACTCCGGTCTCCACCGTTTTGCGCGTAATGATGCAGCTTTCCACATCGTTGCGCGACGGCAGGTCAAACATCAGATCCAGCATCAGCGATTCGATGATCGAACGCAGTCCGCGTGCGCCGGTTCCCTTTTCACACGCCTTCTGGGCAATCGCCTCCAGCGCTCCTTTTTCGAAGACCAGCTTCACGCCTTCCATGGCCAGCAGTTTTTCGTACTGGCGCGTGATTGCGTTTTTCGGTTCCACCAGAATCCTCATCAGATCCTCTTTCGAGAGCGGACGAAGCGCGGTCACCACCGGAAGACGACCGATGAATTCCGGAATGATCCCGTACCGGACCAGATCCTCCGGTTCCGCATACGAGAGCGCTTTCGAACTGTCCAGTTCAAGATCCTGCTGCTGGTCCGACTGCTGACGATGGAAGCCGAGCACCCGCTTGCCGATCCGTCTCTGAATAATCTTGTCCAGGCCGACAAACGCTCCTCCGCAGATGAACAGAATATTGGTCGTGTCAACCTGAATGTACTCCTGATTCGGATGTTTGCGTCCGCCTTTCGGCGGCACGTTCGCAATCGTCCCTTCGAGGATTTTCAGAAGAGCCTGCTGAACGCCTTCCCCGGAAACATCGCGGGTGATGGAGACATTTTCGCTCTTTTTGGCAATCTTGTCGATCTCATCCACATAGATGATTCCGATCTGCGCCCGCGCCACGTCGAATTCCGCCGCCTGAAGCAGACGCAGAATGATGTTTTCCACATCCTCTCCGACGTATCCTGCTTCCGTCAGCGTCGTTGCATCCGCGATGCAGAACGGCACATCCAGCATTTTCGCCATGGTCCGGGCAAGCAGAGTCTTTCCGCTGCCGGTCGGACCGATCAGAAGCACGTTGCTTTTTTCGATCTCCACCCCGTCGTCCGCGATTCCGCATCCGTGGGTCTGGAGACGCTTGTAGTGGTTGTGGACCGCGACCGAAAGAATCTTTTTCGCATCCTCCTGTCCCACAACAAACTTGTCCAGTTCCGCCTTGATCTCCGCCGGTTTGGGAACCTTGAGCGCCGCCACCGGATCTTTTTTCTGTCCATCGCGGGAGGCATCGCCCTTTTTCCGCTCCGGATTCAGAAGCTCTTCGCAGGTCTTGACGCAGTCCGAGCAGATGGACGCGCCCAGCGGACTGGAAATCAGCTGGCCGATTCCCGGCTCATTCGCGGCGCGTCCGCAGAACGAGCAGCGGGGAACGTCATTTCCGAATTGATCTTTTCCCATTCCCTACCTCTCAGACCGAGCGATGCGGAATGATGCTGTCGATGATTCCGTATTTCAGCGCTTCTTCGGCGGACATGAAATAGTCGCGGTCCGTATCCCGGGAGACCTTCTGCACGGTCTGCCCCGTCGCCGACGCGATGATCTGATTGAGTTTTGTTCTCATCGCCAGGATCTCTTTTGCCTGAATGTCGATATCCGCCGCGGTGCCTTCGGATCCTCCGCGCGGCTGATGGATCATCACCCGCGNNTTTCATGCAGTCCAGAATCGCAAGTCCGGACGTGATGACTCCTCCCGGACTGTTGATGTAAAGATCAATATCCTTCTTCGGATCTTCCGACTGAAGATAGAGCAGCTCCGCGACAATCAGATTGGCCACAACATCATCAATCGGCGTGCCGAGAAAGATGATCCGGTCTTTCAGAAGACGGGAGTAGATATCATATCCGCGCTCTCCCTGGCCGGTCTGTTCGACCACCATGGGCACAAGCATTGAATTCTTCATCATTTTGCGATTCGTTCCTTCCCTTGAATGAGTCGTTTGAACGGGGTCAGACTTCCTTGATCTCGGCGGTGGCAACGATGTGATCGAGCACTTTGCCGGTCAGCAGATCCGCGTGGATTTCTCCGATGGCTCCGTTCTGGCGGATTGCCTTGAGCATGTCTTTCTCCTTATATCCGAAGTAGGAGCTCATCTGCTTGATCTGCGTGTCGAATTCCTCCTTGGAGACTTCGAGCTTCTCCGCATCCGCGATCTTTCGGACGACAAAGAAGCGTTTCAGGCTCTTTTCCGCCTCTTTCTTCGCAGCCGCCAGATGTTTCTCCTTTTCCGCCTTGAATTTTTCAACATCGGCTTCACTGCGGACCAGCTGGTTCGCAATCTTGGAGAATTCGCGCTCGGTCTCTCCTTCCAGAATGCTCTTCGGAAGGGCGATCTCTCCGACTTTCTCCATCAGAATGTCGAGCACTTTTTCGCGCGCGGCGTTCTTGCGGTCGTTTTTGATTTTCGCATCAATGGACTTTGCAATTTCCTCTTTGAGCTTGTCGAAGGATTCCATGTGGAGTTTTTCCGCAAGGACGGCATCGTCGGTAATGGGTTTCTTCCGCTGGATCTCGTTGACCTTCACGGTGTATTTGACCGTTTTCCCGGCGAGTCCGGATTCGCGCCAGTCGGCAGGGAAGACGGCGGTGAATTCTTTCGTTTCGCCGGCCTTGACTCCGGTCAGAGCGGCGTTGGCGCCCGGGACATATTCCGGATCATGCAGCCAGATCCACGCTTCGTCCGCTTTCGCCATCCGCTTGAGAGAGGGGGAGGCATCTTCGGCCGGAACGAAATCCGTTTCATAGGAGACCTTCAGCATATCGCCGCTGACGGATTCGGTATCCACCTTCACATCATCGGCATAGATGTCCTTGAGGTTTGCGATGCGCTCTTCGAGCATTTTTGCCGCATCTTCGCTTTTGGGCACTTCGACGGTCAGTTTCTTGTAGTCCGGCAGTTTGATTTCGGGAGCGACTTCGATGGTCAGCTTGAAGGAGTACTCCTTGTCGGCCTCGGGCATTTTCTTTCCGTCGTCGAGTGCTGTGACGGCGACCAGTTCCCGTTCGCCCTGAATCTTTTCGATGGCGGCGTTCTGGAGCTGCTTGGCGGCGTCCTCAACGATATTTTTTGCGAAGCGTGTTTTGATGATGGCGGTCGGGACCTTTCCTTTGCGGAATCCCTGAATCTGTACTTCCCGGGCGACTTCCTTCACGATATCGTTGAACGCCTTTTCCACTTCCTGAGCCGGCACTTTCACCGAGACGTCCAGTGTGCAGGGAGCGGTTTCCTGGTATTCCGCCTGAATTGCGCTTTTCAAAGAGTCCGCAGACATATCTGATCCACCTTTCATTAAACGTTTGCTTTTGAGTGCAGTTACGCATTTTTATAAAAACTACTGAACTAATGAATATAACTCTGCAGAGGAGATTTTTCCAGTCCGT
>DDJH01000099.1:9975-13489 GCA_002338895.1 Lentisphaeria bacterium UBA1829 | reverse complement strand
CAGTCCGTTTCGAGAAAAAAATGGAATAAAATCTTGATTTTTTTTCGTTTTTCGCGGGAATCCCGATTGACAACCGCCGAAAAGAGAGTTACATTCCATAGATGGATGATAATTTGCATATTTGCAAGCAATTTGAGGAGCTGTCATGTCTGAAACACCGAAACTGATTCTTCTGTCGGAGCAGTTCAGAGGGAAAGTCTTTGAACTGACCAAAGATCTGCATACCGCCGGACGGGCCGATGCACGGGACATCTGCATCAAGGATCCCTCCGTCAGTTCGTACCATGCGGATTTTATCCGGAAGGGGGCGACCTATATTCTGAGAGACCGCAACTCCACAAAGAGCTCCAAAGTCAACAATGTCCCGGTAACCGGAGATGTGGAACTCAAAAGCTCCGATATGATTCAGCTTGGAAATGTGGAAATGCTCTATGACTGCCAGGAAAAAGGCAGTACCCGTGAACTGAAAACTATGACGAAGATCGATATCTCCTCCACGTCGACGGTCGGGACATCCACACTGAAACGCCTGGAAACGGTGTCGCAGGGGAAGGTGCAGAAGAAAAACTGGACCCATCTTGTGATCATCATTCTGCTGAGTGTGCTGACGCTGCTGATCCTCGCAGGAATCGCTCTTGTGGTCGTTCTGCTGACAAAGAAGTAAGAGTCGCAGCGGAGTTTTCCGTTCTTTCCGATACGGAATATCGTTGATGCAGACGCAACGCCGGGTTTTGCCCCGGCGTTCCGTTATCAGTAACAAGACACCCGGCGACTGCTCGCGGTGAAAAGAGAAAAAGGTAAAAAACGAATGAGTAATGAGCCCGGAAAAAATCCGTCGCCGATGAACCGGCCCGGTCTGCCGTCGCGCCGTCCGCCCGTTTCCATCCTGATCTGGCTGCTGGTCATCATGATGATGGTGACGCTGTTTGTCTACAAATACACTCCGTCCGTCGGAAACCGGATCGAGTGGAGCCAGACCGAATTTGAACAAAATCTCAAGGCCGGAAATGTGGTCACTGCGGTGATTACCCCCGAATCGGATGATGTCATGAACATCAAAGGGGAGTACAAGCGCCGCGAGTCGTTCTCCGCTCCGAACGAGACCAATCTGACCCTGACCGCAAAACCCGGCGGAAAACTCTACTATTCCGCCCGCGTTATCAAGACCGCCGCCATTATGGAGGGACTTGAGAAACTCCGCGAGGTCGAAATCCTCCAGAGGGAAAACTGGTGGACAAACCTGATCGTCAATCTGGTGATCGGAATTCTGATTATCGGATTCATCTATTTCCTGTTCTCGCGCCAGCTGAAAATGGCGGGGAAGGGTGCCATGCAGTTCGGAAAAAGCCGCGCCCGCATGATCACCGCCGACGAAAATAAAAAGAAATTCGACGATGTCGCCGGTTGCGATGAGGCGAAAGAGGAGACAAAGGAAATCGTCGATTACCTCAAGGATCCTCTGAAATACAAAATGCTCGGCGGGCACATTCCGAAAGGAGCGCTGCTGCTCGGTCCTCCGGGAACCGGAAAGACCTTGATGGCCAAAGCGGTTGCCGGCGAGGCGAATGTGCCGTTCTTTGCCATCAGCGGATCGGATTTTGTGGAGATGTTTGTCGGTGTCGGCGCGAGCCGGGTCCGCGATATGTTTGAGCAGGCGCGCAAGAATGCGCCCTGTCTGATCTTCATCGACGAAATTGACGCGGTCGGCCGTTCCCGCTTCACCGGAATCGGCGGCGGGCACGATGAGCGCGAGCAGACGCTGAATGCCATGCTGGTCGAAATGGACGGACTCGAAACCCAGGAAGGGGTGATTGTCCTGGCGGCGACCAACCGTGCGGATGTGCTGGATCCCGCGCTGCTTCGTCCCGGACGGTTCGACCGGCAGATCGTGATGGATCTTCCCGATATCCGGGGTCGTCGGATGATTCTGAATGTTCATGCGAAAAACATCAAACTGGAGCCTTCCGTGGACCTGGATGTGATTGCCAAGAGCACGTCCGGATTCAGCGGAGCGGATCTGGCCAACCTCATCAACGAGGCCGCACTGCTGGCCGCACGAAACGATCGGAAGGCGGCGACACAGGCGGATCTCGAGGAGGCGCGCGACAAGGTCTGCTGGGGACGCGAACGCCGGAGCCGCAAGATCTCCGAACGCGAACGCCGGCTCACCGCATGGCACGAGGCCGGACATGCGATTGTCAATCTCCACTGCAAACATGCAATGAGTCTTCACAAGGTCACGATTATTCCGCGCGGACCGGCTCTCGGCGTCACGATGATGATGCCCGAAGAGGATCGCTACTCCCAGAGCCGTCTGGAAATGCTGGATGACATGGCGCTCTCCATGGGCGGACGAGTCGCCGAGGAACTGGTGCTCGGCGATATTACAAGCGGAGCCGCCGCGGATATTGAACATGCCACCAAAGTCGCCAAGGCAATGGTCTGCGCCTTCGGCATGAGCGATAAACTTGGAACCGTTCAGTACGGAGAGCGGGCCGATCACATCTATCTCGGACGCGACATCACCCGGAACGAATCCTTCAGCGAAGAGACCGCCCGGGAAATTGACCTTGAAGTCAAACGCATCGTGATGGAGGCAAAGGCCACCGCAACCCGGATCCTGACCGAACATCGCGATCAGCTGGATAAACTGGCCAACGCCCTTCTGGAAAAAGAGACGCTCGATGCCGCCGAGATCCGGGAACTCCTCGGAATGCCTCCGGCTCATCACGAGGAACCCGAAGTCAAGGACTCTCCGGAACAGCCGAAAGCGGAATAAAATGCCGCTTTCGGATTCGGAACTCCATGCTTTTCTCTCCTCCTCCCGGAATGGGACGCGCATCACATGCCGCGTGCAGCCGCGGGCTTCGCGCACCGCACTCGCCGGCGTGATGGGCGGAGCATTGAAAATCGCTCTTACGGCTCCTCCGGTCGATGGAAAAGCAAATGCCGCCTTGTGCGAATTCCTGGCGGAATTGTTCCATCGGCCGAAATCATCCGTCTCTGTGGTTTCGGGACAGACTGGACGCAATAAAATCATCGAAATTTCGGACCTTTCCCTGCAGGAAGCCGCAGCCATCCTCCGAAATCAATAAATCCCCCTCAGAAGAGAACCTTTGCGATCCCATCGCAAAGACGACCAGAAAAAAGAACACACGGAATTCACCCTCAATGCATTCATACCAAAGGAGCGTCCAGCCTTTGCGATTCTGTCGCAAAGGCGACCAGAAGTTTAGGGAAAGAGGGGAGCGCGAGGGGAGAAGAACCGCTTTTCAAAGCNNAAAGCGGTTTTCGCCTCTCGCACAAAAACACATCCAAATAAAAAAACGCGATGCGAAGAAGCAACCCTTACAACCTTCACCGCATCGCGTAAATTATTTCGCAGATTTCAGCGTGTTTCCTGAACCTGCGGGGGCTTGGCAAGAATATGCGAGACCTCATAGAAACTTTCCCACCACTGACGAATGGGACGCTGCCACTGGACGTTGACCATTTTTTCCAGAATGGCTTCTTC
>DDJH01000099.1:0-9952 GCA_002338895.1 Lentisphaeria bacterium UBA1829 | reverse complement strand
CGACCGACGATGGCGCAACTGTCGACATTGTTGGCAATCCGCTCAATCATGTGCGTGGTTGCTTCATAAGCGAGCCGCGCGGCGAGAGTCCGGTCAAAGGGACTCGGGTTTCCACCCTGCTGCATGGGACCGAGAATAGTTTTCCGGACATCGAACCAGCCCCCGCTCTCCTCTTCGAAGAGCGACGCGATGAAATTGATATCATACGTGGGATTCGCATGTTCGTTTCGGAGGATCAGAGCGGTTCTGCGGCCGAGCTTGAAGTTCTCGACGAGCGCATGAGTATGCTTTTCCAGCATATCGACATTGATTCCGACTTCATGCATATAAATATATTCCGCCCCGGTTGCCATTCCGCTCATCATGGCGAGGAAGCCGCAGTAGCGGCCCATGACCTCGACGATGAAGAGACGGCGTGCGCTGTCGGCGGAATTTTTGATCTTGTCAATCGCCTGCACGATGGTGTTCAACGCGGTATCGCATCCGATGGAGTGTTCCACGCCGGGCATGTTGTTGTTGATCGTTGCGGGGATGCAGATCAGCGGGATGCGGAAGATTTCAAAGGTGTCGCGATGCTTATGGAGCTGGGTTGCCAGCGTGAACGCGGTCCATCCGCCGAGGATCAGCAGTCCGTTGATCCGGTTTTTCTCCAGGTTGACGGCGATCCGGTAGAAATCCTTTTCCGTGGGAAGGGTCCGGTTGGTTCCGAGCTTGGTTCCTGCGGTTCCCGCCCAGTTGTCCACCTCCATCCAGGAGAGTTCGCGGAAGCGCCCGGCGATCAGACCTTCGACGCCATCCTCGACGCCGATGACCCTGTGCCCCTGGTTCATGGCGACGCGGACCACCGTCCGGATCGCATTGTTCATTCCCGGCGCGGGCCATCCGGAGGTCATGATCGCGATTCTGGGACTGGAATCCGTCACTTCGAGTTCGGGCTTCAGCTGAGCCTGAACGGTGACCAGCTGACAGACTCTGCTCCAGTCGATTCCGCGCATGGCTTCCGCCTTGTCATATTCTCCTGCCTTGATGGCGGCGGCGGTGGCCCGGGTTTTCTCGACCGACTCCATCAGAGGAGCCGTCGTAATCCGATTGTTCTTTGTCACAATAATCACCGATTCGGTCGCATCCGGGTGCCTGACCAGCTCCTTGACGGCGTCATATCCGTAGGCGGTGCTCATGTACCGATCGTATGCGCTCGGGGCGCCGCCGCGCTGGACATGGCCCAGAATCGTGATCCGGCATTCCAGATTCAGCCGGCTTTCGATCATCTCCTGAACCTGCGCGCAGGTGATCGGTTCCCCCTTGGCGTTGCGGGCTCCTTCGGCGACGATGATGATATTGTCTCTCCGTCCGGCCTTTTTCCCCTCCTGGAGGAGGGTGCAGAGCTCATCTTCCCAGCCTTCCTGCGGAGGCCGTTCCGGGATGAACACCCAGGAGGCCCCGGTCGCAATCGCACTCATCAGAGCGAGATAACCGCAGTTGCGCCCCATGACTTCGACAATGAAAATCCGCTGGTGGCTGTATGCCGTGCTGCGCAGATCGTCAATCGCATCGGTGATCCGGTGCAGAGCGCTGTCGGCGCCGATGGTCATATCGGTATTTGCCATGTCGTTGTCGATGGATCCGATCAGGCCGACGATGCGCAGATTCGGGCAGCGCTGCTGCTCCGCTTCCGTGATCCGGCCGCTTGCAACGAGTTCTCCTGCCAGTTCCTTCCACTGGCTGCTGAACTCATCGGCGCCGGAAAGACTTCCGTCTCCCCCGATGACAATCAGCGAAGTGATGCCGCGGTGGATCAGATTTTCCGCCGCAGTCAGCAGCCCTTCATGGGTTCGGAACTCCTTGCTCCGAGCGGTTCCGATGATGGTTCCGCCGTCCTGCATGATTCCGGAAACGGATTTCCAGTCCATGTGGGCGATGTTGTTCTCGATCAGTCCCTGATACCCTTCGTAGACGGCGTAGACTTCCATATCGTAGGCGATTCCCGCGCGGACGACGGCTCGGACCGCCGCATTCATACCGGGCGCGTCGCCTCCGCTGGTCAGCACGGCGATCGCTCTTTTCTGTTGTGCATCCATAGGGGGCCCTCCAAAGCTGAGATCATGTTTCCGAAAGATACCACAAAATCCCGTTTTTGCAATTCCCCCTTTTCTCTTTTTTCCTGAAAAGTGGTGGTTTTCAGGCAGATTTCCGGCAGAAAAAATTTTTCCCCTCCCGATTGAAAAAGAGCCCTTTTCTGTGTATTTTAAAAAGATTTACAATCCCTGAATGAAAAGGAAACGGAAGACTATGTCGATGATCAAACGAATCTGGATCAAACTGGCGGCAGTTCTCCTGATCGCCTGTGCGGTGCTGGGGTATTCCGTCTGGAAAAACCATTTCGCGGAGAAAGATCCCGATCTCAGGGAGATGAAACGCTTCCTGAAAAGCGCATCCGCCGCCGATGCGGAAAAACTCAGCTTGAAATATTCCCGCGTGGAAAACCGCTTCTTCCGGAAAAAGAAATTCGCGGAAGTCCGCCGTTTGAATCAGCTGATGCGCGAATACGGAGGAAAAGTCTCCTTTCCGAACTACTTCTACGATTTTTCCGATTACACCTCCTACGTCGGGGAGGGGGATTACTCCCGCGCACTGGAGACTCTGAAACGGATCGAGTCCATGCCCGGACAGTCCCCCGAGGTCCGCGGCGCCATCCTCGGCGAACAGATCCGCTGCATCGCCGAACGCGATGGAATCGACGCGGCATCCAGAGAGTTCAAAAGCAGAATCGCGGAGGCCGCCCAGCCGATGTTCCGTCCCGCGTACACCGCCTACATCAATACGCTCTATCGGCACCGGCGTCCGGAGGAGGCTCTTCAGGCGACTCTGGAGGCGGGAGAACGGATTCTGCCGCAAACGGGAACTCCGCCGTTTGTCGCCCGGCTCGGTGGCGATCTCCTCCGGAACGGAAAGGATGAACGGCGTCTCGCGGAGCTGATTCCGCCGGAAAAACGGCCCGCGGATTTCTGCGCGGCTCTCTTCGATATGGCGGATGTCTGCATCAGACAGGGTGAGCTCCGGAAGGCGGAACAGCTGCTCCGTTCCGCGGCCGAAAACAAATCTCTGCCCGAAAATTTGAGACAGTTTGCCCGCATGAAGCTCAAACTCTGTCTGGAAAAGAAGAAAGGATCGAAACAATGAACCGGATTGTGGAAAAAGATCTCCGTCATTTCTGGCGTCCCGCGACCCAGATGAAGGACTATGAGAATTATGAACCGTTGCTGATTGATCACGCCCTCGGCTCGATGCTCTATCTGCGCGACGGACGGGAACTGATCGACGGCATCAGCTCCTGGTGGTGCAAAAGTCTCGGACACGGCCATCCGTCGGTCCGCAAGGCGTTTCTCGATCAGGTGATGAAGTTCGAACATGTGATTATGGCCAACTGTTCCGCGGAACCGGTGGCGGAACTGTGCGCGACGCTTGCGGAACTGCTGCCGCCGCTGGACCGCGTCTTTATCGCCGCTAACGGGAGCGTCTCGGTGGAGGTCGCTCTGAAGATGAGTCTGCAGTACCACGCGCAGACCGGGCATCCGGAGAGGTGTCACTTCGCCGGACTGCGGAACGGATACCACGGCGAAACCGTTCTCACGATGGGCGTCGGCGACTGCGAAATCTATTCCAGACCGTTCGAACATCTGGTCCCCTCCATTCTGAAGCTGGAGCCGATCCCGTACCGTACCGGTCCTTCCGCGCCCGACTGGGATGTCATGGCGGAGGAGCAGTGGAAGGTGCTGGAACAGCGGCTCGCTCCGCATGCATCCACGCTCGCGGCAATCGTGTTTGAACCGGTGATTCAGGGGGCGAACGGAATGCGCGTCTACTCCCCCGATCTTCTGCGCCGCCTGCGCCGCTGGGCCGATCAGAACGGCGTGCATCTGATCGCCGACGAGATCTTCACCGGATTCGGCCGGACCGGAAAATGGTTCGCCTGCGACTGGGCCGGAATCCGTCCCGATTTCATGACGCTCTCCAAAGGGCTGACCTCCGGATTCGCCCCGATGGCGGTGGTGATGACCTCTTCCAAAGTCTTCGACGCGTTCTACGCGGATTACTCCTCCGGACGGACCTTCATGCACTCGACCACCTATTCCGGGTATGCGCCCGGATGTGCGGCGGCTCTCGCGGTGATCCGGACGCTGCGGGATGAGAAGATTGTCGAATCCGTCGCACAGAGGGCTCCCGCACTGCGGGCCCGGATGGAGAGAGTCGCGGAAGAGACCGGCGCGCTGACCGCTTTGCGGGGAATCGGATTTGCTGTCGCCGCGGATATTGTCGATCCCGCAACAGGAAAGCCCTTCCCGAAGGAGCGGCGGATCGGCTTTGAGTTCTTCAAGAAGGTCGTGGAGCACGGTGTGCTTCTGCGTCCGATCGGGGACAGTTTCTATTTCCTGCCACCCCTGAACACTCCCGATGCGCTTCTCGACCGGATGACCGAAGCCTCCATCGCCGCATTGAACGAGACGATCCGCTCCTGACCGCCTCTTCTTTGCAGATCAGAGCGCGATACACACAATCCCCGCGAGGACGGCCGCAAGTCCGGCCCAGTCGCGGGGTTTGTTTTTCTCCCGCAGAATCACCAGCGCATACAGCGCGAAAAATGCGATGTTGGATCCCACCACCACCGGAATGCCGATTCCCCCCAGTCCGCAGCGCGTCAGAATGTCGAGCGACTCGAAAAACGCTTTCAGACTGAGCACGCTCAGCAGCGCCATCCCGATCCCCGTCAGTGTCACCGCTCTGGAGAATTCCGGCCTCGTTCCGCGGCAGATTCCCACAAGGCTCCAGCCCGTCAGATTCCCGAGGCAGACCAGAGTCGGCCGCAGATGCGCCGGGTCCGCAAACATCGTCTCCCGCGACGGAAACAGATACAGCACCTGGCATAGTCCGAACATCAGAAACGACAGAAACGCCGGCAGGAACCACTCCCTCGCCCTTCGGAACTCCCCCGCCACCGGGATCAGGATTCCAGCCGCGATCAGCACCGTTCCTCCCCACTGAAACACCGTTCCCCTCTCTCCGAACACAAAGCAGCTGAACAGAAACGGCAGGACCAGCGCCGACTGGGAAATCGCCCAGACCGGTCCGTGATGTCCCCTGCTCATCGCCCGTTTCACAAACGCCTGGGAGCTCCCGTTCACCACCCCCGCCCCCACGATCAGAAGAATCAGCGGCCACGCCGTGCGGAACTCGAACTCCGCAGTGTTCACATAGCACAGGAACGTGAACACCGCGCTTCCCGCCCCCTGGATCAGACTGTATGCCACCGCATCGAAATGATCCCGTGCACAGCGGCTCAGCACCATGCCGATTGCGCACCAGGTCAGCCCCGTGAACACCGCGAGCAGAAATCCGGTCAGCATGATCCGACCTTCACCTTTTCCGCCGCGCGGCGGAGCAGTTCCAGTTTCCGTTCCAGCGGAATGCGTTCCCACTCCTCCTCCCGCCCGGAAAGCGCCAGCGCCGCGATCACCTTTCCTGCCCGATCCCGCACCGGGACGGCGAGAGAACAGACCTCCGGACGCGACTGCCCCCGGATTTCCGCATATCCATCCTTTGCCGTCTGTTGGCAGATCCGTTCCAGTTCCCCGGGATCCACGACGGTTGCGGGGGTCATTTTCTTGCGCCGTCCGCGGGCGAACAGTTTGTTCCGTTCGATTTCGGAAAGTGCGCTCAGCAGGATTCGTCCGCTGGCGGTGGAATGCAGTTCCTCGGTCCAGTCCTGAGGGATCCGGTCCGGCTTCCAGTTGTTCATGGCCACGCAGAAGAGGCGGTCGTTTTCCAGAACGCCGGCAAAGACGGTCAATCCGGTCTCTTTCCGCAGTTCCGGCAGAACTTTTCCGGTCTCTTTCCGCACCTCCTGCCACCGGTCGGCGCACGCCCCCAGATAAAAACACTGACCCCCGAGACGGTATTCCCGGCGCTCCGTCTGGGAGAGATAGCCCCGTTCATACAGCGTCCGGAGAAGGTTGTTGACCGTCTGCTGGCTCAGATTCAGTTCCGCCGCAATCTCCGACGAGCGGTACGCCCTCTTCGTCCGCCCCAGCATTTCCAGTATGTCGAAGGCCCGTTCCAGAACCTGGATCAATGGTTTTTTCGTCCGCATGATTTATTTTCCAATATTATTGTAATATTACCATATCATTTTCTTTGCGGATTTCAAGCATGAGGATCCATTTTTCAGGAATTTTCCCCTTATGCGAAGATCCTCTGGACCAGAATCATGTAGACCGCCGTTCCGGCGAGAATGGAGAGCAGGGGATTGCGGAACTTCAGGTGAAGACCGACCACCAGAGCGGACGCCAGCACCTCCGGCAGCGCAAAGGGATACTCCCGCGGCTCGACGGCGTTGAAACAGTAGACCACCAGCATCGCGATCGCTCCCGGCGATACCACCCGTCCGAAGTAGAGCACCGTTTCCGGCGGTCTCCGTCCGCCGAACAGCAGAAACGGAAACGCCCGCAGCAGCAGCGTCACGGCCGCCATCACCATCACCGAAGCGAACAGAGTCCAGGCGTTCATCTCCGCGCCTCCTCCGTTTCTCCGTCCTCCAGACGGCGGCGGAGAATCAGAAAACCGGTCAGCATCAGCACCATCGCCGGGATCAGCATCCGGTCCGCGCCGAACAGAATCCGGCACAGCAGGGTCGCCGCGCCCCCGATCAGACTCGGCAGCCGGTTCCGCTTCTCCAGACACTGCTCCGTCAGAATCACCAGAAAGAGCGCCGTCATCGCAAAGTCGATCCCCTTCTTGTTGAAATCCATCCAGCGCCCGGCGACACTTCCCAGCAGACAGCCGAAGATCCAGTAGCACTGATTCAGCAGAGCCACCGCAAAACAGTAGTCGTTGGAACGGTTCGGATCCGGCGTTTTGTTTTCGACCTGCAGCGCGTAGGTCTCATCGGTGAGCGCGAAGATCATGTAGAGTTTTTTCCATCCCGCGCCCCGGAAACGTTCGATCAGCGAAAACCCGTACATCGCGTAGCGGATGTTGATGAAGAACGTCAGCAGCGCCACCTTGTAGAGCGGAAAATTCGCATTGAGGATCTCCACCGCGGCGAACTGCAGACTTCCCGAAAGAATCGTCAGACTCATCAGGAAGCTCCATCCTGCGCCGAGTCCCGCATTGGCGTCCAGCAGGATTCCGAACGCGCATCCCATTGCGGAGTATCCCGCCAGAACGGGAAGTGTGGCCAGAAATGCGGCCTTCCAGACGCTCCTGTTCATTTTCTGCACACCACCCGGACCGCCGCCGTTACTTCAGCACGCCGCCGTTGATCGGAATGTAGACCGACGGCGAAAAATGGCTCGCCGACGTCAGATGCGGATCCACCTGATCGTCGAAGAAAATATGCGGTTTCAGAATCGCCAGGATCCGTCCCTTGTCCATTCCGCCGAGGAAGAAGGTCTGATCCACATTGATGTTCCAGGCGCGGAGCGTCGTGACAACCCGTTCATGCGCCGGTGCGCTTCGTGCGGTCACAATGGCCGTTTTGATATGGCTCCGGTATCCCGGTTCATTTTTTGCCCGTTCGTCCTCCAGATCGCGGAGCCGGGCCAGTTTGGCGAAGAGATCGGCCAGCGGACCCGGAGTATGGGGAATCGAGGCCTTGGCTTTTTCGGTTTCGTAAAAGCGGTTGATTCCGCCTTTCTGGTAGACGTATTCCGCGCTGTCGTCGGCGATGACGCCGTCGAAGTCGAAGGCGATGCGCAGTTCCTCGTCGTTTTCATCGTCTTCCGCGGTGCTGGCGAGGACCTGTCCGGCGGCATATCCTTCGGCATTCGCCTTCTCCACATCGGCGGCGTTGGCCGAGAGAAACAGCGACACATTGTATGCCGGGATGTATTTGAACGGAGAATCCCCCGTTGTAAACGCCGCGCGGATGATATTGAGCTTGTAGTGCTGAATGGAATTGAATACGCGCAGTCCCGTATCGGGATCGTTGTGGCTGAGAAGGACCACCTCCACCGGCTGGCTTTCCGGGTGGTAGCGGTTCATCGCCAGGAGCCGTTTGACAAACGGGAATGCCACGCCCTTTTTCAGAATGTCGTGCTGATGTTCGTGCTGATACGCCCGGTAGGCGGCGAGACCTTCCCGGCGGAAGACCGCATCCGCCTCATCCAGTTCGAAAAGGGCGCTGGATGCAACGCCGATCACCAGTTTGTCCTCGATTTGGAATGCCATAATAGAGATCCTGTCTGATTTCGTTGTATTCCGTATGAGATACTATACCATCGCAATCCGGAAAAACAAGGGGGCCGGGCGGAGGCGGTGGAGGGTTCTCCGCCCGGACGGGGTTTCCCTTCCCGGATCAGATGTAGTCGGAAATATAGGCTTTCTGACGGGGAAGGAGGGATTCGAGAAGATCGATGGTGCGGCTGTCGGCCTGAATGCGTCCCATCTTCTCGAGGAGCAGCGGACGCTTGTAGCTGAAGAGCATGGTCGTCAGCATGCCGAGGGAGAGTTTGACGGTGTTTTTCGCGCTTCCCTGTTCGACTTTGCAGCGTCCGCGGCGGTCGACCCGGACGAGAAAGGTTCCGGTGTTCCACTCCAGGAAGGGGTCGTGAACCTCCAGGGCGAACTCCCGCGCCCGTGTGCCGGGGGAGAAGCGGTAATGTTCCAGAAACTGGCGGACATCCACGATGCGGCCCATGATGTAGGGACGGATGGTTTCCCGGATGTCGCCGTCGTCCAGCCAGAATGCGAGCGGCTCGTTGGAATAGTTGTTGCCGACGACCTCTTCGACCATGGATTCATGCGCGCTGATGTATTTCCACAGTCCGCGCCAGGCGTCCTGGTCCAGATGGATCATCTCCTTGATGTGCATGACGTTTTCCCGGAGCAGATAGACCATGTATCCGGTCGCCTGGCCCTGTGCGTTGTAGTAGACGGCCACGGAGGTGTCTTCCACGTCCCAGCGCCAGTACTCCTTCCAGGCGAGATCGTTCCGGAGCAGACAGCCGTGAGTCTGCGCCGCAAAGGTGTTGTGCAGGCGTTTGAGTTCCGGACTCTCCGTTTCCACCCGCCGGACGTATCCTTCCGATTCCAGATGTTTCGGGAGCTGACTGTCCTTGATGCGGAAGGTCATCTTGTCGGAGATGATCTCCCAGCCGCGGTGGCGGTAGAGCGGGATCGAGAACGGATAGAGAATCGCCAGCGATTCCCCTTTTTTCCGCATCTCCTCCAGACTCCGGCGCATCAGTTTGGACATCAGTCCGAGTCCCGTATATTCCGGATAGGTGGCGACACTCGTCACAAACCCGATATTGTAAATGGTTCCATGCACATTCATCTTCAGCGGATAGACCGCAAACTGAGAGGCCAGACGCTCCCCGTCGAACCATCCCAGCACGCGGGCTTTTTCCAGAACAGGGAATTTGGACTGACGGATATCCTCGCTTTCCCAGCCGTATTCCAGCAGCTGTTTCTCCGTCACCTGGAAGGCGTAGCGGAGCAGGTCGTTGTATTGTTTCAGATTCTGGCGGGCGTTCAGTTTTTTGATTCCCATGGGCGTCCTCCTTTCTCAAGATCATATCCTGGAAAGAGAAGAGTAGCACGCGGAGGTGGAAAAGTCAAGTTTTTCCTTATTGCACCGTGAAACTGGACCGCGGACGGAGGAAGAAGGGGAGGATGTCGTGCATTTTTCTGCATCGGAATTTGCAATCGGGGATCGGACAGTTATATTCTCCGGAAAAAAGGAGAATTTTTCAGATGAAACGGGTGAGCGGACGCGATGTGGCCCGGGCGGCGGGCGTTTCGCAGTCCACCGTCTCGCGGGTGATGACGGCGGATCCCCGGATCGGCAGCGAGACTCGGCGGCGGGTGCTCGAAGCCGCCCGTTCTCTCTCCTACGATATGCGTCCCGCTTCCGGCCGCTGGTCGATCGGCGTGCTGATCGGCTTCAGTCCGCAGG
>DDJH01000167.1:4755-5936 GCA_002338895.1 Lentisphaeria bacterium UBA1829 | reverse complement strand
GTCAAGGACAGTGTGTCCTTGTCGCGGTCCAGCGGCGAAAACGCTGGTCGTGCGGAGCACGAAACATCCATTAGAGCGGCATCTGCTGGCTCAGACAATGCAGCGCACCGCCTTCCAGAATGATGTCGAAACAGTCGATGGTTTCCACTTTCCGGTTGGGGAATGCCGCGCCGATCCGTTCACAGGCGAGGGCGTCCCGCCGGTCGTCCCGATAGGTCGGAACGAGAACGGCTCCGTTGACCAGAAGATAGTTGACATAGGTTGCGGGAAGAACCTCCTCCCGCCAGTTCTCCGGATGAATGGGCGCCGGACAGGGAATCGGTATGATGGTGCATTGGCGGCCTTTCCCGTTGCGGAAGCGTTCCAGATCCCGGAAATTGGTATCCAGAACCGTTTTGTTGATGCCTTCCGGAGAGTCGTCGACGGCGGCGAGAATGACATCGTCTGCGGCAAACCGGGCAAGGGTGTCGATATGCCCATCGGTATCGTCCCCGACCATTCCTCTTTTGAGATAGAAGACCGTTTCGGCTCCGAGCGCCTCTTGCAGAATCCGAGTCATTTCCTCCCGGGAAATGCCGGGATTGCGGTTTGTGTTCAGAACAACCGATTCGGTCGTGAGCAGATCCCCGAGCCCGTTGATCTCCAGCGCGCCGCCTTCGCAGACAATGGGAATGGGGAAACGGCGGAGATGAAGCGCTTCCGCGATTCGGGAGGGAACGTCGTTATCAAAGTTCCATGGCGGAAATTTCCCGCCCCAGGAGTTGTAGGAAAAATCCGCCACCGCGCGTTCCCCTGTCGCATCCTTGCGGAGAAAAACCGGGCCGTGATCGCGGCACCAGACATCGTTGGTGCGGAAATCGAACAGTTCGACATTGGAAATATCAGCGCCGGCATCGCAGAGCAGTTCCTGAATCGCTTCCCTCCGCGCGTTGCCCCGGATGATGCAGACCTTCTCATAAAGAGAGATCACGGCGGCAAACCGGGCGAAAATCTGAAGAATCTGCTCCATTCTTCCAGGCCATGTGGCCGGGTTGTGCGGCCAGGAGAGCCAGATCGCTTCCTGACGGCTCCATTCGGGCGGCATCCGGAATCCGTGTGAGGCAGGGGAATCAAAGTTCATCGCGGAATCTCCTCAGAATTCCCTGATAGGCGTCGATGCGCCGGTCGCGGAAGAACGGCCA
>DDJH01000167.1:0-4749 GCA_002338895.1 Lentisphaeria bacterium UBA1829 | reverse complement strand
CGGCGATGTTCCTCCATCGCGGCCGGATCACACTGGGCATACACAATCTCCTCGCGGTCCTGCGAGCCCTCGGCGATGCGGTTGCCGTAGAAATCACAAACAAAGGAACTTCCCCAGAATTTGGTTCCGCCTTCCACTCCGACCCGGTTGACCGCCGCATAGTAGCAGCCGTTTGCGACGGAGTGGGAGATCTGCGCGTTGATCCACGCGCTGCGCTGAAGGGCGGCCAGAGATTCCGGTTCGCTGTCGATTCCTCCGATCGCGGTCGGACAGAAGATGATTTCCGCTCCGTCCAGCGCTGTCAGCCGGGCGGATTCCGGATACCACTGATCCCAGCAGATGATGACGCCGATGCGTCCGAACCGGGTCTGCCAGGAACGGAATCCGAGATCCCCGGGTGTGAAATAAAACTTCTCCTCAAATCCGGGATCCTGGGGAATATGCATTTTCCGGTATTTCCCGAGATACCGCCCGTCCGCATCCAGAATCGCCGCCGTGTTGTGACAGATGCCCGGCGCGCGGAACTCGAACAGCGAAAGAATCAGCACCACGCCGTACTTTGCGGCAAGAGCGGAGAACCGTTCGGTTGTCGGCCCCGGAATCGTCTCCGCCAGGTCAAAATTGTCCGGATCTTCCGTCCGGCAGAAATAGGGCGTAAAACAAAGTTCCTGCGTGCAGATGATGTTGGCTCCGTTCCGTGCCGCTTCCGCGATCAGACGTTCATGCTCCGCCATCGATTCCTCTTTCGACGGAAACGAACGGCTTTGCAGGAGTGCTATTTTGATGGTCATGGTTCCTCCGGTTCTCTAGATAATCCATACTGCAAACTATATCACGGTTCCGTCGTTTTTCAAACTCGTTTTCCGCATTGGAAATCCCCGCGGGGAGGGGGAATTGGTTTCCCAATCGTTTTTGAACAGAAAAAAAATGCGCAGCTCATTGCGTGGCCGTTCTCTTCCGTTCCTGCGCTCTTCCGCTCCGTTTTTTGCAAAAACCTTCTTTCCGATCCTTGCAACTTCCCCCTTTTTGTGGTAAATTGTTGAGAGATTGATGATTTGAAAATAAGGATTCGATACGATGATGAAACGATATGGACTGCTTTTCTGCCTGCTGCTCCCGTTGACTCTCCTCCAGGGGGCGGATATTACGACAACCAAGGGAAAAACCTATTACAACTACACCGTCGCATCCTATTCCGCGGAAGGATTGACCATCCTTCACCGGCAGGGCGCCGTGATGATCCCGCTCGAGGAGTGGCCGGAAAACCGCAGGGAGGAAATCAAAAAATATGTGGCCAAAATCGAAAAACGCCGGAAAGCCATCAGCAAACGTCCGGATCTGACCACAAAAACCGGCGCGGTGCTCAGAAAATACAAAATTCTGCGTTTCAGCGAAAGCGGTGCTCATATCTCCCACTGGGGGGGCGTGTCGATTGTCAAGGTCGAGGAACTGCCGGATGAAATCCAGAAAAAATACCAGAAGCAGATCGATCAGACCAAACCGAAGGTGCTGATCGTGGAAACCGAACAGCAGGAGAGCAATTTCCCGAAAAACATCGAACTGACCGGGGCGAAAAAGAAATCCAAAAAGAAGGCCGATGACGAGGAGGGAGAAGGAATGGCTCTGGATATGAGCGTCAACACCGGAAAGGGAAATGTGTCCATCGGAACCGGGGGAAAGAGCTCTTCGAAGAGTGCGAAGAAATCCAAAAGCTCCCGCTCAAGCAAAAAGTCGAAATAACGCGGAATTCCCAACGGAAGAGTTTGTTTTCGCATGATGGACATCACCGATTTTTCTCTGAACCGGCCGCCGAGGGCAAAAGCGCTGATCCCGTTCGGCGTGTTCCTGCTGTTTTATCTGGGATTGTCGCTTTCTTCGGGAGATTTCTACAAGGTGCCGATGCCGATCGCGTTTGTGGTGGCGTCGGCGACGGCTCTGGTGCTCAACCGGAAGGCGTCGCTCCGGAGCAAGATCGAACTGTTCGCGCACGGAATGGGGAATGTGGATATCATGACGATGTGTCTGATCTTCATTCTCGCAGGATCGTTCGCGTATACGGCCAAGGCGATGGGGGCGGTGGATGCCGCCGTGAATATCGCGCTGGCGTTCGTGCCGCCGAATCTGCTGGTCTGCGGACTGTTTGTGGTGGCATGCTTTATTTCCATCTCGATCGGGACGTCGGTCGGGACGATTGTGGCGCTTGCACCGATCGCTCTGGGGTTGACGGAAAATATCGGAGTGTCCATGGGGCTCTGTCTCGGCGCGGTGGTCGGGGGCGCGATGTTCGGCGACAATCTCTCCATGATCTCCGACACCACGATCGCCGCAACCCGGACCCAGGGCGTCGATATGCGGGCAAAGTTCTATGCCAATATCCGCATCGCGATTCCCGCGGCGCTGCTGACGGTCGTTCTCTACCTCTTTCTCGGACATGGATCCGGAGCGGTGGATGAGAAGATCCTCAACGCCAATGCGTTTCTTTCCGTTCTGCCTTACCTCAGTGTTCTGGTCCTCGCGGTGCTCGGATTCAATGTGATGGCGCTGCTGATTTTCGGAACCGTCTTCGCCGGCGTGATCGGTCTGTTCAACGGCGCATTCAATTTCTGGGGATTCCTGGACGTGATGGGGAAGGGGGCGCTGAGCATGTCGGAAACCCTGATCGTGGCGCTGCTCGCAGGAGGGCTCCTCCGCGTGATCCGCTACAATGGCGGAATCGAATACATCCTTCTGAAAATCGAACGGCATATCCGCGGACATCGCGGCGCAGAGTTCGGAATCGCGCTGCTGGTGATGGTGATCAATCTGTTCACCGCCAACAATACGGTCGCCATCGTGATCGCCGGGCCGATCGCAAAGGATATTGCGGAACGGTATCAGGTGGATCCGAAACGGTCGGCCAGTCTGCTGGATACCGCCTCCTGCGTGATTCAGGGCATCATCCCCTACGGCGCACAGATCCTCGCCGCAACGGGACTGGCTGGGGCGGGAATGGCGGTCTCCTCCATCGAGCTTCTGAAATTTCTCTGCTACCCCTATCTGCTCGGAATCTGCATGCTGATTTCCATCGCCGCCAACCGGCGGAGCCGTTGAAAACGGAAAAAGCGGTTGTTTCCACACAGAAAACGGTCCGATTCTCCTTCCGCACCGATTGCGCAGCGATGGGAAATGTTTTCGATTCCCGGCTTGCATTCGACGGGTTTGGAAATTATATTACAGGAAGAAACTTTTTCTATTCAAACAGGCGGAAACGCCGCAAACAACAATGTAAGGAATTCTGCAAATGGCACGTAAAACCTTTATCGCCGGAAACTGGAAAATGAACATGACCGCCACCGAGACNNGAAACTGGAAAATGAACAAAACCGCGGCGGAGACCAAAGCGCTTGCGGAGGCTCTGAAAGAAAGTCTTGCCCAGTTCGGAGACAGCGTCACCATGGCGGTCTGCCCCGTCTTCACCAGTCTGGCAACGGCTGTGGAAGTGCTCAAGGGAACCAATGTCAAAGTCGGCGCTCAGAACATCCACTGGGCCGACAACGGCGCATTCACCGGGGAAATCTCCGGCGCCATGCTCAAAGAGATCGGCGTCGAATATGTGATCATCGGGCACAGNNTATTTCGGCGAAACCGATGAAACGGTCAACAAACGCATCAAAGCCGCTCTGAAATATGAACTCAAACCGATCGTCTGCATCGGCGAAACCCTCGCGGAGCGCGAAGGCGGAAAGACCAATGAAGTTCTCGATGTCCAGCTCAAAGGCGGACTTGCCGGACTCAGCGCCGCCNNGTGCTTGCGCGCCAGATCGAAGAAGGACTTGCGGGGATCGAGGATATTTCCAAGATCGTCATTGCCTATGAGCCGGTCTGGGCGATCGGAACCGGAAAGACCGCAACTCCTGAAATGGCGCAGGAAACCCACGCGTTCATCCGCAAGACCCTCGCGGATCTCTTCGGCGCCGAAGTTGCGGAAAACACCATCATCCAGTACGGCGGCAGCATGAAGGCCGAAAACGCCGCTGCCCTGACCGCTCAGAAGGATATCGACGGCGGTCTGATCGGCGGTGCGGCTCTGAAGGCCGACACCTTCACCGCTCTGATTGCCAACGCTCAGAAGTAAGTAAGATCGAAGAATTCCTTCCGGAGATGCGGGGCCATCCGATCCCCGCGTTCCGGAATTGAAAAAAAGAGAACGGGCGGCTTCCGAAATCAATCCGGAAGCCGCCCGTTCTTTGTTGTTTGTCTGTGTCGAAAAAACGGTTTTCAGAGCGCGTTGTACTGCTCGAGGATGAGGTTTTCAGTTTCCTCCCAGCCGAGGCAGCCGTCGGTGATGGAGAGCCCGTACGTCAGATCGCAGCGGTTTTTCATCGGCTGCTTTCCGGTTTTCAGATAGCTTTCCAGCATGACTCCGGCGATGGAGTCGGTTCCGTTTTTCAGCTGGCCGATGATGTCCCGGAAGACCGCCGGCTGATTCAGCGGATTGCGCAGAGAGTTGCCGTGGCTGCAGTCGATGACGATCGAGGGCTGCAGACCTGATTTTCTCATCAGCTCCTCCGTGAACGCGATGTATTCCGATCCATAGTTCGTCGACGTGGAGGACCCGCGGAGGATGATGTTGCAGTTCCGGTTGCCTTTCGTGTGGAAGACCCCGGTCCGGCCGTCGTTGATGACTCCGAGAAAGCTGTGTTTGGCGGAGGCCGTCTTGATTGCGTCGATCGCAATATGGATGGATCCGTCGGTGGCGTTCTTGAAGCC
>DDJH01000183.1 GCA_002338895.1 Lentisphaeria bacterium UBA1829 | reverse complement strand
CAGATGGCTCTCCGCGATGCGTTCCATCTCCTTCATCGCCTCTCCGGAGCTCACGCCGGGCGCCGGCGATCCCGTGATCACCGCGGAGGAGTACATGTTGTAGTTGGACAGATACTGCGGAACAAAGCGCTTCCGGATCTCCGTGAACGTCCCCAGCGGAACCATCTCCCCCGACGACGAGCGAATGTGGATCCCCGGAATATCCGATGCCTCCTTCCGGTATTCCGGTTTCGACTGCACCTCCACCTTGAAGCTCTTCCCGAACAGATTGAAGTCGTTGATGTACCGGCTCCCGAACAGCGACTGAAGCGCCGAATTCACATCCGCCAGCGCAATTCCCAGCTTCAGCACCTTCTCCCGGTCGATGTCCAGATAAAGCTGCGGCAGATTCGCCCGGAACGTCGAGAACACGCCCGACAGCTTCGGACTCCGGTTCGCTTCCGTCACCAGTTCATTCAACACCTGCTGCAGATGCTGCGCATCGGTTCCCGTCCGGTCCTGCAGCACAAAGGAGAACCCCCCTGTCGTCCCGATGCCCGGAATCGGCGGAAGGCCGAATGGAACAACCGACGCCTCCGGAATCCGCGCCAGTTTCCCCTGAGCTTTCCGCACCAGCGAAAACTGATCCTGGCCCTCCTTCTTCCGCTCTTCCCACGGTTTCAGCATGACCACCGCAAAACCGCAGTTCGACGCCTGCACCCCGGTGATGATGTTGTACCCCGCGATGGAGAAGATGTCCCGCACCTCCTCCTCTCCGCGGAGAAGCTCCCGGACCTTCTCCCCCACTTCGATTGTCCGGTCCAGCGAGGCCCCGTCCGGAAGCTGGATGCTGACAAAGAACGCCCCCTGGTCCTCATCCGGAACAAACGCGGTCGGAACCTTTCCATAGATCCAGACCAGCGAAAGCGTGAACAGCAGATACACTCCCCCGATGAACACCGCCTTCCGGAGAAGCGAACGGACCAGCGCAAGATAGCNNCCGCCGGTCAGTTTGTCGAACATCCGGTCGAACAGACGGAACAGGAGCGGTTTCCTCCGTCCCTTGTCGATCGGGCGCAGAAGCAGCGCGCTCAGCGCAGGACTCAGCGTCAGGGCGTTGATCATCGAAAGAAACACGCTGATCGAAATCGTGATGCCGAACTGCCGGTACATCACGCCCGTGATCCCGCTCATGAAACAGATCGGGAGGAACATCGCCAGCAGAACCGAGGTCGTCGCGATGATCGGCGAGGTCACCTGACGCATCGAGCGGATCGCCGCCTCCTTCGGGGAGAGCCCTTCCTCCTCCATCAGACGGTTCACGTTTTCGATGACCACGATCGCGTCGTCCACCACGATGCCGATTGCAAGAATCAGTCCGAACAGCGTGATCAGATTGATCGAGTACCCGAGAACCGCCATCGCCGCAAAGGTCCCGACCAGAGAAACGGGAATCGCAATCGTCGGCACCAGCGTCGATCGCCAGTCCTGGAGAAACAGATAGGTGACCAGAATCACAAGAAGAACCGCGATGACAAGCGTTTCCACCACTTCATGAATGGAGGCGGAGATGAAGTCGGTCGTGTCGTACTGGATTCCGTATTCCAGATCGTCCGGGAAGACGCTTTTTTTCAGCGATTCCAGTTTGGCCCTGCACGCTTCCGCGATCGCCAGTCCGTTTGCGTCGTTGAGCTGATACACCGCCAGCAGCGCTCCCGGTTTTCCGTTCACTTCCGCCGCGGTCGCATAGTTTTCCGCTCCGAGTTCCACCTCCGCGATGTTCCGGATCTTCACCTGGGAGCCATCCTTTTCCGCCCGGATCACGATTTCGGCGAATTCCTCCGGCGTCGCAAGCCGTCCTTTTGTGCTGATCGAGAGACGCAGCGGGATTTTTCCCTTCATCGGCGGATCGCCGACCGCTCCCGCGGAAACCTGCACATTCTGCGCCCGGATTGCCGCGATCACATCGTCCACCGTCATGGAGAGCGACGCCAGACGATCCGGATCCACCCAGATCCGCATCGCGTATTTCCGCTCCCCGAACGCCATCACATCGCCGACTCCGGGAATCCGCGCAATCTCATCCTTGATGTAGATCGACATGAAGTTGCTCAGAAAAAGCGCATCGTGCGTCCCTTTCGGCGAGGTCAGCGTGATGATCAGAAGCATGTTCGCCGACTTCTCCTTCACGATCACCCCCTGCTGCTGCACTTCCGAGGGCAGAGCGGCCGTCGCCCAGTTCACGCGGTTCTGAACATTCACCGTGTTGGAGTCGCCGTCCGTTCCGATGTCGAAGGTCGCGTTGATGACCGCCGCTCCGTTGTCGGTGGCCGTGGAGCTCATGTAGAGCATCCGCTTGACGCCGTTGAGCTGTGCCTCGATCGGCTGGATGACCGTGTCGCGCACGGTGGACGCGTCGGCTCCCGGATAGGTCGCCGTCACCTGAATCAGCGACGGCGCGATGTTCGGATACTGCGTCACCGGAAGCATCTGAATCGCAATCGAGCCCGCCAGAAGAAACAGCAGCGCGATCACCATTGCAAACCGCGGCCGTTCAATGAAAAAACGACTGATCATCGCCCCGTCTCCGCAGTTTTCTGCCGCTGCGGTGTGACGACCCCGCCGGGACGGGCCTTCGTGATTCCTTCCACAATCACCAGTTCCCCCTCCCGAAGTCCTTTCGAAATATAGAGCGATCCCTCCTGGCGTTCCGCCTTCACGTTGCGCCGTTCCACCCGGTTGTTCGAATCCACGACATAGACATAATCTCCGGAGAGATCGGTCTGCACCGCCGCAGGCGGAACGGTGACGCTCTTCTGCGCCTTCCCCGTCCGCAGACGGATCTTCACATACATGCCGGGAATCAGTTCATAATCGGGATTGTCGAAGACCGCGCGCAGCTGAAAGGTTCCGGTCGTCTGACTGACCTTGTTGTCAAATGAATCCAGACGTCCCTTCCTGGCGTACTTCCGTCCGTTCTGAAAGTAGAGCTCGACGGGAACTTCTCCGATTCTGTTTTTCCGGATGGCTCCGGATTCCATCAGACGCAGAAGATCGATCTCGTTCAGACGGAAGTCCACCTTGACCGGGCCGGAGCGCAGCAGTGTGGCAAGACTCCCGCTCGAGGGGGAGACCAGGTTGCCGGCACTGTACCGGTTGAAGCTGATCCGTCCGTCGAACGGTGCGCGGATCTGAGTGTAGCTCAAATCGAGTTTCGCCTGGCGGAGTTTGGCTTCCGCCGCGAGAACGGCGGCGTCGCTCTGCATCTTCTTCGACTCGGCACTGTCGTAATTCCGCACGGAGACCGCATCTTTTTCCAGAAGGGTCTTCTGTCTCTGATAATCCGTCGTGGAGTTCTTCTGGTTGGCTCGGGCCTTCAGCAGTTCCGCTTCGGCGGCGGCAACGGCCGCTTCGTAGCGGTCCGGCTCGATCTGAAAGAGAAGCTGTCCCTTGCGTACCAGTTCGCCGTCCCGGAAATTGCACTTCTGAAGAATCCCTTCCACGCGGGCGACCAGATCGACGGAGTCATACGCCCGCACATTGCTGATGGAGGGCGTATAGACTTCAAACACCGCCGCTTCGGCCGGTGAGACAATCACATCCGGAGCTTTCTGCTGTACGGCGGGCTGCTCCCTGCAGCCGGATGCCAGCAGAAGAAGAACGAGAACCGCCGAACCAAGACGAATGACATGGCTCATAAAAGGGCCCCCGGGCGGGTCAGAAATTGTGAATGACCAGGCCGTCCCGCAGTTTCGGTTCGAACCAGGTCGACTTCGGCGGCATGATCGCGCCCGCGTCCGCAATGTCCATCAGCTGTTCGAGCGTGGTCGGGTACATGGAGAACGCGACCGCCGCACGACCGGAATCCACCAGCCGGATCAGCTCCTTCGTGCCGCGGATTCCGCCGACGAAGTCGATCCGCCTGCTCGTCCGGGGATCGTCGATCCCGAGAACCGGCCCCAGCAGATTGTCCTGAAGAAGGCTGACATCCAGCTTCTCGATCACGCCCAGTTTCGACGTGTCAAACTTCGGCGTGAGCTTGTACCACCGTCCGCCCAGATACATGCAGATCGTTTCGCGTTCGGCGGGTTCCTGTTCCTTCGTCTCCTCCACATGGAAGCGTTCGGCGACTTTGGCCAGAAACTCTTTTTCGCTCAGTCCGTTGAGATCCTTCACCACCCGGTTGTAGGCCAGAATCCGGAGCTGATCGGAGGGGAACGCCACCGCCAGAAAGAAGTTGTAATCCTCTTTCCCCGTGTGATGCGGATTCGCACTCCGGCATGCCGCTCCCGCCCGGGCGGCCGACGCGGCGCGGTGATGCCCGTCCGCAATGTAAAAGCAGGGAATCCGGTTCCGGAACAGTTCGGAGAGCTTCAGCGTGCGTTCCGCCCCCGCTTTCCAGAGCTTGTGTTCAATCCCGTCCGGAGCGACAAAGGAGTAATACGGCGTCTCGGCCGTGATGGAGGCGACAATCGCGTCGATTTCCGGATTTCCCCGGTAGGTCAGGAACACCGGACCGGTATGGGAGCGGAGATCCATCACATGACGTGCGCGGTCGTCCTCTTTGTCCTTGCGGGTCTTCTCATGCTTTTTGATGACATTGTTCTCATAGTCCTCCACGGAGGCCGCTCCGGCGATGCCGATCTGCAGGCGTCCGTTCATCTTGAGCGAATAGACATACAGATTCGCCACCGGATCCTCGGTCAGCGGCGCCTCTTCGATCAGCCGTTTGAAATTCGCCGCCGCCTTTGCGTAGACCGGATCGCTGTGCAGATCCGTCCCCTCCGGCATTTCGATCTCGGGCCGCGACACCCGGAGGAAGGAGAGCGGATTGCCCTTCGCCAGTTCCGCCGCCTCTTCGCTGTTGACCACATCGTAGGGAACCGCCGCCACCTGCGAAACCTTGTCCTGCGGGGGCATCATTGCATGAAAACCATTGAAAACGGCCATGATCGAATCTCCTTTCTTATACTATTTTGTATCTTCCTGTTTTTTGCAATTCCGTTATTATACCATTTAAATGGAAGATATTCAAGGGGAGGGGATTGAAAAATAGCGTTTCCGCTTTATATTGTCAGAACAGTTCCCCGGACGGAAAAACGGGGAGGTCCGGCAGGGGGAGTCCCCGCAGAAACCGCGCATCCTTCCCGCCGTCCCGCAGGGAACGCGGAAGAGAAGTTTTTCAACACCATCATCAGGAGGTTTTGCAGTATGTATCTCGGCAGAATTGTTGCGGCCGGAATGACCGCCAAAGGAATGCCCGTTGCGGCGTATCGTGTTTCATCCCGTTCGTTCCCGAACCGGACGGCCAATCTGGTCGGAGAGACGATCTCCATCATTCCGCGCAAGGGGTTTGAATCGGATCTTTCCAAAAATCCGTATATCGCATACAACTGCCTGCCATGTTCAT
>DDJH01000121.1 GCA_002338895.1 Lentisphaeria bacterium UBA1829 | reverse complement strand
ATCCGCGTTCAAAATGGAAAATCGGCAACGGCGGCATGGTCGCGGGGAATGTGATCCGCAAACCCTCGTATGGAAATTTCCGGACGATCGTGGACTGCGGATTCAATCTGATGTTCGCCGCGTTGATGGAGCTGAAACAGCAGCACGGACATGTCCTGTTCTGTCAGCTCGACGTCACATCGCGCTACGGGAAAGACCCCGCCGCCACACTTCTGGTGGACAATATCCTGACGGAGATGGCAACCCCGTTCCTCCCGGTCAATCCCCAGAAGGTGATCTATCTCGGCGACCGGGAAAATGAGAAGATCCTGCAGAAAATGGGTCTTGTCTACGAGAAAAAAGGCGGGTGGACCCCGGGAGAACTCGCCGGATGCGAAGTCGTGATTCTTGGCCGGGACGGGATCCAGCCGTCCGCACGGGAAAATTTCCGCAAGGCGTTTGCACAGAAGGAGAAGAACCGGACGATTCTCTGTCTTCCCGGAGCTCCGCTGGACCTTCTTCCCGTCCCCCTGAAGAAAAGCAGAAAGCCGGTGTTCCGGGTGGAAATCCCGAAGGACGATCCGATGTTCTCCGGCGTGACCGAGGCGGATCTCTATTTCCGGACCCCGAAAGAGATGGAGGTGCTCGAGACCCCGGACTGGAGTGTCCGGACGAATCCGGCCGTGATCGTCCGCCACGATTTTCAGAAGGGCGGAGCGATCGTTGTGCTGAATCTCTCCCCGGAAATGTTCGACGACACCTTCTGGAACAAGGAAAAAGTTTCTCGGGTCTGGAGCACGATCTTCAGCAACATGAATCTTCCGCTTGGACGCGATCTGAAACTGTTTACCGGACGGCGCATGCGTCATAACACCATCACGCCTCTTCGGGGGAGGATCCCGCTGGAGAAGGGTATGCTGAAACTGGATCCGAAAAACAGCGGGACTCTTTCCGATTCGAGCGGATGGCGTCCGATCCGTCTCGGCACACCCTGGGAGAAACAGGGGTTTGTGCAGAACAATCCGTATCATACCTATCCGAAGGAGACTCCGCTCTCCATGAGGAAAATGTACGACGGATACGCGTGGATCCAGATCCGCGTGACCGTTCCGGAATCCTGGAAAGGATTCGATCTCCGTCTGGCCGGCGGTCCGATCGACGATGCCGACTGGACAAGTTTCAACGGCGAAAAAATCGGCGAGACTTCATTCAAAACCGTTTCCGATCCGTACAGACGGCTGCGGAATTATCGGATTCCCTCCCGCCTGATCCGCTACGGGAAGCCGAATACCATTCAAATCCGTGTCTACGACCGGTGGGGATTCGGCGGCGTGGTCGGTCCGCTCTTCCTGACCGCGGAGGATCAGCATCAGAAAGATTCCTGGTCGCCTTATGTCGAACCGTTGAACTTCTATGATGTGGATGCGTTTCACAACTGGTAAGCGCGACAAGGGAAGATCTGGTGATTTCCCATCTCCGGCGGGACCCGCGTTTTCGCCGTCGGACTGCAACAGAAACTCCCTGTCTGGGACCCGGAAGATGCCGATGCCAGCTTCCGGAAACCCGCGGAAAAGAAAAGATCCCGGTATGGTTTCCGGGATCTTTTTTGTTTCTCCTGCTTGAAAGTTTTTGCGAAGATTATATATTCCCGAATAGGTTTTGTGCGTATTGAGCAGGAAAACAGCGGGAGAACTCCCGTTCAATCAGGAAAGGAAAAAGATCGAATGGAACCGGAAGAACCCTCTGTCGTGGAAGAAACAACCCAGAAAGCAATTGAAACCATCGGCCATGGCCGCTTCAGGGAATTTTTTCAATATCTCTGGGATAATTATCAGGACGATCTGATGCATTTTGGGAAAGTGATCGTTCTCTCTCTTCTGATCGTCCTTCTGGCAAAGGTGTGCATCCGAATGGTCCATGCGCTGATGGCGAGAGCACCAAAGAATCTCCGGATTTTGGATCTTGCCGCAAAAAAGGTTCTGGATAAAGCGGTCAGCTACGGGATCGCATTTCTGGCGATTCTGATTATTCTGGATCTTCTGGGAGTCAACACGGCCAGTCTGATCACGGTTCTCGGTGCGGCCGGTCTGGCGATCGGCCTGGCATTCAAGGATACGCTGAGCAATATCGCGGCCGGTGTGATCCTGCTGTTCCTGCGGCCGTACACGATCGGCGATTATGTGGACTGCGGTTCCGTCAGCGGAACGGTTACCGAGATGGGATTCTTCACAACGACGCTGACGACGATGGAAGGACTCTATCTTTCCGTTCCGAACGCCGCAATCTGGGGAACTCCGATCAAAAATTATACGAGAAACGGCACTCGGAGAATGGATATTACCGTCGGGATCTCCTATTCGGACTCTCTGGAACAGGGCGTTGCCATCCTGAAAGAACTGGTGGAAAAAAATGACAAGGTGCTGAAGGATCCCGCTCCGCAGGTTCTGGTGATGGAGCTGGCGGACAGTTCCGTCAATCTCCAGATCCGAGTCTGGGCCACGGTCGAACATTACTGGGATCTCTATTTCCAGTTGAAGTATCAACTGAAAGGGGCTCTGGAATCCAGGGGATTGAACATTCCATTCCCGCAGCGTGTCATTACGTTTGCCAATCCGCTTTCCGAACAGGAATGCCCGCCGGAGAATGTCATCGGCGGACAAAAGGAAAAATAATGAAAAATAGACGGAGGAGCTCTTGACATCTTCCGTCTCTTCTGTTATAGTAGCGGACCGGACCGGTGATCCACGGTGGATTTCCGGCCGGAAAGCAGAACAAAATAAAAAGAAAGGTTCTTCCAATGAGCGAAAAGAAAGAAATTTTTGCAGACGGCATCGGTCAGATTCATTTTGCCGGCGGAATGGTCAGATTTGACTTTGTCACTCTTCAGCCGACCGAGGATGGCAAAGCACCGGTTCCGCAGGGGACGATCCGCGTCATCATGCCGCCGAACGGCTTCCTCGGCGCGTTCAACTCCATGCAGCAGCTGATCGACAAACTCCTGGAAGCCGGCGTGTTCCAGAAAAACGAAAAAGCCGCGAAATAAGGTCTTGCAGACAAACGCCGGAAAACAATGCAGACGATGAATCTGACATTTTCACCATCCGCACTCCATGATCTGACGATATCATGGAGTTCCGGCGTGCTGTCGTCTTCCGACGGCGAATTCCACTTTGTGGAGAATCGTCCGGACACCTGCGAAGGGGTCTGGAAGGTTACCGCAAACTGGACATCCGCTTTGGAAATGCCGGTGTTTTCCTTCCGCATTTCTCTGGAAGCGTATGCAATTTCCTGCAAGTCGTTTTTTGTGGAATCGCCTTTTGTCCGGAAGATCCGCAAGGAGAACAGGA
>DDJH01000194.1:9117-13770 GCA_002338895.1 Lentisphaeria bacterium UBA1829 | reverse complement strand
TTCAAGGCCTCGTTCGACAAGGCGAACCGCTCTTCCATCGACTCCTATCGCGGACCGGGACTGGAAAGAGGACTCGAAATTCTGGAAGCGGTCAAACAGGAATTCGATCTTCCGGTCGTCACCGATATTCACGAAAGCTGGCAGGCGGNNGCATGCAAAAGGCAGGCGGACGATGTCGCGAAAACGGCGGATCTGCTCCAGATTCCGGCGTTCCTGTGCCGACAGACCGATCTGCTGACCGCGGCGGCGAAAACCGGACGGCCGGTCTGCGTGAAAAAAGGACAGTTTCTTGCGCCGGAGGATATGGCGGGCGTGATCCGGAAACTCCAGCAGGCGGGATGTTCGGGAATTCTTCTGGCGGAACGCGGAACATGCTTCGGCTACCACAACCTTGCGGTGGACTTCCGCGGACTGCAGACCATGCGCGAATTCGGAGTGCCGGTGGTGTTCGATGCGACTCATTCGGTCCAGCTGCCCGGAGGACTGGGAACGGTTTCCGGGGGACAGCGTCAGTTCATTCCGGCACTCAGCCGTGCGGCGGCCGCGGTGGGGATCGATGCGATTTTCATGGAAGTGCATCCGAATCCGGAGAAGGCGCTCTCCGACGGAGCGAACAGCCTGCGTCTGGACGACGTCGAACCTCTTCTGAAGAAAGTGAAACAGATTCATGACCTTGCATGAGAAAGCCCGGCGCATCCGCGCGATTGTACTGGATATTGACGGAGTTCTGACCGATGGACGCATCGGCTACGGATGCGGATCGGGTGAAGAGATCAAATTTTTCCATGTCCGCGACGGGCACGGGATCGTCCTTGCCCGACGGGCGGGGCTCAAGGTGGGCGTTCTTTCCGGCCGGGCGTCCCATGCGAACGAACACCGGGCAAAAGAGCTGAAGCTCGACTTTTTCTATACGGGGATTCTGGACAAGAAGGAGGGTTTTGAAACCCTGCTGAAGGAACAGAATCTGGCACCGGAGGAGTGCATGTATATCGGGGATGATATTGTGGATGCGCGCCCGATGGCACTCTGCGGACTTGCGGTCGCGGTGGGAGACGCCGTGCCGGAACTGGACCGGATTGCGGATCTGCGGACCCGTCATGCGGGAGGAAACGGAGCGGTCCGGGAAGCAATCGAATTTTTACTGAAGGAACAGAACAGATGGGATTCTCTCATGAGCCGTTATTTCGATCTCTGACATGTTTGGTTCTGCTGGGATTTCTTCTGCCGCTGTCGGCACAGGACGGAGTCGGGACCTCGGCGACGATGGAGGAGTTCGCTCTTCCGGAGTACAAAAAAGGCGGAGGGGAACTGCAATACATCATCTACGGGCAGAAGGCGCAGAATCTCGGAGCCTTCATCAATCTGGAAGGACCGATTCTGGATGTGGTCAAGAAGCACACCAATATTTTTCATGTGAAACAGCTGCTCGGGCAGAAGCTGTATCCGTTCGGAACAGGACCGAAGGAGGTTGCCGAATTCTGGAAGAACTACCCGACTTCCGATGCGATCCTGACGACGAAATCCGCCGTGTACGACAAGAACACAAAAATTCTGCGGGGGGACGACATCGTGGAACTCCGCTCCCGCGAGATGGATCTGCAGGGAGTCGGATTCGACGCGGATTTTGACAAACGCACCGTCCACATCCGCAGCAAAGTGAAAGTCATCATCCGTTCCCAGGCGCGGGAACGGGCAGCCAATACCCAAAAGAAACAGAACAACATCCAATCCCGGGAGACCAAATGAAGAAACTGATCCTGTTTGCCGCAATTACCCTGTTTGCCGCGCAGATACCTCTTTTTTCTCAGATATCGCTGTTCAGCGCGGCAGGGAAACGCTCCGCGCGGCCCGACACGCCGACCACCATCAATGCGGACGCAATGGATATCGACATTGCCAACAACAAGGCCACCTTCCTTGGCAATGTCCTTGTGGACGATCCGGAAATGCTGATCACCTGCCGGAAGATGGTCCTTTTCCTGGAGGATGCGGAGAAGCCCCCGAAGGCCGACGGGAAAAAGGGGAATGCGGCAAAAGCCGCCGCACCCGGACAGAATGCTCCGGCCGCGGAATCGGATGATCCGACCGGTGGAAAGAAACTGTCGCGGATCGAATGTATCGACGATGTCGTCATTACCCGCAAAGCCCCCCTCTCCAACGGGGAGGAGCAGAAAGCCTTTGCGGGAAAGGCGGTTTACAATGTCAAGGACGAGACCATCACACTGCTGATCAAACCTCTGGTCATCAAAGGCAAATCGCGCGTACGCGGAGAGGTCATCACGCTGCATCTGGATTCCGAACGGGTCGAAGTGGTGAACGCCACCATCCACTCGACGGAAATCGGCAAGTAACGGAAAAGGAGCGGATCACATGGCGGAACAGGATGAACTGCTGATGGATGCCCGCGGTCTGAAAAAGACCTATAAGGGAAGAACGGTTGTTTCCAATGTCAATCTCAATGTCCGCAGCGGAGAAGTGGTCGGCCTCCTCGGGCCGAACGGAGCTGGAAAGACGACCAGTTTTTATATGATTATGGGCTTGATCCGTCCGGACGGCGGAACCATCTATTTCAAAGGAGTGGATATTTCGCAGGTGCCGATGTATGTCCGCGCCCGCATGGGAATGGGCTACCTGGCGCAGGATCCCTCGATCTTCCGGAAGCTGACCGTGGAGGATAATATCATGGCGATTCTGGAAACGCTCGACATTTCCAGAAAAGAGCGGAAACAGCGTCTGGCGCAGCTGCTGGACGAACTGGATCTGACACGCCTTGCCAAGCAGAAGGCGATGACGCTTTCCGGCGGAGAACGCCGCCGTCTGGAGATCACGCGCGCACTGGTGACCAACCCCTCGTTCATTCTGCTGGACGAACCGTTCAGCGGAGTGGATCCGATCTCCGTCTATGAAGTGCAGCAGATCATCGCCCAGCTCAAGGAGAAAAATCTCGGGATTCTGATTACCGACCACAATGTGCGGGAGACTCTGGCGTGCGTCGACCGTGCGTACCTGATGTGCAAGGGGGAGATCCTCTGCGAGGGCGCCAGCGACTTTCTGATCAACGACCCCGAAGCGCGCAGACTCTATCTCGGACCGGCATTCTCCATGTAAAAAAATTGCCAGAAAAAAGACCCGCCACCGGCAGGAGTTCCGATGCGGGTCTTTTTTTTGTGTGGGAGGAAAGACGGGTCCGGCGGGATCAGAGCTGCCGGACCGGAATGGATTCCGAATTCTGATCCGGCGTCATACGGGACCAGTTGCGGGGAGATTTCTGGACGGAAAGATCGATTTCCTGAACCGTTGATCCCCGGAGAACCTCCAGCTTCAAAGAAGCGCCCGGCGTCAGGGAGAAGACGATTCCCTGCAGATCATGCGGAGCGGAAATGACTCTGCCGTTCGCCTTGAGGATCACATCGCCTCTGCGGAGTCTTCCGGCGGCCGGCGATCCCCGGAAAATCTGAGCGACGAGAACGCCGTGATCGAGATTGAGCTGTTTTTTCGCATCGCGGTCGAGAGCCTGCATCACGATGCCGAGCCATGGACGTTCGACATGTCCGCGGGCGATAAGCTCCCTGGCGACCCCTTCGGCGATCTCGGACGAAATGGCGAAACTCAGTCCGATGTTCCCGCCGGAGGGCGAGAGAATGAAATCGTTGACTCCGATGACTTCTCCGCGGATGTTCAGAAGCGGACCGCCGGAATTGCCCGGATTGATGGAGGCATCGGTCTGGACATAGCTTTCGTAGAGATTCATTCCGACACCGCTGCGTTTCTTGTTGGAAACGATTCCGACTGTCACGGTCCGGCTCAGACTGAAGGGGGCGCCGATGGCGATGGCCCAGTGTCCGATCTCAATGGAGTTGCTGTCCGCGAACTTCAGCACGGGAAAGGTTTTCTTCTCATTGACTTTCAGCAGAGCCAGATCGGTCGGCGGGTCGATTCCGACCACCTGGGCGGGGTACTCCTCGCCGGAATGGGTGGTGATCCAGAAGGAGTCCTGATTGCGGACGACATGATAATTGGTCAGGATGTAGCCGTCCTCCCGGATGAAGAATCCGGATCCCTGTCCGCTCGGGACATCCAGATAATCAATCCGTCTGCGCCGATAGTCGTAGATATTGGAATAAGGGCTCACCACGCCGATCCGTTTCTGAGCCGTAATCAGAACAACCGCCGGCATGGACTTGGAAATGGCATTGGAAAAATCGGTCTGAAGGCGTTCTGCGCCGGGTGAGGAAAACACCATTTTCGGCTCCTCCCGGACCGGCGATGCCGCACTCCGCCCGGGACGGGTTAGATAGGCGGTCAGCGCACTGGCACAGACGGACGCCGCAAACAAGGAAAGAAAAAATTTACCGCTGTTCATCTCAAACAATCTCCCATCTGACGTTCATTTGTCTGTTTCAGACAGGGGAACCGGTCTCCATGTTCGATTGTTTCTGAAAAAGAACAGCGGAAAAGCAAAATTCCCGGGGGAGGAAAAGCGTTTCCTCTCTCCCGGGAAAAGCGGTCAGAGCTGCATTCCTCCGGCGATCGGGATCTCCGCGCCGGTGATGTAGCTTCCCGCCTCCGAAGCGAGCAGCAGGATCGCTCCGGCGCAGTCTTCCGGCGCTCCGAAACGACCGGCGGGAACCATCGCCTGCAGTTTCGGCAGAT
>DDJH01000194.1:0-9107 GCA_002338895.1 Lentisphaeria bacterium UBA1829 | reverse complement strand
TAGCCGGGTCGGCAAGGATCCGACGGTTCCGGTCCGTGCAGATGATGCCCGGGACGATGGAGTTGCAGGTGATGCCGTTGGGAGCATACTCTTTCGCGACATTCACCATGAGGTTCTGAAGCGCGGCCTTCGTTGCGGAATAGACCGTCAGACGGGCGGCAGGACGGAGCTGGTTCACGCTGCCCACATTGATGACCCGTCCCCATTTCCGCTCCTGCATCGGCGGAAGGAGACGCTTCAGAAGCAGACAGGCGCTGCGCAGATTGGTATTGATCTCGCGCTCGAACTCCTTCGAATCGAAATCCCGCAGATGCATATACTCCTGAACGGAGGCGTTCAGCACCAGGATATCGACCTTTTTTCCGCATTCGTCCGCCACCTTTTCGACCTCGGCTTCCTCCGCGAGGTTCCCGGTGACGACGGAACAGGAGATCTTCTCCTTTTCCGCCTGCTCCACCGTTTCCCGGAGCGGATCGCTCATGCGGACGCCGTGGAAGATCACATGGGCGCCCGCCCGGCCGAGCAGCAGAGCGGCCGCCTTCCCGATTCCCCGGCTGGAACCGGTCACAAGCGCGGTCCGTCCGGAAAGATCAAACACATTGCAGTTCATACAAAACTCCTTGTTGCTCAATGGAGGATGACTTCGGTGCTCTGTTCAACGCCGGAAGCGTCCTGCCAGGTCAGGCGGTAGGTGCCGCGGAAGCCGCGGAATTCGACGGATCCGTCTTTTCCCGCCTTGACGCAACTGCGGGTTCTCCACTGGTTGTTGATGAGATCGTTCAACGCGAAGTAGGCCGGTTTCGGCTCCATGTTCCGGGAGAAGAGACCGGAGACGGAGGGTTCCCCCGGCGCACCGCAGTCATCCACGACGTTCCACCAGGTGATGCCCATCATCGGCTTGAGACTGAACCAGAGACGGTAGAGATTCCGGGCGATGACCGCCTGAATCGCCTGTCCACGTTCGTCGTTGTTCGGCGCGGTGATGGTGATCTCGCTCAGGTGGATCGGCAGACCGGCTTTTTCCAGAANNTTCCAGACGGGCGAATTTCTCGCGGACCCGGGCGGGCGATTCCACGTCGGAGACGCCGGCGGCAATGTCCAGACAGGTCTGCGGATTGAAGAGATGCATCTGGGCTCCCATGATGTCGATTTTGCAGCCGCGGGCGCGCAGATCGCGAACCTGGTTCAGGTAATCGTCGCTCATGTTGTAGTCGTTGATGTTGAGTCTGGCCTTTGCGGGGAAGACACTTTCGGCGATTTTGAATCCGCGGTATGTGTAGTCGCCCGGCATGGGACCGTACCAGCTCTTGCAGAACCGGGAGCCGGGGATCATGTTGCCTTTTCCGAAATCGCCGGCGCTTTCGTTGACCACATCCCAGCTGTCAACCTGATTTCCGTAGCGCAGAGCGATCTCCAGAATGCGTTTTGCCATCCGGGTGTTGATTTCGGTGACAAACTCCGGATAGCGGTCCGCGAACTCTTCCGCCGTAAGGGAGGCAAGGCCGAATGCGGTTGCATCGGCAAGGTACTGCCCGTTCTTGGGATTTCGGTCGAGTCTGGCGTCTTTGAGGCACTCCAGAGGCATTTTCGCCATCAGCCAGTCGGGAATCTGCCAGGTGTTGTTGCCCCAGACGAGGGTGTGACCGTGCAGACGGATCCCCTTGTCCAGACAGAACTTCACAACCGGATCGGTTGCGGGTCTCCGCCAGTGCGGCTGATGCTTCGGATCGGAGCAGTGATTCCAGAAGTCGGCGGTGTCGCGATACTCTGCGCGGAAGCGGGGTTTGCCCTCTTCCATTTCAAACTGCTTCCAGTAGAATGCGATCGTTGCGGAGTTGAAGAGAGAGCCGTAGAGTTCTTTGTAGCGGCGGTTGCGTTCGTCGGTGCCGAGCTGGTCGAAGTTGAAGATGTGGGCGCCGAAGATGAATTCGCTTTTGATCTGTTCCACTTTGACGTCGGCTCCGGGAGGCAGTCCGGCGGGCTTGAAGAAGGCGTCGGCTTTCCGGTTGGCTTCGATGTCGCGGTCGATGGCGGTCTGAACGTCGGAGTTCCAGAAATTCCAGTAGCCTTCGCTCATCTGGCGATTCTGTTCTTCGACGGACATGCCGGTGTATTTGTATTCGGTCATGATACTGCAAACCTTTCTTACTGTCAGGGGGAATCAGAAGTATCCGCCCTTTGCGATGATTTCCTGAATGGTGTCGCCGCTGTGGACCCAGTCGAAGATATCGACCTCGTTGCGCTGGATGGCTTCCGCGCGGAGGAGGACATCATAGGCGATTTCACGCGGGATGCAGAGAACGCCGTCGATGTCGCCGAAAATGATGTCGCCCGGACGGACGGTGACTTTCCCGACCTTGATCGGAACCTGATAGTGGGTGATCATGCAGCGGCCCAGGGAGCCGTTGCTGGTGCGGTAACGATAGAAGATGGGGAATTTCTGATCCAGGATCTGCTTGGTGTCGCGGATGCCTCCGGCGATCACGGCGCCGCGGATCTTCTTGGTGATGGCGGTGGCGGTCATCACGCCGCCCCAGAGGGAGGCTTCCGTGTCGCTGGAGGTATCCCAGACGACAAGGCCCTCGGGCTTCATATCGTCGAGCATCTGTGCGCGGAAGGTCATTTCGCCTTCGATCATGCAGTTCGGGGCGCTTTTGACCGTGAACGCCTCGCCGCAGACGACCATGTCGTCCCGCAGCGGCATAATGTCGGACGGCAGATTCTGGTTCAGAAGGCAGAGCTCCCGCATCACATCGTTGATGCAGCCCGTGTAGAGCTTCTCATAGCGTTCGCACAGTTCGCGGACCGGAATCGGAAACTCCGTGTCGGGAATGTGCTGACGGGTCTTGATCAGACGATCCAGCTTCATCAGTCCGGCTTCCTGTGCCTTTTCTCTCATGTCTTTCAGTGACGGCATTTTTTCTTCTCCTTTTTTCGAATTATTATGTTCGTGGTGATAAAATTTTCTATCCGGTTTCAGCGCCGGCGAAAGACCTTGAAACGGTCCTCCCTGACGCGTTCATACATTCCCCGGCGGATTGTCAGATTGTCACGGTGAATTTCGGCGAACACTCCCTCTCCAGATGAATCGAACGAGTCACGGTTTTCCCTTCCACGGAGAGTTCCAGTTCATATTCTCCGTAGAATCCTTTGAATTCGACTCGACCGGCATCTCCGGTATTCATCTCCAGCTCGGTCCTCCAGGTTTTGCCGAACAGCTCCCGGATCACCTGATAGGCCGGCTTCGGCGTGAAATCGTAGCGGATCAGACCGCCGTGATAATAATTTTCTCCGCAGCTCATATCGCCCTGCGGGGCGAACGCGGCGAATCCGTCCACCAAATTCCAGTAGAGGATGGCCTCCATCGCCGGGTGACTGAACCAGATGCTGTAAAGATTCCGGATGATCTCCGCCTGAATTTCCTCGTCCTCCGCGGTATACGCATAGGCGGGGATGGTCAGTTCGGTGATCTGAATGCGCCGTCCGAGCGCGGCATAGGTGTCGAGCACATCGTAGATCCGGCGGGGATTGTAAAAGACGGCGGTCTCCTTTGCTTCGTCCTCCGCGCGGTAGAACATGTGGAACTGCATTCCGATCGAATCGATGCGGGAGCCTTTCAGAAGAGCCCGTTCGATCTGCATGTAATAGGGACTGCGGTTTCCGTGGAAATGGGCGTCGTCCCAGATATTGCAGTGCGCCTCGTTAATGATCAGGCGGTTTGCGGGGAAGCAGCGGTCGACCTGTTCGAAGCTCCATTCGACGAAGTCAGGCTGATCGTAAAAAGCGGTCTGCCGGGGATTGCGGAATCCCCACCACGTTTCATTGGTCACCTCCCAGGAGGGGATCCGGGCGGCGTAGCGTTCCGCAAGTTCACGGAAGCGCTTCAGAAGAAGACGTTTCTCTTTTTCGACCGTTCCCTTTGCCCACTCCGGCGTGAAGCTCGCGTAGTTCAGGCAGTGCGCCTTCGGTTCGATTCCCCGGGATTCACAATACTCCAGGCACAGATCGGGAGCCGGGCGCCGATAGACTTTCGGACTGTCCTTGGCAAAACGCGGCTTCCCCTGCTCCGCTTCCAGATCGGACCAGTAGAACGGCAGAGTCGCCATATTGAACGCATCGGCGAACAAAGTCCGATAAGCGGCATTCTGCTCTTCCGAGGAAAACTCCTCAAGCATGAACAAATTGGCGCCATAGCGGAAATCGTGGTTTTTCTGACGGATCTTCAAATGCACGTTCCGGACGGGGTTTCCCTTCTGATCCTGAACGGAGATCGAAGCCCAGACTTTCCGGTACATTTCGATTCCGGAAGAAACGCGGTCGCGCAGGAATTCCCGGTTCTCCTCAAACGGCTTCAAAACATCTCGACGGCAACGCATTGAACAAACTCCTTGAATGGTATCTTTTCCCGGTACAGGGGAGCCCGCCGATCCCGGCCGGGGGCGGCGGGAGGGCGGGAAGTCAGCGGAGAATTCCGCGGATCAGGACCACTGTCTGTCGTTGGCCCACTCCTTGTCCCACTCGGAGGTAGGGGCCCATGCTTCGGGGAAGTCGGGGTGGAGTTTTTTCCGGATCAGCTCTTCATTGAGCGATTCGATGCCGAGTCCCGGCGCATCGGGAACGGTGATGTATCCGCCGTCGTAGCGGAGGGCGGGACAGACGAGATCCCCCCACCAGGGGACATCGACCGAGTGAAGTTCGAGCGCCATGAAATTGCGGGTCGCCGCCGCGACATGGACAGCGGCAAGACAGGCGATCGGGCTTTCCGCCATGTGGATCGACATCTGCACCCCGTACTCCTCGGCCATATCGCCGATTTTCTTGGTTTCCAGAATGCCGCCCGCCGTGAGAATGTCGGGATGGATCACGGCAAGAGCTCCGGATTCGAACAGAGGTTTGAAGGACTCTTTCAGATACATATCCTCGCCGGTTCCGATCGGCGTGGTCGTCGCATTGGCGAGCCGGACATACTGACTGGTCATCTGCCAGGGGACGGGGTCCTCCATCCAGGCCAGATTGTATTTCTCCAGACGTTTCGCCAGCTTGATGCAGTCTTCGAGCGGAATATGGCCGAGATGGTCGATTGCGAGCGGCACCTCGTACCCGATCTCCGCGCGGACATCGGCCATATACTGTTCCAGATGATCCAGTCCCTTCTCCGTGATATGGATTCCGGTGAACGGATGAGCCGTGTTGAAGAGATCGTACGCCTCCCCCCGCATGGCCCGCGGATCAATCGAGCCGTGGGGCGTGGAAAAGACGGTCTTTTTGTATTCGCGCATCTTTTCGAGGAATCCAAGCGGAGCGCTGAGCGCGCCGGGGACATCCATCAGAAGTTCGATTCCGAGATCCATTTTCAGGAATGTGAAGCCCATTGCCATGCGTTCTTTGAGGGCTTTTCCCATATCGCGTCCGCCGCCTTCGGAATCGGTGTCGCAGTAGCAGCGGATCCGATCGCGGAAGCGTCCGCCGAGCAGCTGCCAGACGGGAACGCCCCAGGCCTTTCCGGCAATATCCCACATTGCAACTTCCAATCCGCAGACGCCGCCCGCCTGACGGGAATCTCCTCCGAACTGTTTGATCCGGCGGAAGATCTTCTCCACATTGCACGGGTTTTCTCCGAGAATCCGGCTTTTGAGCATCGCGGCGTAAGTCCGGCTGGAGGCATCGCGCACCTCGCCGTACCCGACGATTCCCTGATTGGTGAACACCTTGATCAGTGTACAGCGTTTCGGCGCCCCGTCGATATCCGCAAACCGGACATCGGTGATTTTCAGCGTGGAGGGATCAATCTTTGCATTCATGCTTCACATTCTTCCTTTTGTTTCTATTTCTTCATTGTTTGTGACTGAAAACTCATTTTCACCCGCGAAACAGGGAGTTTTTCACAGCTCCGCTTCGATCCGTTTGACTGCGCGGGTCAGAGCGGCGACCCGTTCCGGGAGATTTTCCTCCGTGAAATCGTTCTGCAATCCGAGCAGCGTCAGAGCGGCGGCCACCTCCCGGCGGGAATCGAGGATCGGCATGGAGAGAGCGTCCACGCGCCACCGGTTGCTTCCCCGGTTGAAGATCCAGCCGTTCTTCCGGACCGTCTCCACTCTCCGGCAGAGGAGATCGGGATCCTGTTTTTCGGGGATATCGCATTCCGTCTTTCCGGCGAGTTCACGGAGGTGCTCGTCGGACTCCGCCGAAAGCAGAGCCGCGCCGACCGATCCTTCGATCACGGGAAAGCGCACGCCGTTTTTTCCTCCGACCGCGAACGGGAGCGACGGTTCCGCGCGCAGAAGCGCAAGCTGATCGTTCCATTGCCGGATGGAAAGTTTGCACGTCAGCTGCGTCTCGGCAGCCAGATCGTCGAGAATTCCCTGAGCGCCGTCGAAGAGGAATGCGTTTTTGCGGAAAAACATCCCTGTCCGCGCCATGCCGCTGGAGAGGGTGTAGGTGTTGCCGCGCTCCCGGCGGACCCAGTCATGTGCGATCAGGCTCTGCACGATCCGGTAACCCGTTGTCGCGCTCACCCCGGCGCTCCGGCAGATCTCCGCCTGGCTCACCGGTTCTTCTCGGGAAGAGAGGTACTCCAGAATTTCCAGAGTCTTTTCCACCGCCGGGATTGTGTTTTTGTTTTTCATATCTGAAAAACCCTTTTTCTATTTTGAAAAGGACTATACCATAAAGAAAGAATAAATTCAAGTTTTCCACAAGAAAAAACTGGAATTTTTTATAAAAACAGGGAAAGAGCTCTTGACATTTTTCAAGAAACAGTGCATAATAACCCCCGATACATAAAGCGATACACAAATAAAACATCAAGGATAGAATCATGAGAACCGGCGATACCGATTTTATGAGAATCCGCCGCTATGTGGTGGACCGGATTGCGACCAGCGGCGATCAGCCGATCCGTTTCCCGGCGACGCGGGAACTGGCCAGGCAGTTCGGGGTATCGCAGCCGACCGCTCTGCGGGCGATTCAGTCGCTGATCGAAGAGGGGTACCTGATCGCCTGCAAAAGCGGCGGGACCATCTCCCGGCCGGCGACGCTCGGGTATTCGGAAAATCTGAAGATCTTCGGTCTGGTGGAATATCAGGGCAAGCAGGTGTTCGACACGCTGTATTTCAATCTGATTTCGCACGCGGTCTCGTATGAGCTGCTGCGCCGGTCGGAAACGAACAAGACCAAGCAGCTGATTCTGGAAACGCCGTCGCAGCTGGAGCGGACGGCGCGGGAAGAGAATCTTTCCGGCGTGATTCTTCTGGGCTCGGAACCGCACATGGCCGAATACGCGCACCATCTGCGGGAAAACGGCACGCCGGTTGCCTCCTTCATGCACCGTTTTGACGGGATCTCCAGCTTCTACAATCCCATTCAGGATCAGATCCGTCAGACTCTGACCGACCTTTTCCGGGAAGGCAGAACCCATGTTCTGATTCCGGGCTGGCCCGAGCGGCCGGATCTTTCGGACCCGGTTCTGACGGGAATCCAGGAGGCCTGCACCGAACAGAACATTCCGCGCGGACAGGTTATTTTTCTCGACCGTTCGCCGGACGTCATGGAAGAGAAAGTGGAGGAGATGCTGAATTTCGGCATGAGATTCGATGCGGTTGTTTTCATCAATTTCCAGCGGCGCACCTACAATCTGCTTCTGAAGTTTTTCAATCCGGAGGAGACGGTGTTTCTGATCGACAGCTCCTCCCTGTACGACGATCTGAACTTCACCGGCCGGGTGTTCTCCTACGATCTGGCGGATGCGGCGCACCGGCTGGTCGACGATCTCTTCGAGCAGATGAATCAGCCGGATCGGCCACCCGTCCATGAGAAGATCGCGTTCCGCCAGATCCGCTATCGCAACGGGATTCCGGAATGAGTGTTCTGGTTCTGCCTCATCTGAATAGAACAAATTACAAGATGTCAGAAGAAAAAACGGTTGATCCGATAAAAAAAGGACGGATTGCAGTTCTTACCTCGATCAGAGTTCCGGTATTTGCGGAGACTCTTTTGACGAAGGAAAGCAACAAAGACTTGACAACACCTAACGCGGAAGGGAAATGATGGATAAGCGACTTGTTTCGAAACAAATTCCACTGTCATCAGGCTGGGATGTCATTGTCATCGGCGGAGGTCCCGCCGGATGCACGGCAGCGGCTGCCGCCTCCCGACTGGGGGCGAAAACACTGATTCTTGAACAGACCGGAGCCCTCGGCGGAATGGGAACGCAGGGATTGCTTCCGGCCTGGTGTCCGTTCTCGGATGGGGAGAAAATGATCTATCGCGGACTGGCCGAAGTGGTTTTCAACCGTGCATCGGCGTTTGTCCCGCAGAATGAGCCGGGCAAGCTCGACTGGGTTCCGATCGACACGGAAAGTCTGAAACGGGTTTATGACGGAATTGTCACGGAGAACGGGGCGGAAGTGCTGTTCCATTCGTTCGTCTGCGGGGTGGAGAAGAAATCCGATCGGGAGATCGACGCGCTTCTCGTCGGCAACAAGCGCGGACTGACCGCATATCAGGCGAAAACCTATGTGGATGCCACCGGCGACGGGGATGTCGCCGCATGGGCGGGCGCGGATTTTGAAATCGGGGAGAAGGGGACCGGAAAGCTCCAGCCGTCCACGCTTTGTTTCCATCTGGATAACGTGGATTCGTTTTATTATACGGCACGAACCTTCATGCGCGGCAAAGATCCGTACTCGGTCATTTACGACATCCTGAAGGATCCGGAATTTCCCTCCATCGATCATCCGCATTTCTGCAACAACTTTGTCGGGCCTTCCACGATCGGCTACAATGCGGGGCATCTGGCGCTGGATTCGCTGTCGCCGGAGAGCGTGTCGCGGGGAATGATCGCAGGGCGCAGACTCGCGTCGGATTACCGCGATGCTCTGGCAAAACATGCGCCGGATGCGTTCGGCGGAGCACACATCGCCGCAACGGCCAATCTGATGGGGCTCAGGGAGGGTCGGCGGATCCGGGGCGACTATGAGCTCACCTGGCGGGATTATGTCGAACGCCGTTCTTTCGACGACGAGATCGGGCGCAACTGTTATTACATCGACATTCACGGAGGCAACTCCTCCCTTCCCCGTGAAACACAGGCGCTTCTCAAGGAAAAG
>DDJH01000261.1 GCA_002338895.1 Lentisphaeria bacterium UBA1829 | reverse complement strand
GAGCTAATCGCCCGGGGATTATGGTGGAGCAGAAGGGAGTCGAACCCTCGACCTATACGATGCGAACGTATCGCTCTAGCCAACTGAGCTACTGCCCCGTAGTCACCCAACAGCGTCTTAATATAACCGGATTTTCTGTTTTTGCAAGCGGAGATTTGAAAAAAACAGCTTTTTTTCATGCTTCCTCGCCGCCTCACAAAGAAGAGGGAAAAAGAACTCGTTCTTCTTCCCCCACAGTCTTCCTCCTCTTACAGAATCACACTGCCACTGTACAGCCGCGCAGGAGACTCCTCTCCAAGCTCAAGAGCATGAAGCCGCGCATCCAGTTCCGGAATCGCTCCGCCTTCTCTCAGACGACGCTGAAGCTCCAGAAAACGCGCCCGCAAGCCCGCATTCCGCCGCTGAATCACTTCCAGACCAAACGGTTTGGCACTGGAAAGCCAATCCGTTCGGAACGCTTCGGAAAACTCGTCCAATACCGCAGTCAGGTTGGGTATCTCCCGGTCGGCAAGAGCCTGAAGACGGGGCCGATCCCCCTGTTTCCATGCCGCAAGAAGCTCATCGTCAAATGAAAGGCGGAGAAGCAGAAAACGAATCAGCGCATGGACCACCTCAAGCGACGGAGAGCGTTTCGTATTCTCCAGCTTCGCCGCAAGGGTCTCCAGACGCTTCCGGTACGCACTCGGAACGTCGGAACCGAGACTCCGGAAAGAGACACTGTTGATCCCGAGAAGAGGATCATCCCACAGCAGATGTTCCGTCTTCATCTCCTGCTTTGCCTCTCTGTCGTAGAGAGCGATCTCGCCCAGAGAGGTGAAAAGCTCGAAATCCTCTCCGCAGAGAGCTCGGAAGCGGCGAGAATAAAACGCCGTCTCCTCCGGAGTATGTCCGAACGCAAGGCCGGAGGCAAACTCCAGACCGGCAAGGGCGGAATCGTAAACGCAATATCCGCCGTTGTCTCCCCACATTGTGAAGAACAATTCCCGAAGCTGGGTCTTCCGGCAGCCCTGAAGGCAGGGAATCACGCTCCGGCAGGTCGTCCGGTGGTCGTACCAGAAGCGCGACCAGGTCCATACCCCGGAACCCATGATCGGATTGAAGCCGAGTTCCCGGTGGAGACCGATGAACTTCTCGTAGAACTCCGCATCGGTATTGTAATAATCCCAGTAGCAGAGCTGGACGCTCTTCGGGATCCGGTCGCGCACCTCCTGCGGAATGTTCGTGTTCAGATCATAATAGGTCTGGTTCTTGTTGCCCAGACGGAAATACATGTCGGACCAGATGATCGGATGAAATCCGTATTTTTCACACAGCGCAGAAACACGGCCCAGGTGACGGTTGAACAGCGAAAACGCCGGTTCATATCCGTGATGATCCAGAAAACGGCCCCGGCCGAGATCGTGGGTCTCATCCATCCCGATGTGCAGACGGCGGCTCGAAAGCGCCTCGTGCCAGAAGCGGATCATTTTTTCGATCAGAACATAGGTCTCCGGCTCATCCACCATCAGCACGGAGGAAGTATCGCGGATCTTCCCGTATTTCAGACGATAGTTGAGAAGCTGCTCCAGATGTCCGAGAGTCTGAATGCATCCGATCAGTTCGATTCCGACACTCCGCGCAAACGCATCCAGCTCCTTCAGCTCCTCCATGCTGAAACCACCGCGCATATAGCCGAAAAACGGTTCATCCGGAATCTGATAGGTCTCTTCCGTATAGAGCATCACCATGTTGTAGCCCATCAGCGAAAGTTTGACCAGCATCCCCTTCAGGTACGACAGGGAAAACACCTTGTTCCGGGAGCAGTCCAGCATGATCCCCAGCGTCTCAAACGGCGTGGATTCCTCCGCCTCCACGCCGGCAAACGCATGGCCCGCTCCGCGCAGGAAGCCGCTGACGCTTCCCGCCTCAATCCGATAACTTCCTTCCGATCTGGTAACTTTCACACACTGTTCGGAAGTACGCTGAAACACCAGTTCGGCATCCCCCTGCCCTTCCGCAATCCGATCCTTATAAAACTCCGCAACGACCCGCAACGCTGAATTCAAATCAGCATCACACTGCTCCGGCTTCCAAAAAAAATCCGACATTCCGTTCCTCCCTTGATTTTGGATGGTTTACGGTGTAAAATATCCCGGGAAAGGAAATAAAAAATGGATTTTTCAACCTCTTCAAATGGAAAAAAGAAACTCTCCGCTCTCAGCTACGCCCCCGTCCCGGCTCTCTTTCGGGACTCTCTGCTGAAAACCGGACTCCTTTTCCATGTCTACTACGAAAACATCTCCACAAAAAACAATTTCCGCGGCAGAAAGGATTTTTCCGGGAACGTCCGCTCCTTCCCCTATTTCTGCCTCCTTCATCTTCTCAAAGGCGATGCATACTTCTACAACGGCTCCACCTGCGAAACCTCGTTCTTTCAGGAAGGATCCGGACTGCTCGTCCCTCCGGGAATGCTCCAAATGTACGGCGGCGTGACCAGGCCCTTTGTCGAAGACTCCATCTGCTTCACCGGTCCCCTTCCCGATCTCATGCTCCGCAGCGGACTGCTCCGGCCGGGAATCTTCTATCTCGGCGGAGAACGCAGGCTGCTGCCTGTGATCCGCGCCATTCAGCAGGGAACTCTCGCCTCTCTGCTCGAAGGGGCCTCCATGCTCGTGCAGATCCTTCTCCGGATCAATCAGGAGCGGACCGCGGACGATGCCGGACGAAAACCGCGTCTCGCCGCTCTGATCGCCCATCTGAACGAACATCCCGAGCGCCCCTGGAGCGTCGAGGAGATGGCCGATTATCTGAACATCAGCACAAATTCTCTGCGAAAAGAGTTTCTCGCCCGGCAGGGCATGTCTCCGAAGCACTATCTGGACCAGCTCTGGATCCGCCACGCAACGGAGCTGCTCTGCATGACAAACGCCTCCGTTCTGGAGATCGCCCGGCAGATGAAGTGTGCCGATCCCTATTACTTCTTCCGCCGTTTCCGGAAACTGACCGGCATGTCCCCCGCACAGTACCGGAAACAGTTCCCGAAACGATTCGAGCCAGCCGGCGAAAACGCGATCCGGGAAAAGAGAAAATCAGACTGAAATCACTTCGTTCCGCCCGCCGTTCCCGACAGAAGTCTGACGTAGGGACTCTCCGGGTATTCCTTCTTCAGAATCCCCGCGAACTTCTCCGCATTCGGATCCTTCAGCTCCTTCAGTACGGAGGCAAGAGAGTAGAGGGCCTCCGGACGTTCCGGCGTCCGGTCGAACAGAAGAACCGCCTGAAGATACATCAGGGATGCCTCCTTGAGACTGCCTTTCCTCCGCAGGATGTTCCCCTTCTGAAGAAACGCGAACGCGGCATTGGAATCGTCGCTGCCGGAGGACATTTCGTTAAGCAGCGGCATGGCGTCCTCATACTTTCCCAGCTCGATGCTGAGACGCGCATTCAGCCGTCTCACCCGGTTCAGATGCGGAACCAGGCGCAGGTTCTGGAGTTTGTAGTTCTTCAGCGGATCCAGACGTTTGACCGCCTCCTCCTTTTCGCCGAGTCCGGCAAGCGCCTCCGCCTCCCCGGCGATGCAGTAGAGATCCCAGCCGAGCAGCTTGTACTTGTCGTACGCGCTCTTGTAGGCCGCCGCAGCCTGGGCGAACGAGCCGTTCTTCAGAAACTCGTCGGCGCGGCTCAGTTCCGCGGGCATCGGGATCCAGGCGTAAAGATAGCGGCCGCGCGGAATTTTTGTTTTCACTTTCCCGTCGGCAAGCGTGTACTCCAGAGTCCCGTCGGGAAGAGCCTGGATGGAGGAGACTTTCAGATCGCGGTTTTCCAGCGTCCGGATCACTCCCCCCTCCGCCGCAAAAAGCGACACCGCAAACGCGGCGGACAGCAGAACAGTACAGATTTTCATCGGGATTCTCCTTTCTTCTGATCGGATGAATGATGTTCGGCAAGTTCTCCGGCCCAGTCGGAGAGTGAGTTGTCGCGTGCTCCCATGACCACAACGCCGTCGGCCTCTCCCAGATTCTTCAGGAACTCCGCCGCCTCGGACCGGTTCGAAAAACAGCGGTAGCGGCCGCCCGGATGCCGTTCCGAATATTCCGCCGCGACCTCCTCCGAGCGCGGCTGAAACGATGTCGTCCCTCCCGCATAATAGACCGGAAGAAACGCAAACACATCCTCTTTCCCCAGCACCTTCTCCAGCGCGGGATACAGCTCCGGACGCATGAATCCGAACGGGCCGTAGCCATGCGGCTGGAACAGAAACACCACTCGTCCCGGACACACCTCGTGCACCGCCTCGACGCAGGAGCAGATCTTTTCCACATTGTGCGCATAATCGTCATACACCGCCGCACCTCCNNCCTTCCGGCAAAATCAAACCGCCGCCAGACCCCGGAAAATCCTTCCACCGCGGAACGGGCCTTCTCCGGCTCCATTCCCAGCAGGGAAAGTCCGGCAAGAACCGCCGCCGCATTGGCCGCATTGTGCAGTCCCGGCTGCGGAAGACGAACCTCCCGGCCATTGATCTGCGCCCGCACGCCGTCGCGTCCCGACCGATACCCGGTCACCCGGAACACCGGATACCCGTCCCGGACAGCCGGAGACGACGGATCCGTACTGAACAGCGCAACGCGAAGATGCTTCACGCACTCCGTTCCCACCGCATCCAGAACCCGGTCCTCCAGCACCGCCGAAATCCGGGTCTGAAGAAGAAACCGGCGGAACACCTCCGCCAGCACCTCTTTCGAATAGTGATCGGTTCCGATGTTCAGGATCATGGCATGATCCGCAGTATAATTCAGCAGGGATTTGTCGCTCTCGTCCGCCTCCAGCACGCAGAGATCCTTTCCGGGCGCATAATTTCCCGCAAAGCCATCCCGGATGAAATGCTTGGCCAGTCCGCCGGAGAGCAGCGAAGCAGAGACTCCGAGATGGTCCAGCGACTGCGCCAGCCACGCGGACACCGTCGTCTTCCCGCAGCTTCCCGTGACCGCGAACACCGGCGCGGCGCACCGCTGAACCAGAAGGCGCAGCGCCTCGGACCGGTGCAGACGCGGAATGCCCGCCGGCGCGTTCCGCAGATCCGGATTATCCTTCTCGATCGCCGTCGAACAGACCAGCGCCTCCGGGAGCTCTTCCCCCTCTCCGAACCGGGAACCGTCCTGCGCATAGAGACGAACCCCCTTCGACCGGAGAGAATCCATGATGCGGCGGTTTTCCGGCGACAGCAGCGCCCGGTCGCTTCCCGACGTCTCACATCCAAGACACGCCGCCATCTGCGCCAGAGCGCTCATTCCAATCCCGCCGACCCCAATAAAATGCAGTGACCGGGGCAGTTCTTCCATTCTTCATTCCCCTTTCGTTTCCGGAAACAGATTCCGCCACGGCGTCAGATAATAACGGTCGGAATCCGAATCGTACACGCCGACCTCTCCGTCCTCGAAGTTCCATGCCGGCAGCACGTTGATCCCGCGCAGCGAAAGCGCCTGATGAAAATGCCCCATCAGACAGAGCGACATGTTCTTCTTCTCCATCTCATCCGCAAGACGACAGAAATACCTCTCCGGAAAATTCTTCTTATATCTCATATTCTTATTCTTCAATCCATGCAGGATCTTCTGCGCCAGCGCCCTCCCGATTCCCGGTCCCGCCAGCCGGACCACCAGCCGCGTCACCGGATTGCGCATGAACACCCGGAACACCCGGTAAAGGAAATCCGACTCATTCACCCGGTCCCCATGCATCAGGCAGATCTTTCCGTTCGAAAGACAGTGCGTGCTCTCGGCCGCCCAGGTGAACGCATCTCCGTGGCGCCATGCCACGTAGAACTCATGGTTCCCCTCCAGAAATCCCACCATCCGACGTTCCTTTTCCGTTCTGCACCACTCCAGGAACCGTCTGTGAATCGGCTCCTCGTATGCGTCGAACGCGATCCAGAGTTCGAAGATGTCTCCGAGAAACACGATCTGATACTCCGACTCCCCGATCTTTTTCAGAAACTCAAAAAACCCGTCCGACGAATCGGCCGCATCGACAAGATGGGCATCCGCGATAAAAATAATTTTTCCATTCTTCTTCATGCAGCAATATAATTCTTCCCTCTCTCATTTGCAACTTGTCGACGAGGAAAAAAGAGGGGCTTTCCCGGAATCCGGGCAAAACAATTGCCGTCCCCCGTTTCCCCAAGAAGAGATGAAAGAAACAGGGTGACGGCTGCCCGTAAAATCAAAGCGGCGAAATCCGCAAGTTCCCCGCTTTGTGAACATACCATACACCCTCTTGATTGTCCGAACATGACGGAAAGATTACAAATCGGCAATCTTTCTTTTTTTCTCTCCGTTCCGCAGACAAATTGCCATCCGTCCGCTCACGAGCCGAACAGATAAAAAAGTCCCATTCCCGCGGCGGCGGAAAGGAAGATCACCGCCATGATGCTCATCTTCCGCTTATACAGCACCCATGTGGCGGGAATCAGGATCGGCAGCATCTCCCAGCGGATTCCGAAATCGCCCTCGTACGCCGTCCATTTCCCGGCCAGCAGACCGAACAGCCAGTGGAACGGAATCTCCGTCCGGAACACCGACATGCCGAAACAGGCAAACAGAGCCGTCAGAATCAGCGCCGCCGTGATCGGTTTGACGCCGTACATCAAGCTCTTCACCAGACGGCTCTCCTGCCATTTGTCGTACGACTTCACCGCCAGCGACATCAGGAAAAACGACGGCAGAAGCAGTCCGACCGTGCAGACCAGTCCGCCGAACACCCCTCCCTGCTGATACCCGATAAACGTCGCCAGATTCACCCCGATCGGTCCGGGCGTCACCTGCGAGACCGCCAGGAAATTCCCGAGTCCCTCCAGCGTCATCCAGTGCCTCCGGTTCACCAGTTCATCAATATAGAACTGCAGCAGGCTCCCCCCTCCGCTCAGACAGAGACATCCGAAATACATAAACGTCAGAAGCATCCACACATACTGCATTCTACTCCACCTCCTTCCGGTCCGCCGCCTCCGGCAGTTTCCGGCAGATTCCCATGCAGTACACCACTCCGAACACCAGCGATCCGCCGATCAGCCAGCCCGGATTCAGATGAAAGGCGATGATCGCAAACACGCCGGCAAGAAACAGCAGAAACTGCATTTTGTCCCGCACCGAACTGTTCCAGACCCGCAGCAGCGCCACAAGAGTCAGTCCCGCCATCGCGGTCCGCACCCCGAGAAACGCCCCCTGAATCAGCGGATTTTCCATCGGGATCATCCCGAAGCCCATCGCGATAATTGTGATGACCAGAAACGACGGCAGCGCCACTCCGGTCAGAGCGGCCAGAGCACCCCAGAATCCGGCAACCCGGTAGCCTGCGTAAATGGCGATATTTCCGGCGGTCAGTCCGGGCACGGTCTGAATAATGGCCAGCATGTCCGAAAGCTCCCCCTCCCGGAGCCACTTGTGCCGTTTCGAAAACACATCCTCCGCCACGACCAGAATCGCAAAGCCTCCGCCGACCACGAAGGTCGCAATCTTCAGAAATTCAAAAAACAGAATCCAGATGGCTCGTTTCCGGCTCATTTCTCCCGGTTCATTCATCTCCGCACCTCCCGCAACCGTGGTGAAAAGAGAAAATATAGCCCTCTTTTCCGGAAATACAAACCGGAAGCGGGAGCGCGGCAACGGCAACGGAAACGCTTCAGTCCACCCGTCCCTGGAGAATCCGCAGCAGACGCGGACTGAGGATCTCCCTCCGGTCATCGTCCACCAGACTGAAGCGGTTTCCGTCGTTGGGCGTGCTCAGATAATTCCACACGCAGTACGGAATTCCGTGTTCCAGCAGAAGCGAAATCACATCGTTCATCCAGTTTTCCCGGTAGACCAGTCTGCAGTGACGGATCGTCCCGAACTCTCCGCACCAGAGAATCCGGTCGGGATGGTTCTGGACAAATTCAAATGCGGGGGCAAGCTCCCGGCGCAGATACTCCCGGTCCATCCGCTCCAGTTCCGCGTAATCGCCGACCGGCGCGCCGATGGTCTCCCGGTACTGCCGGTATTTGACAATATCCCCCGGATACTCCATCTCCCGGTTGTAGAACAGCGGAGCGGCCTGAAGAACTCCGCGCTGATGCGTGAACTCGAACGGAGAATAGGTGTGAAACGTGTAGATGACATTTTCATCCTCAAACACCCTCAGAACCTTCAGCGCCCCGGGCGAGTTCCACCGCACGCCGCCGACGATGATCTTCCGCGACGGATTCCTCCGCCGGATCTCCCGAATCGTCTCCTCCGCCAGCGTGTTCCAGAGCTCCGGCTCCACATCCCGCACCTCGTTCATCAGTTCGAACGCGACGGCCGGATGATCCTGAAATCGCCGTTCAAACTCCACCCACAGCGCGACAAACCGTTTCCGCAGCTCCCCGTCCTCCATCAGCGACACCTTCTCCGCAATGTCGCAGTAGTTCCCGATCGCCTTATGCAGATTCAGCACCACATTCAGCTTCCGCCTTTCACACTCCTTCACGAACCTCTCGATCAGAGAAAAAATCGACTCCCGGTACCGGTACGCCCCCTCCTCCACCACAATCTGATCAAACCCCAGGCGCACATGATCCATTCCGAACGAAGCGATCCGCTCCACATCTTTTTCCGTGATGTAGCTTTCAAAGTGTTCAAAATCCCCGATCGTCAGCGGCAGCTTCCACTTTTCGGGCAGCACATTGAAGCGCTTGTAGTTGGTGAGCCATCCGCCGATTCCCATCCCGCGGCAGAATCCCGGAAACCGTTCCGCTGAGGTCTTTGCTCCCATGATCAAATCCTTTCTTTCCATTCTGTTGTTCCTTTTGTTCTGCACGGAGCCCCGTTCCGCCGGTCCGGCACCTCTCCGGAGGAAAACACCGCCGGAACCAGAAACAGGAACACCGAAAAAAGCAGTGTCGATGCGGCGCTCAGCAGAAGAAGAGTCTGCCAGCTGCGGAAGGGGATCCCGTGGAACTCCCAGCTTTCCGCGAGCATGCCCGAACCCAGAAGAAGAGAAGGAAGAATCCGGGCAAGGCCTGTCGCGCCATAGGAGAACGTTCCGCTGAACGCCATTGCCATCACCTTGTTTCCGGGCGTCGCCAGCGCCATCATTTCGGACGACGCCAGAATGGAACTTCCGGCCAGCAGAAAACTGTATACACACAGAAGTCCCCCGGAAAATATCCACACCGCCGTCCCGCCGCCGTGAATCAGACACAGCACACCGCCCAGCACCACGTACAGCAAGTGAAACAGCGGGAAAATCCACCGCCGCCCCACGCACCGCTCCACCGTTCCGATTCCCAGATACCCGAACAGCATTCCCGCAAGAGAGGCCGCCGAAATATAAACCACCACGTTGTCCGGCGCATGAAGACCGTTTTTCAGATAGAGCATCATCAGAGGCACCGTCCCGAACGTGCAGCTGTTCAGCAGGAACAGATAGAGGGAAAACCCTGTCAGCTTCCGGTTTCCGGCCGCTCTCGCCAACCCCTCCCGGAAGCCGAAACGCCCCGTCCGGCGGACCGGAAACTCCGGGATCCGCGCAATCGCCATTCCCCGTCCGCAGAACAGCAGAGCCGCNNCGCCACGGTCAGGAACACCACCGAAATCAGCTGATGACGGAACCGCATCCGACTGAAAAACGCCGTCCGTTCCCCGGGCGCCAGAAACGTGTCCAGCATCGGATACCACCCCGCGACAAACCCGGAAAGCGCAAACGAAAACACCACCACCGCACCGGTCAGCACCGCCATCGCCCCCTCCCCGAACCACGGAGCGGCCGCCGCCAGAAAGAACATCAGTGTCGCCAGAGTCAACACCCGGAGAATCACCATCCGATGTCCGCATCGCATCACCAGGGCNNCACCAGGGCGGCCATCGGGATCATGCACAAGCCGTTGAAAAAGGGGAGGAACGATGTGGTCAGAAGCGCCAGCATCTCCCCGGCGCCGAGCGCTCCGGCGAACAGCAGGATCACGGCGCTGTCGGTCAGCACCACCTCTCCGGGGAAGCCGCAGCAGGAGGAGAGAATCGCAAGGCGTTCCGCGGAACGGATTTCGGACGGGGTCGGTTCGGATTGTTTCATTGCTCCGGCTTATCCTGAATCTTTTTGACGGAACCGGTGATCTTCAGCACCGGACGGATGCTGGTGTGCACACCGGTCCGGTTCCGCATCATCGGACGGTTGATGATGTAAAACTCGGTCCAGTCGAGAATGTCCTGCGGGAGGAATTCGATGCGGTCGAATTCGACTGCACCGGGCTGGGGGGGAATGACATCTTCCGGACGGTCGTAGCTGAGGATGGACAGATTCCGGAAACGGCCCTCCGGATCATCGCGGAGAAAGGCGTTGTAAAAGGTCTGACTGTATTCGCCGGCGAGGAAGAAGATCGCCGTCGGAAGAGAAGAGACCGAGCGGAAGTAGCGGGAGAAGAGTTCGGTCATGTTTTCGTGCCGGCGGACTGTGATATTGTCGATCCGGCAGTGCGGATCAAGGTTATGCAGTTCGGCGAAGAAGCTGTTGTAGCGGTCGAAACGGGTCGGATGCGCCTCGCTGAGGTGGACGGCGACGTGGGAGTGCCCCATCGAATGAAGATGACGGGCGGCCATGGCGCCGCCGAGAATGTTGTCGGAGGAGATCACAATGTCGGCATCGCAGCGGGTATAGATGGCGATCTGGCAGGCGGAGGGATTCAGTTCGCGCGCCCGGTGAACCGTTGCATTGTCCGGCACCGAGCAGTAGACGACCACGTCGCACTCGGCCGCCGCATCGAAAAACTTTGCCGGGTTTCTCCGGTGGTCGGACGCAATGCAGGCGAATTCACGATGGGAGAGCCGCTGCATCAGACGCATTCCGTAGTGCTGCAGATACGCGTGATCGCCGAAATCGAACAGGATGCGGATCTCGCGGCTGGGTTTGTGCGCATAGTATCCATACCGGTTCAGCGCCTCCACGACCCGGGCCCGGGTGGACGGCCGAACGGAAGGTTCATTGTTCAGGACCCGGTACAGCGTCATGACGCTGATCCGGAGCTCCCGCGCAATCTCCTTGAAGTTGATCAGACTGATTTCGTTTTTCCGTCCCATAAGAATCGACATCCTCTTTCGGGAAGTATACGCGGAATCCGCGGAAAAGCAATCCCGCAATCCGGAAAAAAATCGTTGTTTTTTGTGAAAAGAATAACATGGAACATTGTAAAAAAGGAAAGACGGTTTTATATTCCACTTGCTGCAAGAGAAATGAAATCTGCAAGGAGACATCATGCTGAAAATCTTCCGCCCGATCCGTCCGGTCACAGCCGGAATGAATGGAATCGTCCTGCTGCTTCTGCTCCCCGTTCTGCTGTACGCGATCTTCCGGATCGCCGTGATCCTGTTTCCGGGAACGCCGGAGTGGGAAATGAATCTCGGAAAGGGATTGCTGCCGGGCGGAGCGGTCCTGTACCTGTATGGAGTGTACAGCCTGATGGTGTACTCCTGCGCAATTCTCCGCGCCGGAATGCCGGATGGAAAACTGCCGGTCTGGAGAAAACTGGGGCTTTTCCTGCTTCTGCTGCTGCCGGCAATCAATGTGGCCGAGTTCGTTTTCGGCGTTCTGGAGGCGGTCCGGCGCAGGGAGGGCACCGCGGACCGGACCAGACGGCTCATTCGGGGAGCCCAGTTGTTTGTTCTGGTTTCGATCGGTCTTTTCTGCTGTCCGGGAACGGCGCTGTTCCGGCTGATGACGCTGCTTTCCGTGCTGGTGCTCTGCCGGTTTCTGTACCGGGCGGTCCAGTCCTCGGCGGCCGCGGAGGAGGAGACCGGGACCACGGTGTTCGCCACGATCTTCTGCGCAGTCACCTTCTTTCTCTTCTGCACGGTGGCAACCGTGGATGCGCTGATGCTCCATGCGGCGGGAAAACTGCAGAGAGCCATTGCGCTTCAGGCGGGAGCGGAAACCTACAGTGCGGAGGCGCTGGAGAAACTCTATCGGAAACGGTGTCCGGCGGTCGATCCGGAATTCGATCAGCTGGTGAAGTCGCCAAAACACGGAGACGATCTGTTTGAACAGTATCCGGATCTGACGCTCCGTCCGCCGACCGGAGTGATGAGCGCCCGTCAGATGCCGGAAATCCGCCGTTTTCTGACCGCGCATGAACCGTTTCTCCGCCGGATCGACGCATGGTCCGCCAATCCGGCGCTCGGTCTGAATGTCGCCATCCGGAACCGGCACACGATGGATGAACGGAACATTTTCCTGAACTGGTCCCGCTTCCACATGCTCCGTCTGGAACTTGCCCTGGCCGCGAAGGATGCAAAGTCCGCACGGCATTTCTGGGAACTTCTGCGGAATGTCCGCAACTTCATCCGCGCCATACCGGACCAGATTTCCGATTTTACCGCGGCGTCAATGGAGCCGATGCGCATCCGTCTCTGGGAGGAGATGCGCAAAACATTCTCCTTCACCCCGGAAGAGCTTGAACAGTTCCAAAAAGAGTTTGCCGCCGATCGCAAAGAGTATGAACAGAATCGGAAAATCGTTCTTTTCCGGGAATGTTTTGAACTCTATCCTCCGGAACGAACCGGATGGAAACAGTATCTGTTCCCCAGTTCGGCACGGATCCGCCGGTCGGATCTCGCCGTTCTGAAAGGACTTCTGCAAACCATGAAGGATCCTCAGGCAAAGCCCGCTTCCGAATCCGGAGAGACAGAAACATCCAATCTCCCCCTTCTTCAGAAAAAACTTCCCAGCCTGAATCCGGCAACGGAACAGAAACGCTCCGGGAATCTCTCCGTTCTTTCGGCGGCGGAACAAGCCGCTGAACAGGGAATCCGAGCACAGTAAAACCCGTTCTTCCGCAGATCGGGATCTCAGAAGCCCCCTCCGGGGATGCTCTCAACGAAGAAAAACAAGAAGCGGGATTTCGAAAAAAAGACAAAAAAAAATGGCGGAAGCGACGG
>DDJH01000100.1:2547-5450 GCA_002338895.1 Lentisphaeria bacterium UBA1829 | reverse complement strand
CAGCCGCTTTCTCTCCTCCGCTCCCCCCGCACCCTCTTCCGCCGGACTTGCAGCCCACGCGGAAGCCCGGGCATCGGGAAGTATATGAAAAACGGCCCGAAAACCGGCCGGCCATTGACTCCCCGTCCACCGAAAGGAAAAGAAAACATCTGTATCGAAAAAAATACGACTGTTTTTTCGACATTTTCCCGCTTTTTTGCCGCGCGGCGATCTTTAGGCCACTGTACCGGAATTCCGCCGGAACAGCAGCGGCTGGATCTCCGAAACCGGAACCGCCCGCAACTTGCATCCGAGCCNNCCGCCCCGGCTCCGCACCCCAGCGCCATCGCAATGCACATGACCCGGCAGCTGGCAAGGGCCTCATGCGATGCACTGATGCAGCGTCCTGCGAAAAGCAGCCCGTCGATCCGGCGCGGGACCAGCACTCCGTACGGGATATCGTAAGGCTGCGCCCGCTCCGCCATGCCGACCTTGTGTTCATCGCGCCCCGCGGCCTGCCCTCCCCCGGCGGGATTGTGGATGTCGATCGAGAAACAGGCCCGATGAACCACGGCATCTTCAAAAGAGCGTCCCGCGATGCAATCGTCTTTCTCCAGCCGCGCCATACCCTCGAAACGGCGCGTCTCACGGACCCCGATCGCCGCCGGCATCTGCGACAGGAACACATTTTCGTAGCCCGGCAGCGCTTCCCGCAGGAAATCGACAATCTGGAATGCCTGACGCCGTCCCTCGATTTCCGCCCGGGTCAAATCAGCCGAAGAGCTTCCGTCGATGGAATTCACCTGCGTCGCATTGATGATGTTTTCATCCGCCCGGACCGCCTTGTAAAGGCGGACCACACTGACCGTCTCGGGCAGTCGTCCAGCCGCCTGCGCCTCAAGCACAACGTCCTCCCACGTCCGCCCATTCACCTTCACCACGCGCGCCTCTTCCTCGGAGCCGCAGGTGAACCGGCTNNGGCGGCGGGGATCGACTCCCGCGATCAGATACATGATGCTGACCGGCTGCATCAGTCCGTCCCCCTCCCGGCCGATCTCGAATGGAACTCCCGCCCGAAATGCGACTTCTCCATCCCCCGTGCAGTCGATCACGCAGCGGGAGCGGAAGGTGCGCTTCCCTTCGCGGCACTCCGCTTCCACCCCGCTCACCCGATCCCGGTCCGACAGAACGCCGCTGACCGATGCGTGAAGCAGAATTTCCGCCCCCCGCTCCCGAAGCAGATCGTAAAGCTGCACGTCCAGGCGCCGGAAGTCGACAAAGTGCCCGCCGATCCGTTCCAGAATGGAATCCACCACCAGACTCTCGACACAGCCCATCAGCGGACCGACCACCGACTGCACCGCGGTTCCTCCCAACCGTCCGGAGCGTTCGAGCAGAAGGGTTTTCGCGCCGCATCCGGCGGCCATATACGCCGCTCCGACTCCGGCCGGACCGCCGCCGACCACGATCACATCATAATCCGTCATCCTTCTAATTCCTCTCGTTCGGGTTTCCGTTTCCTGCCGAAATCCGGGATATAATATACCGGGAAAACATCCATTTGAAAATGTACAAAAAAGCTGTATCTTTATAAAAAATTGTTTTTTACCGGAATATTATGACAAGTTTTCCCAAAATCGACCCTGACTCGCCCGAGGAAATGCTGTGGAAAGGGATTCTGGCACTGGAGGCGCAGTGCGGAATCCATCTGACGCTCCACGACTGTCGCGGACTCCTCTTCCACGAGGACGGGCGCCCGTTCTTTCCCGGCCGCGGCATGCATACACATCCCTGCTGCCTCTCCGGGCGGTTTGACACTCCCGGCTGGAATCGCCGCTGCCACGAGGAGTGCATGCTCAAAGTCGAAGCCGCGGCAGATCAACTGCGCAAACCATTCCTCCATCACTGCTGGAAAGGGATTACGGAACTTATTGTTCCACTCGAACGCAACGGCTCGGTCGTACTGCTCTTCTATGCCGGAGTATTTCGAACACCGGGAACGTCCCTGCCGGACGGTATCACCCACGAGCTGAAGGCTCTTTTCGAAACGCTTCCAAAGCCGGGGAAGCGACTCAGTGAAGCACTCGCGCTCGAACTGCAGCTGTTCGGTCAGGGAATCCTGTACTACGCGGATCTCTGCCGCAATCGGGCCGGAGCCCCGCAGGAGCAGAGCAGTCGGATTCGGCGGTTTCTTGAGGAACATGCGCATGAGAACATCGGACTGGCCGATCTTGCGGAAACGATGAATCTCTCGCCGTCCCACTGCTGCCATATCGTCAAATACCACTTCGGCAGACCGTTCCACACGCTGCTGCGACAGGAACGCATCCGGCGCGCACGCAATCTGCTTGAATCCACGGGGATGCCGCTCAAGGCGGTGGCCAACGCGGTCGGATTCCGCAACGAGTTCTACTTCAACCGCGAATTCACGCGCGAGTGCGGCATCTCTCCGGGAGAGTTCCGGAAACGGAAATACAGAGTTCATACTTCCGACGAACGAATGGGATGATCCTGTAAGAGTTGTTTCGACACGTTTCATTCGGAATTCCGAAATGTTCTTTTCTTTTTCATCAGAGAAATTCCGTTCCGCTGCTCGGAATCAACATCCCGAACTTCCGGTCAGGACGCATACTGCAAAAAGAATCAACGCATTCGTCAGCCGCCCTCTGATCCCCTCCGATCCGTTGCGCATATTTTAAGAAGGNNATCAAAAGAAAGGGAAACAGGCCGGACCATGCTGAATGCAACGCAGGAAGATCAGAAGACAACCTCCGGAGCGATTGACAAAATCAAAGGGAAAAATTCCGCACACTTCTGGACGGGCTGTTCCGCCAGGCTGAGACAGACCTTTTTCGTTAGAACGCCTTCTGAATTTCCTCCTCAAACGGTTCCGCGGGAACGCCGAGACAATTGACCAGATTGTG
>DDJH01000100.1:233-2494 GCA_002338895.1 Lentisphaeria bacterium UBA1829 | reverse complement strand
TTCTTTTGAGGTTTCCCGTCGCGACTTCGGAGTCCGCTTGCGTTGTGAAAGGAAACGATGATTTTGTCATTTTTCCATACCGCGCTCCGGAATCGCGGAGAAAGCACGGCCGGGCTGCCCTTGCCGTATTCCCGAAACAGAACCGTATCCGCAAGACGTTCCGCAAGACGCCGTTTGTGCCGGGGATGGATATCCTTGAAATCTCCGCAGTCCGTACTGACAATGACGGCCGCGTTGCTGTCCCGGGATGCCCAGGAGAACTGCGCCTTCCAGAAGCGCGGCAGAAGTTGAGGATCCCGGAGGGAATAGCGGTACGGGGGAATCTGGATCAGATAGAACGGAAGTCGCGGATTGGAAAAAGAACGGCGGAATGTTTCCGAAAGGACCTGAAGTTTATCCGCATAATTCATTCCATCGGCATGGTTGTCCTCCCCCTGGTACCAGATGACTCCGCGCACCGCCATCGGAGAGAGAGGACGGATCATTTTATGGAAAAGCACGCCGGGAAGACGCTGTTTGTCGACTCGCAGCTCCCGGTCGCTCCGGAGATCCAGATCATGAAACTGGTTTTCCAGATCCTTGCGGACCGCATCCCGGATCCGGACAAGGGGAAGGACCGACCGATCCAGCATGGATTCAATCCGGGCACCGCCCCAGGAAATGTTGACAAGTCCCTGGGGGACACCGGTTTCCTGAAACAGACGGTGACCAAAAAAATAGGCAAAGCCGGAAAAATACCAGAGCGTCTGCGGAGTCGCTTCGTTCCAGACCGCCTCGATGTTGTACTCCGGTTTTCTGCTCCAGGATCGCGGAATTTGAAGCAGGCGGATTCTGCGGTCTGCGGAGGCCGCCGCCTCTTTTCCCTCCCGGACCGCGAACAGGGCGAACTGCATGTTCGACTGGCCTGCGCAGAGCCAGACATCGCCGACAAGCACATTTTGAAAAGTCAGTTTCGTCTCTCCGGTTACAACCAGAGACCGCCCCTTCGCATCCGCCTTCATTGGAGCAAGGAAAATCCGCCAGTTCGTATCCGGACGAACCGTTGTCGAAAGTTTCTGGCCATTGAACTCGACTGTAATCGTTTCCCCGGGCCGGCCGTTTCCCCAGACGGCCGCCGGGACGTCCCGCTGAAGAATCATGTTGTCGGAAAAGACCGAGGGCATTTCCAGGCCATATTCTTTCAGCGGAATCAGAAACGGGATCAAAAGCAGAATCTTTTTCAGCATTTATTTTCTCCGTTGCAGTTCATAGGCAAAAACAATTTCATGAGGATCGCGGAATGTGTCGGCGATCCAGTTCAGCGAAGAGTCTCCGGATTTGCGAAGAGGGATTTCCGCAATCCGTTTTCCGGAGGGAGTCAGGGCGTAGAGTTTCCAGGAAGCGTCCGGAAGCGTCAGAGAAATTTCCGCCGATCCTTTGCCCGCAAGAAGTTGTCCTTTCGGCCAGCGGGTGACGATTCTCTGATCGGATCCGCTGAACGTGATTCCTTCCAGCTGAACATCCGTCAGGTGGAGAAGAAGAAGGCGGTCGGATTCCCGCAGGGGTTTTCCATCCACGGCGATCAGAGAGACCACCGCAAAGCCCCGCGTTGTGCGGACGGAAAGCGTTTTTCCGGCAAGACGTTCCCCTTCCGGGAGAATGAGAGCCTCGCTGTATGGCGTGACCGCCGAAAAAGTATGTCTCTTGAAATCCGCCGTGAGTTCTCCGGTGGAACTTTGGATCCGGTTTGTCATCCGGTCCGGGACAAGACGGGCTTTGGAAAGCGCTTCTCCCAGATTGTAAAAGCCGGTGAGGACCGGACATTTCACGTTGGCGGGCACCGCATCCGGGGTCAGGGCAAACACCGCGCGGCAGTCCGGAGGCAGAGAGGGACGGCACTTCCCGTCGGAGCAGCCGACAGAACCGACCTTTCCATACAGTCCGAGCATTTGCAGATCCAGCGGATAGTCCGGCCAGATCTGCGACGTGATATCCTTTGGAACGGCGGCTGCGAACGAAATTTTCGCAGGAGCCACATCGCGCCGCAGGAAGAATGCCGCCGCGATGCGTTCCGAGAGCATCCGGATCACATCATTTGCGCAGTCGAACGCCTCGATGCTCACTTCCGTGAGCGCCCGATCCTTTCCTCCGCTGTATCCGAAGCGATAGAGGGCATCCCAGTCCTGAAGCGCGGCGTAGGCGCTGAAGAGCGGTGCGCCTTCCGCCCGGAAACGGTTCGGATAGCAGAAATCGAACTCCGTCACGGTGAACGGTTTTCCGAA
>DDJH01000100.1:0-151 GCA_002338895.1 Lentisphaeria bacterium UBA1829 | reverse complement strand
ATGATTGTCCACATAATCATACTTCATGCGGAAGGGATGATAATTCGGCGACTCGATGAAGTTCTGATCGGTCAGGGGGGCCCGCACGCCGATCTCCCGCAGGAACTTCACCATATCCTGATAATATTCCAGATAGACGTCGCGGCAGAAA
>DDJH01000124.1:527-3159 GCA_002338895.1 Lentisphaeria bacterium UBA1829 | reverse complement strand
TTTTTTGACGTTTGCATAATATAGCACAAATCTATTGACGACACAACCTAATTTTTTCGAGGCTGGAGAACTTTTTCGGACAATAAAAACAACCCCGAGGAATTCATTTTTTTGCGTTTTCGATTTTTGCCTTAACGTAGTCATTCCTGATAAGCGCCTGCGTTCATTGCAGATAAGCTTCCGCATATCGGACGCGATCAGCAAGGAAGATGAAGAAACGCGGTTCCAAATTCTTCGGCACGACGATTTGTTACACCCACTTGCAGGAAGTCTGCTACGTCACCCCCCTCCCCAGCTGCGACTTCCGGTCACGTTTGGGCTAGTTCTTTTTCCCCGGTTTCGTGGTATGGCGGCGCAACTCGGCGATGCAGGTTTCGGCGAACCCTTTCGGCGCGAATTCGGCGGAGTAGGCGGGACTCTGCCCCAACCGTTCCGCCTTGGAGACGCCGAGCGGGTGATAGGGTTCAACGTCGATTCCCGTGACGCCGGAGAGCCGTTCGGCTAGTTCCCCGATCCGCGCCAGCTCATCCGGCGTGTCATTGAGTCCGGGAATTAGCGGGCAGCGCAGCACGATTTCCGCGCCCGCGCCGCTCAGAAACTCCAGGTTGGACAGGATGAGCCGGTTGTCCCGGCCGGTGAGGCGGAGGTGTTTCGCTTCGTCCATCGTTTTGATGTCGAAGAGAAAAAGATCGGTCACCGGCAGAATCCGTTCGAATTCCTCCCGCCGGGCGAAACCGCAGCTTTCCAGTGCGGTGTGAATTCCCTCCTTTTTCGCGGCGTTCAGCAGGGCGAAGGTGAATTCGGGCCGCATCATCGGCTCGCCGCCGGAGAGCGTCATGCCGCCGCCGGAGTTCTCGTAGAAAATGCAGTCCTTCCGGACTTCGGCCATAACCTCTTCGACCGTAAAGGAACGCCCGCAGAGTTCCAGCGCTTCGGCCGGACACAGTTCGACACACTTGCCGCATCGGACGCAAGCCGCGCGGTCGAGCTCATGACGCCCGTCCGCCGTGAACGAATGAACCCCCGTGGGGCAGACCTCCGCGCAGCGGCGGNNAGTGAACAACAGCTCCGGTTCCGGCCGCCACGACTCCGGATTGTGACACCAGACGCAGCGCAGCGGACACCCCTTGAGGAATACCGTCGTCCGGATTCCGGGGCCGTCGTGAATGGAGAATTTCTGAATGTCGAAAACGATCGCGTTGAGATCCATATTAATTTATCCCGTCGAAATTTACCGGAAAGAGTGGCACAGCAGGCGTCGCGGATTGTCATGCAGCAATTTGCGGATTTGCGTCTCCGTTACGCCATGATTGCGCAATGCGGGAACCACTTCTTCGTGTATGCAGGAAAGGCCGTCGGATTCCGCCGGATTCCGTTCCGGATGCGCCCTTTCGCAGGCTTCAAGCGGATAACAGGTGAAATCGTGCGAAAGGAAGAGGCGGTCTTCGTATCCTTCCGCAATCAGTTACGCCAGGATCGCAGCTTTGCATTCGACGCCGCTGCGATACAGCCGGTCGATGGAAACCTGGCAGCCGCGGCGGAGAAGTTTGCGCGCATAGTCTGCCGTGCCGGAGTCACCGGCGTGACCGATCACGATCCGGTCGAGATCCGCGCCGCAGCGTTCGAAGATGTCCAGCATGGCGCAGCCGGTATCCCGGGAGGACTGCGAATGGGCGAAGAGCGGCAGGCCGGTCAGTTTCTGTACCCGGGCCATGACTTCCACCCCGGTAAGCGAACCGTCGCCCTCCGCCGCACACTTGAGGATGCCGGGGCAGATTAAAGTGCCTTCGATCCCGTCGGCGCATTCCGCGGCGAAATAGTTGGCGAAGACTTCCGGAGCAAGGTATTCCAACCCGAATTCCGGGTAGTAATAGAGCCCTGATGAGGCGACGATGCGAACTCCGGACCGTTGAGAGACGGCTTCGAGCAGCCGGACGTCCCGACCGAGGCACGGCGGTGTAGCGTCTACGAACACCCCGACGCCGTGCTTCTCCTTCAGGCGCGTCAGCTGGGCGGCGGCGATGACTTTTTCGCGCGGAAACCACCCTTCTCCGAAGACGCGGGAAAACGTCGGTGACACGCAGACGATGTGTTCATGGATCAGGATGTCCCCGGACTCCTGCGGATCAACCGGACCGGTAACGGTTTGGATCATGATTTCACTCCTATGATAAATTTCCACTCCGATTCGGAGTTTTTTTCTTGTTTTTCAAGTAGTTTTCAACTTAAAAGCAGTAAAATCCTCAAAGACCAGTTTGTATTTGAGAATCCGATAAATAATTTCGAGGAACTTCCGTGCCAGAGCGATGTTCGCTTTTGCCCCGCCCCGCCGTGCTTTGATTCTTTCGTGAAACGCATGAAGATATGGATTGTATCTTTTCGCGATCAGGGAACATTGAACTAAGGTTGTCCGTGCGATTTTGCTTCCCAATTTTGTAATTCTTCCATGGTGACTGGTTTCATTGGAGTCGCTGACCCGTGGCACGATTCCGATATATGCTGCAAGCTGTTTGGCAGAACGGAAATCATTCACATTGCCGATCACAGACAACAGTGTGGAAGCAAAGGCTTGATCTCTACCAGCTCCAGCAATTCAGGGTCGCTTGCATCATCCTGGCGTGCCTTTTCCAAC
>DDJH01000124.1:0-420 GCA_002338895.1 Lentisphaeria bacterium UBA1829 | reverse complement strand
TGGGGCTGGCTGGGCGCTTACAACGCAACAATTATTCTTTCCGGAGAGATCCGGCAATCCCCACTGGCAGTGCCATCAGTTCAGACTACACAAGGTCAGGATTTGACCGTGGACATCTCGCTCCTGCCGCCGACATGGCATATTCAGAAGAGACCATGCGGGACAGTTTTTATATGACCAATATCTCACCGCAACGCCCGGAGTTCAACCGGGGCATATGGAAAGATCTTGAAGCCTGGGCAAGGCAGACCGCTATAAAAGAGGGAATGGTAGTCATTGTCACAGGTCCGGTTTTTCCCACGCAGAACGCTGAAACTATCGGCAAAAACAAGGTTACAGTTCCCACTCACTTTTATAAGATTATATACGATTTGACGCCTCCGCAGAAAATGATCGGTTTTCACTGCCGTCCCATACATC
>DDJH01000204.1:13379-19970 GCA_002338895.1 Lentisphaeria bacterium UBA1829 | reverse complement strand
GTTTCCCTGTTTTTTAAAATTTCAAGTACTTGACAAAATCGGAAAAATGTGTTATAATTTAGAAAAACGAACGAGGAACACGAAGAAATGATCTCTCTGAAGGAAATCGGAAAAATCTGCGGACTTGCGGAATCGACCGTCTCCAAAGCGCTGAAACAGGCGCCGGGGATCAAGAAGGAAACCGCGGCCCGCGTCATGGAGGTGGCGCGCCAGTACGGCTATCAGCCCAACGCCATGGTGGAATGCATTCAGACCGGTCGGAGCAGAAGCATCGGAATTGCGTTCAACAAGTTCCAGTGCGAGTTTGCCGGAGCAGTCATGGAGGGAATTCATCAGACTCTTCACGAGTATGAATACGACTCGTATCTGATCTCGTGGGACCGGCTGGTGAAGGATCAGGTGGATCTTCTGAGCCGCTTCACCCGTCGCCGTGTGGATGGTCTTCTGCTGTTTCCGATGGCGCAGGCGCCGACGCCGGAACAGATTCACGCCCTCAACCGCTTTCACAATCCGGTTGTTCTGATCGACGAGGAGCTTCCGGGCAACAACTTTGATCATGTGGGGGCGGACAACCGCTCTGTTTTTCCCAAAATTATCAAGTACTTGAAAGAAAGCGGATACCGGAACATCGGCATTGTCTCCTTCAGCCGGAACGAGAACGGACGGGAGAGGCGGGNNCAATCTTCCGGTCAATGCGCGCTCCTGCCTGGATCTTTCCGACTGCTGGAACGAGGCGTACGACGCGGCCAGGACGATTCTTTCCGACCGGCGGAACCGGCCGGATGTTCTCCTCTGCTTCAACGACTATGTGGCCAACGATGTTCTGAACGCGGCGTTTGATCTCGGGATCCGGGTTCCGGAAGAGCTCGGGATCATCGGATTCGGGAATCTTCCGCTGACGAGCCGCGTCCGGCCGCGTCTGACGACGGTCGATCAGTTTCCCGGTCGGATCGGTCAGATCGCCGCGGAGCTTCTCCTCAACCGAATCAGCGGAAAGGAGAAAGGCGACCGGAAAAACATCCTTCTCCCGACAGAACTCATTCTGCGGGATTCCATACGGAAACATTAAGAAAAAGGGTATATAGAATGAAAAGAAAGAAGTGTTTTACTCTTGTAGAACTTCTCATCGTAATTGCGATCATTGCGATTCTGGCCAGTCTTCTTCTTCCGGCACTTCAGAAGGCGAAGCAGAAATCGCTGTCGGCGAACTGCCTGGCGAATCTGAAACAGATCGGCGTGGCCGCGATCTCCTATGCGAACGATCAGGACGGCTGGATCTGCGCGGCACGGACAGGGAACACATCTACCGGACTGACCTACTGGAACATGCTCTTCTCCGACGGGAAATACATTACGAACGAAAAAGTCTACACCTGTCCGGGCGGGCGCTACGCCAAAGCCTACTCCCGGGGCAGCGACGTCAGCTACGGCATGTGCAACAACTTCTCCCGCGATATTCGCGACGGTTCGAAAATGGAATCCGTCAACATTTTCAAACACACGAAAGCGCGCCAGCCTTCACTCTGCTGGTACTTCGGCGACAGTCTCGGAACCATCGGCTGGGGCCAGCTGCGTCAGAGTTTTGCTCTCGCCTGGTTCAACGGTTCCAACATCTATTTCTCCCTCCGCCATACCGGAACCGGACAGCTCTGGTTTCTCGACGGAAGCGCAAGAGCAGTCCAGGAGCGGGTCGCGAAAAACCGCGTCTACACCTATCCTTATTTTGAACAGGTCTATATCGACGATCTTTACCTTAAATAAAAAATAAAAAAGAGCAAAGGAATCTTCCGATGAACAGAATTCTGAGCACATCCGGACTGCTTCTTTTCGCCGCACTTCTTTCGGCGGAAGAGCTGAAACTCACCAATCCCTCGTTTGAATCCGGGACGGGCGGCTACTGGATCAACAATCCCTCCGCGGCACGGATCGACAGCGCGGAATCCAGCGCAGGAACCAAATGTCTTGCAATCACGCCGCCGGAAGGGAAAACCGTCAGCGTCGTGTTCAACACACTCTATCAGCCGGACACCGTCTACCAGCTGAGTTTCGACGCGAAAACCGATTCACCCGCGAATCCCCCTTCCCTGACTCTCGCCGTCATGCTCCAGGGACAGAAACCGATCTGTTTCTATTCCGACCGGAAGCAGACCCCCGCGCTCTCCAAACCTGCCGCACTCAAAAACACCTGGCAGACTCTCCAATACACAATCGGCCCGATTCCCCCCAAGGCGATGGGCAAGGAGATCCGCCGTCTGATGTTCTACATCAACACCAAAGGCACGGCGAAAGGGAAAATCTGGATCGACAATCTGAAATTGAACGCCGTCCCCTCCGCATCGAAGTCATCCACCTCCGGAGAAAAAACGGCACTCCAGCAGCCGATCGCCTTTTTTTTTCCCGGATCCGGTGCAAATTTATGACAGGAATCCGGAAGTCCGCATCACAACGGACCGCAGAGACGCTTCTCTGCATGTGACCGCAACGGACGCCTTCGGACGTCTGGTCCTGGAGCGGAAGGGAAAAGTCGGCGAAACAGCTCTGACTCTCCGCTTTCCCGGACCGGACTACTACAAACTCTCGGCGGAACTTCTCCGCAACGGCCGCTCCATCGCCAGACGGGAGACCTCGCTTCTGATCACAACCCCTCTCCCGCGCGATTATTATGCTACGCCGAATCCCGCCTTCGGCGTCTGGGGCGGACTCACCCCCCGTCTCCGTGAACTGGGCGGAGCCAAATGGGACCGCCAGCTCTTCTTCACCGTTTTTCAGAAAAAGGACGCGAAACCGACCCCGCCCTCCCCGGAGCAGATTGCAAAACGCGAACCGGTGAAAATCATCCGCTGCATGAACATCCTCAATCCGTTCAAGCGGATGGTTCCCGTCCCCGCGGCGGACCGGGCGAAACTCTCCGCCGCGCTCGGTGTGGAAATCGCCTCCCGACGCGGACTGGTCGATGTGTGGGAAACCCAGAACGAGCCGATGGTCGGCGAGAACTTCCACGGCACCATGAACGACGTCATGGACATCATCAAACTGGAGAGTGAAGCCGTCCGCAGACTNNATTGCCGGAATCTGCATCAATCCGATGAGCGCCAACCAGTACGCGCAGTACGTCGGATATTACAAAAAGCACGGCATCGACCGCTACATCGACGCGATCATGCTCCACCCCTACATCCCGGGCGCGCAGAACCCCGACTCCTCCGGATATGCCGAGACCCTGACCCGTCTTCAGAAGGAGCTCCGGACGATCGCGGGACACCCGGTTCCGATGTACATCAGCGAAATCGGCTACTCCACGAAACCGGGCGGCGAGATCACGGAACTGCAGCAGGCCGCGTATCTTGCGCGGGTGGTGATTCTGAACCGGACGATTCCGGAACTGAAGGCGTGCGTCTGGCATATCGGACTCTGGAACGATGCGACCAGCCGGCGGGAACTGGACTTCGGACTTCTCCGCCGCCATCCGAAGAAATCGGCGGTGCGGGAACCGAAACCGGCGTTCGCCGCCTGGGCGACCGTCTCCCGGATGACCTACAACGCGGAACTCGTGCGGGAGCTGAACATCGGACGCAAACTCCGGGTCTGGCTGTTCAACCGGAACGGAACCCCGATGCTGATCGCCTATTCGCTGCTCCCAGAAGAGGTGGATTTCCGTCTGGTGATGAACACGCCGGAAGCGACCGTCACGGAGGTCTGCGGAAAAACCGAAAAACGGAAACTGGAAGACGGCGTCCTCAAGCTCCGTCTGACGGAGGCGCCGGTCTACATCCTCGGNNAGTCCGATAGTCTACATCCTCGGCGGGAAACTGGAAGATTTCACAAGCGACCGGTTCAATGCGGTCTTCTCTCCGGAAAATCTCTCGGTTGTCTCCGGCGGCGAGCAGACGGTTTCAATCCGCCTTCCGGACTCCCTCGCCTCTTCCGCGATGCGTCTTTCCATGCAGACCGATCTTCCTCTGACCGTCAACCGGGTCACCGGTAGCGGAAAAAAGTGGAAAGCGACCTTCGGCGTCGCCGACCGCACGGCCCCCGGCGAACACGAGATCTTCTTCCGTCTGGAAGAGAANNCCCCAGCCGCTACATCTGGCAGAAAACCCTGACCGTGAAACCGCCCGCGGAACTGACAAAGCTCTCCGCTCTCCCGGACGGGAACGATCCCCGGATCCGCTTCCATGTCACGGAAAACCGGAAAAACGGGAACGGCTCCTCCTACGTTCTGGAAATTCAGGAAAACGATCAGGTAGTCTCCCTCTCCCGCGTCACAGCCGGACGGACGGCGGAAGCGACTCTCCTGAACACCCGGACCGGGAAAAAGAACCGCTACACCGCGCACTTCACCGCATCCGACGGATTCCGCTGGACCCAGAATCTTCCGCAGGACCTTGTTCCGATCCGGATTCCGTTCCGGCAGAACGCGCTGGCGGCCGATCCCTCCCTCTGGCCCGCATCCGGCTGGTATGCGATCGAAAACGGAACCCCGAGCGCGCACGGACTCAAGGGACAGTTCGACCGTCCCGCCGGAACGATCCGTCTGGCGTACGACAAAACCAATCTCTATTTTGCCGTCGATGTCCGCGACCGGGATTTTCTCCCCTCCTCCTCCGCCTCCTCGCTCTGGAACGGCGATTCTCTGCAGATCGGCATCCGCGTCCCGCAGAAGGATATGATCCGCCCGAACAACGACGGCATTCAGGAGACCGCCTATGCGGAATTCGGCGTCAGCGCCTCTTCCGCCCGTCCGAACTCCTGGGTCTGGGCCAGCATGAATCTCAACAACATGCCGCTCCACAAACCCGTCCCCGGCATCCGGAGCGAGAACGCCTTCCGCAACGGCGAAATCGTCTATCGCTTTGCGATTCCGTGGAAGACTCTGAACATCAAACCCTCCAAAGGCATGGAACTGGGCATCAGCATCCTTGTCAACGACCGCGATCCGGCAGGACGTCACTGGGTCGAATGGTTCAGCGGAATCGCCTATGGGAAAGATCCCTCTCTGTACGGGAGTGCGGTTCTGCAGTAAGGAAACCGCGCCGGTCCGGCGGCGCGGAGGAAGTCCGATTCAGCAGGAGTGGAACTCCACGCTCTCTCCGTCTGAAAGCTCCACAGGGGTGACGTTCCCGGAGAAGGGAACGCCGTCCCGGCTCCAGGAATGGGAGAGCGAGGGAAGATGAACCAGCGTGCGGACCGGACGGACGGCCGTCAGACGAATCCGGATTCCCTCCTTCTCGCTCCGGGAAAGATCGGCGGTCAGTCCGCCGGGGCAGCGGATGCCCTTCATTTCCACATTTTCCCAGTGCTCGGGACACCCGTTCATCAGATAGAGTTCCCCATCCAGCGCATAGACGAAAAGATCCTGCACCGCCGCCACGATTCCCATTCCGGCATCCATCTGCATCAGCTCCGTGTTGACGGAAAAACAGGAGAGCCCCGGCACAGCCGGATTGTGCAGCGTTCCGCCGCCCCGGTTGACAAACACGCGATGCCAGAGTTCAATGGTCAGTTCGGCCATATCGGTCTCTCCGACGCGGTTGTGGAGCATGGCGGCCCACGGCATGCTCCATCCGGTCCAGCATCCCATTCCCATCTTGACCCAGTGTCCGATGGAGTTCCGAATCACACGTTCCCACTGCGGATCATCCGGACGGATCGTCGCAAACGGACAGATTCCCGCCAGATGCGAATGATGTCGATGACTCTCCTCCAGCGGCACACCTTTCCACAGTGCGATCTGCGGTTCGCCTCTTTCCTCGATCAGCGTGGCCTTCGGGAGTTTTTCCCGCACGTTCACCCACGCCGGATCAACCTTTTCTCCGAGCAGACCTGCAACGCGGATCAGATCGGCGGCAAGACGGTGGATGGCGGCAAGCTGAAAACTGGGATCGGCGCCCCATGCGTTCATCTCCGCCCCGCGGTATTCCGGGGAAACGCTGACCGGAAGAGTCAGAACGCCGTCGTGCTCTTCCAGCATCGCGAGATAGACGTTCATGACGCCGGACATGAAATCGAATGCGAAATCGCGCAGGAACTCCCGGTCCCCGGTATAGTCGTAATACTCGCACATCATCTGAGCCATCCATGCGGAGCAGGCGTGGTCGATCGTTCCGGACCAGAAGGAGCCCATGCAGACGCAGCGGTCATCCACCGCATGCGGCATCATATACCCGTTGTCGATCCCGACAAAGTACTTTGCATTCTGCCGCAGCACCGGCAGCCAGGACCGGATCAGCCGGAACACCGGTTTGAGATTCTCGAACAGCCCCGCCCGGTACGCGGGCCAGTAGCACATCTGCACATTGATGTTGAAATGATAGTCGCCGGACCAGGGCGGCAGTTTATGATCCTCGATCCAGGGCCCCTGCAAACCGGCGGGCACCCCGTCGGGCGCGGTCATCGACTGGAAGCGGAAAAGTCCCAGATAGTAGCTCTCCTCCACCACCGCATTGCCGCAGCGGAGAGAGGGTATCCGTTCCCAGAAGCTCTTCCAGTATTCCCGGTTCTCCTGTTCCAGAGCCGTCCAGCCGGGCAGCGGCTCCGCGGCGACGGCTTCTCCGCGGCGGAAGAGACAGAACACGCCATCTTCGCGCCGGG
>DDJH01000204.1:5433-13368 GCA_002338895.1 Lentisphaeria bacterium UBA1829 | reverse complement strand
GAGAGCGTAGGACGGATCGGCCGGCATCGCCTGAATGAAACCGTTTTCTTCGCGGACCGGTTCCGCAAAGGAGATCTCCTTCAGAACCGGCGCGAGGTCGTAGGATGGGACGGCCCGAATCGACTGAATGCGGGAGGAGCGGAACGCGAACACCCCCTTCTCCTTCATGGAGATGCGTACTTCAAGATCGTCTCCGCCATCCCGGAACGAGACGGACAGGAGCCCGTCCTCCAGCTTCAGCTCCACGCGCNNCCAGCTCCCCGTCCAGAGTGACGACGATCCGTCCGAGCGGAATCAGCGAGGGCCGTTCCGGCATTCCCGGCTCGGATTCCGTATCCGTCCGGAACAGCTCCTTCATCCGGGCCCAGTCGCCGGCCTCCAGCGCGGCGCGAATCGCCGGATAGTTCTGCTTTGCCGTCCAGGACATCCCCCCCCCGGTGATCCCAGAGAGAGGAACATCCGACGGAAAGATTCAGCATATTTCCGCTCCCCCATGCGGAGATGCCGAGGAAACCATTCCCCAGCGTGGTCCCCTGATGAATGTGCGGAAGCGGAAAACGATGCGAAATACGGGAAAATGAGTGCAGCATAAAAAGACTCCTCCTGTTTTTTCATACCATACTCCGGCGGCAAGACGATTGCAACCCTCCCTCTTTCATTCCTCTTGCACTTCTGCGGTTTTCCACATGCAAAAGTGGATTTCTTTCATATTTTCCGAGAAGATTTCCCGGAAAACATGTTCTCCATTCGATCCAGGAAGCACTTCTGCGATGCGAACGCGATGTTCTCCAGCTCCTCCAGGGATCCGCGTCCGGAGCAGGCGAGAACGGTCTTCCGGAATCCGGCGGAAAGCTGTTCGAGCTCCTCCCGCATCGTCCGGAGCTCCTCGACGGCGTCCGCCGGCGGACGTGCCCCGTCGGGGATCTGAAGAAGGGTCGCCGCCGCCAGTGCGATCACCACGCGGTCCGAAACGCGGAATTCAAGCGAGCAAAGCTCCTTCTCCGGATGCGGATTCTCCACCTGCCAGCAATGAAGGCCGAGACGGGGATTGGCAAGTGTGCCGGAACAGTCCGCATTGGAAAACGCAATCCGCAGTTCACGGCTGTCTTCGATGTTCCACCAGTCGTCGAGATTTTTTTTCACTTCGAGCGCAATGGAAGCGGAGGACCGGTCGCTGTAATGGAACACGCACGCGCCCACGGACCGTTCCCGCGTCACGGATCCGACCAGAGACTGGATCACAAAAAGAAACTCCGGATGTTTCCGCTCCTTCACCTCCAGCACGATTCCGGCAGGCGTCGTCTGCCCTGGATAGTCGCCGTAGACCGCCAGACGGTCCGTCAGACGGAACGGCGTCCCCAGACAGAGAAACCGTCCCCGCGGCATGAAATCCATCCGTCCGACCGTGAAGCGGCACTCCTCCTCCCCGATCCGGAACTCCGGCGTGGAGTTGGCAACCTTCCCGATCGACAGCATCTCATAGGCCGTCTCCGGATACAGCCTCTCCTCCCGGAACAGATTCTGGAACCGGTAATCCAGCAGCGCCTTCTTCCCGAAGAACGCGGCGTATCCCCTCTCCGGCACAACCGGTTTTTCCCGGTAGCGCAGCGGAGCGATCATCGCCCCCTGATTGTCCATCTGACGAAACCCTTCCGCGTTTTCGGCAGAGCCGTCCATCTTTTCGGAAAGACGGCGATAAAATGAATCATGATTCCGCAGCTCATACCCGGCGTTCCATCCGGCGGTTCCGAGCATTGCCAGTCCGCAGATCCGCCACGGGAAGAGGGTCATCGGCATGCTCAGACTGTCGCCCGACGCCCAGTAGGTTCCCATCACGGCGGGCGAGTGCTCCTCCGCGGCGGCCGCCGCATGCGCCAGCATATTGTCGGACGAATTGACATTTCCCGCCCCGAATGTCCGGTACGAGTGATCCTTCAGCCAGAGCAGATGCGGAAAGCCGAACACGGTCCGGCTCGACTCCTCCGGCTTCAGATACGGCGCATAGCGGGAGTGTTCCGCCTCCTCTCCATAGTTCAGAGTCCGGATCCCGACGATTGCGGAGGATGCCCGCACCGCGCGGGGAGAATATTCCCAGTCCACCGCAATGCAGTTTTTCCGGATCAGCGGACGATCGTGCGTCCAGAAGAAATCGGCCCAGAACAGAGGAGTCTTTCCATAGGAATTGACCTCGTCGATCGCCGCTTCGAGATAGTCTCCGTACAATCGCTCCACACCGGATTCCCGCACCTTGGCCGCGCAGGCCGGACAATGTCCGAGCAGCCGGGCCTCGTCCGCGCCGATATGCACATACCGGCACTCCGGATGCGCCTCGAGAATCTCCTTCAGCATCGAACGGAACAGTTCAAAGGTCCGCGGATTCAGCGGGCACCCCTGCGAGACATCCGCATCGCTCTCGCGCAGATCCGCGAACTCCCCGTGGCGCAGAATGTACTCCCAGTGACTGAAGCACTGCACAAGCGGAATGAGCTCCACATGGTTCTCCCGGGCGGTCTGCGTGATCCGGCGGATCTGATCGGCAGTGAAGGCGCCCGGAACGGCGATACGGTCGGAAAAGCGGTACGGGAATTTGTCCTCGTACTCCATCAGACAGGCGTTGATCCGCAGATCGGCCAGCAGGGGAAACAGACTCAGAAGATAGTCGAAATTCCAGCTGATCCGCTTCAGGTCGATCATGGCGATGCGGAGCGGCACATCGGCCCAGTCGCGGACGATGCCGATCTGTCCGGGAGGCAGCTCCTTCAACGTTTTTTCCGCATAGAAGAATCCGGCGTCCGTCGCGCTTCGCAGCAGCGTTTCGTCTTCCGTCATGCGGATCTCGTATTCATCGGGACGTTCCATCGCGACCCGCTCCCGGCGGACAACGGAGGAACGGCGACCCGGCTTCCACTCCATAAAATGCGGATAAGGAATCATTATGCAACCTCACACTTCCTGGTGTTCAAACAGCTCCGGCCGCCGAAACGGCGCTAGAGGATTCGGGCTTCAAAAATCAGCATGGTAATGTCATCGGACTGGGGAACGCCTTCGGTAAACGCCTCCAGACGGCTCATCATGACGCGCAGCTTGTCGTTCAGGGGTTTCAGAACGAAATCCGCGGAATTGAGGGTCTCCAGCAGACGTTTTTCGCCGAAGAGTTCATGTTTTCCGTTCACCGCCTCGGTCACGCCGTCGGTATAGCAGAAGATCCGGTCGCTGCGGGAGAGGCGGATGGTCTGCGTCCGATAGGTCTTCCCCGGCAGGATCCCCAGAGCAGACCCCGGATCGACCGGGAGATAGTCGTATTGTCCGCGGTTCCGCCGGATAAACGGCGGATTGTGCCCGCCGTTCACATATTCCAGAGTGCCAGTCTTCAGATTGTAGACGGCGAAAAAGAGTGTCACGAACATGCAGGCGTCGTTATGTTCGCAGAGACGGTCGTTGGAACGGGTCATGATCTCCTCGGGGGAGTAGCCGCTCAGCGCATAATTTTTCAGGATGGTCCGCGCCCGCATCATGAACAGCGCCGCCGGAATGCCTTTTCCGGAGACATCGGCGATCAGGAACGCCACCTTGTCGCTCCCGATGCGGAAGAAATCATAGAAATCCCCGCCGACCTCCTTTGCCGAATGGGTCTCCGCAAACAAATCGAACGAATCCAGCAGTTCGGGGAACGGCGGAAACACGCAGGGAAGAATGTTGTGCTGAATCTGGGAAGCCAGTTCCAGTTCACTGCTGATGCGTTCCCGTTCTGCGGTCTCGCGGGTATAGCGTTCGACGTACTCCTTGAGATTGTCGGCCATCTTGTTGAAGGTTTTTGCCAGGAGTCCGATCTCATCCTGTCTTCCCTCGGAGACCTTCACGTCCAGATTTCCCTGTCCGAGCCGGACCACCTCCCGGATCAGCTTTTTGATCGGGGCGTTCACGAACCGGGACACCATATAGTACGCTCCATAGAGCATCATCAGCGAGAACAGCACGAACAGCGTGATGAAAATCCGGTTGCTCAGCTCGATCAGCGAGAAGATCTCCCCGGCCGGCACCTGCACCGAAAGCAGCATCCCGTTGTTGAGCCGGCGGGAGAATGCATAGAACTTTGCCCCGTTGATGCGGAAGTGCTGCACCAGCACCTCCATCTTGGACGCCTGGGAAATACTGGAGTACCACGGAATCGAATCGAGCGGACGCCCGGTCATGCTCTCCTTTTTTTCCGGAGAGAACGTGTTGGCCAGCACGCAGTTGTACGCCGGATCGCAGAGCAGCACGAAGGAGTGGGGAGTCGGACGGATCTTCGTCAGTTCATTGATCACATTCTGCACCCTCCAGTCGAGCGTCGCCAAGCCGACGAACACATTGTTTTCGCTGTAAATCGGAGCCGAGACCGTGATCATCAGCGCCTTTGCCGCCTCGGAATCATAATACGGCGGCGACCACTGGAGCTGATACCGCCGCAGCGCGGAATTTTTCCCCAGCCGATACCAGATCTGATTGGGATAGTCATACGACGCCGAGTTCATCGACGGCTCATAAACCAGCTTCCGTTCCGGCGTATAGTGCACATAAAAGCTCACATGCCTCCTGCGGGGATTGAATGCGAAGGGTTCATACCAGATTCCTCCGCCCGCCGCGAGGACGAAATTCGGCATCAGCTCCAGCAGGATCTTTTTTCCATGGGAATCATTGTGTCTGGCATAGGAATAGTAGGCGCGGCCGGCGTTTGCGAGCCCGACGGCCTCCTGCTCCATCACGGAAATGGAACGGTTGAGCCTCTCGCTCTCGAACTGGACGCGGGAGACCAGGGCCTCCACCCGGAGACGTTTGTAATTGGCGGTCGTAATCAGAGAGTAGACGCTGAAGGCAAGACACAGAATCAGCAGGAACGAAATGACTATGGCCAGAATTTTTCCCCGTATCGAATGCATGCCCCGCTTTCCGTGTTTTGACAGTCAGAGAACAATACCGCCAAAAGAAAAATAATCAAGAAGAAAGGTGAAAATATTTTGCAATTCCGGAAAAATGTGGTATATTCCTCCTATTAAACATCTTATTTTTTCAATGGGAAAGCAGAATCGATGGCAACGAATGAAACAATCCTTGTTCTGGATTTCGGCTCGCAGTACAGCCAGCTGATCGCGAGACGGATCCGCGAATGCAAGGTATACAGCCGGATCATCCCCTACAACACACCGGTGGAAGAGATCCGGGCGGAAGCGCCGATGGGAATCATCCTGAGCGGAGGACCGGCCAGCGTCTATCAGGCGAATGCGCCGAAATGCGATCCGGAGATTTTCAACCTCGGAATTCCGATTCTCGGGATCTGTTACGGGCTCCAGCTCACGGTGGCGACTCTCGGGGGGACGGTCTCCCGCGGGCAGGCCAGAGAGTATGGAAAGGCGGAAATTGAGATTACGCAGGAGTCTCCGCTTCTGGACGGACTCCCGTCGCCGCTTCAGGTCTGGATGTCCCATGGGGACAAGGTCACAAAACTTCCGGAAGGCTTTGTTGCAACGGCGAAAACGGAAAATACCGAATATGCGGCGGTCCGCCATGTCGGAAAAAAGATCTACGGCATTCAGTTTCATCCGGAAGTGGTCCACACGCATCGGGGAACGGAGATTATCCGCAATTTCGCCCTCCGGATCTGCGGGTGCTCCGGATCGTGGACGATGGAGTCGTTTATCGAACGGAGCGTGCGGGAGATCCGGGAGATCACAAAAGATCAGCGCGTGATTCTCGGACTCAGCGGAGGAGTGGATTCGTCGGTTGCGGCGGCCCTGATCCACAAGGCGATCGGAGAGAAGCTGACCTGTATTTTCGTCAACAACGGGCTGCTCCGGAAGAACGAGGCGGAACGGGTTCAGGATCTGTTCGCCGGATCGTTCAAAATGCACCTGGTCTATATTGATGCGACCCGCCGGTTCCTGGATAAACTTGCCGGCGTGACGGAACCGGAGAAGAAACGGAAAATCATCGGACATGAATTCGTCAGCGTGTTTGAGGACGCGGCGAAGAAGATTCCGGATGTCCGCTTTCTCGCGCAGGGGACGACCTATCCGGACGTGATCGAAAGCGTGCCGATCGACGGGAATCCGAGTGCGATGATCAAGAGTCACCACAATGTGGGAGGACTCCCGGAGAAGATGAATCTGAAACTTCTGGAACCGCTGAGCCGCCTGTTCAAAGACGAGGTGCGCGAGGTGGGAAAGAAGCTGGGGCTGCCGGATGAGATGATCTATCGCCAGCCGTTCCCGGGACCCGGACTTGCGGTCCGGATGATCGGATCGGTCAACCAGAAGGATCTGGATACGCTCCGGGAGGCGGATGTCATTATTGTCGACGAGATGAAAAAGGCCGGGCTCTACTATACGATCTGGCAGGCATTCGCGGTCTTCATTCCGGTGAAGACGGTCGGCGTGATGGGCGACGAACGGACGTACGACAACGTCATTGCGGTGCGCGCAGTGGAAAGCTGCGACGGCATGACCGCGGACTGGGTGCGCCTTCCCTACGAACTGATGGAACGGATCTCGACACGGATCATCAACGAGGTGAACGGAGTCAACCGCGTGGTGTACGACATTACCTCGAAGCCGCCTGGAACGATCGAATGGGAATGACGTTCTGATATGGAAATCGTTTCCGGAATTCTGCGGGGAATGCAGCTTCGGGTTCCGGCCGGGACAGTTGCCCGGCCGACAGCGGTCCGCGCCCGGGAAGCGCTCTTCGCAAGTCTTGGTCCGCTGGACGGAATGTGTGTGGCGGATCTGTTTGCGGGCACGGGGGCGCTGGGTCTGGAAGCGGCCAGCCGGGGGGCGTCCTCGGTTCTGTTTGTGGATTCGGCCCGGAGTTCGTGCAATGCGATCCGGGCAAACTGTGCAAAGGCGGAAGCGATTTCCGATGCGTTCCGGCTGGAACTTCTGTCGGGCGAGCTGCCGAACTGTGTGAAACGTCTTGTCCTCCATGCGCAGCCCGATCTGATTGTTGCGGACCCGCCTTATGCGGAATCGGCGGAACTGTTGAACAGACTGCTGAACGATTCCGATTTCACCGCATGGAGCGCAAAGGCGCTTCTGATCTGGGAAGCGGCGGCGGAGCGGGGAGGACTCCAGCAGCCGCCATCGACATGGAAACTGGAAACGATCCGCAATTTCGGGGGAGCGAAATTTCTTTATCTTCGTCCGACCCCGTGATCTCCGGAGAAGAGAACGGAGGGGACGGGAGAGGGCGTTTTTTCTCCAACTCTCCCCTACGGGGAGAAGATCGAAAAATAAGCGTGTTTTTCTCGGGGGAAACGGTTGCGGAAAACGGATCGCGGGTGTATAGTACTTGGACTAACAACGGGGATTTTCAATTATGAGCGATGCAACAGAGACAGAGATCAGCAGTGTTCCGATGAAGGACTATCCGGTCCATATTGAAGATATCATGCATACGGCGTATTTGCAGTACTCGCTGAGCGTGAACGTCGGCCGGGCGATTCCGGATGTCCGGGACGGACTCAAGCCGGTGAACCGCCGGATTCTTTACGGCATGAAACAGCTGGGGCTGACAAAAGGCCATGCGACGGTGAAATCGGCGCGCGTCGTCGGCGAAGTGATGGGAAAATACCATCCGCACGGAGATGCCGCGGTGTACGATGCGCTGGTGCGTCTTGCCCAGCCGTTCTCCATGCGGGCGCCGCTGATCGAAGGACAGGGAAACTTCGGAACCATCGACGGCGACCCTGCGGCGGCCTCGCGATACACGGAGTGCCGGATGGAGCGTCTGGCCGAAGAGCTCCTGGCCGATCTGGACAAAGACACGGTCAACATGATCCCGAACTTCGACGAAAGCGAACGGGAACCGGAAGTTCTGCCGGCGAAATTTCCGAATCTTCTGGTCAACGGCAGCACCGGAATCGGCGTGGGAATGGCGACCAACATTCCGCCGCACAACCTG
>DDJH01000204.1:0-5414 GCA_002338895.1 Lentisphaeria bacterium UBA1829 | reverse complement strand
CCGGGGCCGGACTTTCCGACCGCCGGCATCATCCACGGAATTGATCCGATCCGGAGCCTCTATACGACCGGTCACGGAGTAATCAAGGTCCGCGCGAAAGCCGAAATTCTGGAGACCAAAACCGGCGGGGAACAGATTCTCGTCACCGAGATTCCCTACGCGGTCAACAAGGAGATGCTGGTCAAACGGATCGCCGACCTTGTCCGGGACAAGAAGATCACCGGTATTTCCGGACTGCGGGACGAGNNACCAGCCACAAGACCGGAATCCGGATTGTCATCGACGTCAAACGCGGCGCGATGGCCTCCGTGGTTCTGAATCAGCTCTATGCGCACACGCAGATGGAGGACGCGATCGGCTGCAACATGCTGGTTGTGGATATGAACCGTCCGCGGACCTTGAATCTGATCCAGATTCTTCAGCGCTATATCGACCATCGGCTGGAGGTGGTGACCCGCCGGACCCGTTTTGAACTGGCCAAGGTGGAAGCGCGGCTCCACATTCTGGAAGGTCTGCTTCTTGCGGTCCGCAATCTGGACGACGTGGTCCGCATCATCCGGAACTCCCGGACCCGTCAGGAGGCGCAGGACGCACTGGTCGCCAAATACGGCTTCACCAAGATTCAGGTGACGGAAATTTTGAACATGCGTCTGTACCAGCTGACCGGCCTGGCGATCGAGGATCTGGAAAACGAATTCAATGAAAAGACGAAACTGGCGGAATACCTCCGGAGCCTTCTGGCCTCCCGCGAGCTGCGCATCGGCGTGATCAAGCAGGAGCTCAAAGAGGTCAAGGACAAATACGCGGATCCCCGCCGGACAGAGATCACCTTCGATGAAGGAGATATTGACGTGGCGGATCTGATTCCGCGCCACTCCTGCGTGATCACCGTATCGAGCACCGGCTATATCAAGCGGGTGCCGGCGGATACGTATCAGACGCAGCACCGCGGCGGAGTCGGGATCATCGGCATGGAGACCAAGGAAGAGGATCATGTGGAGCATCTGTTCAATGCGGACAGTCACGACATCATCCTGTTCTTCACGAACCGCGGCGTCATGCACTGGCTGAATGTCTATGAGATTCCGGAAGGAGCGAGAACCGGCAAGGGCAAGGCGATCGTCAATCTGATCAAACTGGAGCCGGAGGAGCAGATCCGCACGATGCTCACGGTCAAGAAGAGAATGTTTGAGGAGAACGAGGAACTGTGCATCGCCATGGCGACCCGCTGCGGCGTCATCAAAAAGACACCGCTGAGCCAGTTCCGCCACCTGCGCAAGATCGGAATCCGTGCGCTGACGATCGAGGAAGGGGACGACCTGGTCGGAGCCGAGCTCGTCGAGCCCACGGACGAGATCATTCTCTCGACGGCGAAAGGCATGGCCTGCCGCTTCAAGAGCAGCGACGTGCGCGCAATGGGCAGAACGGCGCGCGGAGTGACCGGAATCAAATTCAAGATTGAAGGAGACCGGATCGTCAGCATGGAGGTGGTACCCGGAGACGGAACACTCTCTTCCGAACTGCCGGACGATGCCGCACTCCCCGAAGACGCCGATGAACTCGAAAACACCGAAAACGAGGAGATCGACGAAATCGACGAGACCCAGGATGCCGATGCCGGCACCGATGCGGATGACACGGCACTGGAAGATACCGGCAAACCGCAGATTCTGATTGTCACCTCCGGCGGCATGGGCAAACGAAGCTATGTGGAGGATTACCGACTGACCCGGCGCGGCGCCAAAGGAGTCAAAAATCTCAATCTCCGTGACGGAGAAGAGGTTGTGGCGGCCGTCCAGGTTCAGCAGGGCGATGAACTGATTATCACGACCGAGCGCGGACAGGTTGTCCGAATCTCCGTGGATGAGATCCGCATCGTCGGCCGCGCCTCCAAGGGCGTCAAGATCATGGAACTGCGCAAGGGCGACCGGATCACCGGCGTTGTCCGCCTGATCGAAATCGAAGGTCAGAAAAAACCGGAAAATCCGGAAGCGGAAACCTCGGCAGAGACGGAACAGACGTCCACTGCGGAAAATTCCGCAGAAGAGAACTCTCCGGAAGAGTCCGGGGATCACTCCACCCCTGCGGAAGAGGGAACTTCCCCTGAACCGGAACAGGAATCCTGAGGAAGCCGCAGCAGCGCTTCTCCCCCGCAATGAGAATTCCCGGGGGAGATGATAAAACAGGTATTATGCAAAGAAGGGAGCCGGATGATGTCCGGCTCTCTTTGTCAAACGGGAGAACAGGATGAAGGAACTGATATTTCGCGGACGCCCCTTCCCTCTCGGTCCTTTTCCGAAGATCATGGGAATCCTCAATGTAACCCCCGATTCGTTCAGCGACGGAGGTTCCGTTCGTCCGCTCTCCGGGCGGATCCGGCAGCTGATCGACGAAGGAGCGGAAATCATCGACATCGGCGGAGAATCCACCCGTCCCGGCGCATCGGAAGTTCCAGTCGAAGAAGAGCTGAAAAGAGTTCTTCCTGCGGTGCGGGCGGTCCGGGAGATCTCCGATTCCGTCTTCATCAGCATCGATACGCGGAAGGCCGCCGTGGCGGAAGAAGCGCTGAAACTCGGGGCCGATCTGATCAACGATGTCAGCGGCTTTCTTTTCGATCCGGCTCTGGCCGGAGTTGTTGCCCGCACCGGGGCCGGAGCAGTCATCATGCACTCCCGCGCCACGCCGGACCGGATGCAGAAACCGGAATATCTGACCTATCCGGGCGGATTGATGGAAGGTATTGTGCGGGAACTCACCGAAATGGTCGATCGTCTTCTTTCCGCCGGAGTGGAGAAACACTCCATCATTCTGGATCCCGGAATCGGATTTGCGAAAACGGCGGAACAGTCCATCGAACTGATCCGGAACTCGGAAAAACTGCTTGCACTGGGCTATCCCCTGCTCTCCGGACCATCCAGGAAATCGTTCCTCGGGCAGATAACCGGAGAGAAGGAGCCCTCCCGGCGCGACTATGCGACATGCGGAGTCACAATTGCTTCCGCCGCAAAAGGTTATTCAATCATCCGAGTCCATAACGTCAAGGCTGCAGTGGACTGTCTGAAAGTCTATTTTGCCTGCATGTCCCCCTGCCGCTCTTGAGCGGACGCATCGGCGTTCGCTCATTTTCAGCGATAGAAAAAACAAGACCGCAGAGGCAACACATGTGAGGGGGGGGAATTCATAGTGTGCCTGCTACGGTCTTGTTGATAAGATATCACGCTTTTTGAAAAAAGCAAGATCTTTTCAGAAGATTTTCTGTTTTTTCAGGATCCGGACCGAAGAAACCAATCGTCTCCGGTCCGGCAAGCGGGATTATTCCGCGGTGGCCTGAAGCATCTCCTTCTTCGCGTTTTCGAGCTCGGAGGTCTGGAAGAAGCGGCCGCCGACCATCACCTCACCCGCTTTTCTGCGCGTGGAGGAGGGAGAGAACGCCGTTTCGATCACCAGCTTGTCCGCGATCCCCTTTTTCTCTGCGAAATCGAGGATTTCCGCCAGAGCCTTTGCGCTGACCGCCTCATCGGTTCCGGGCGTCACGCACACCGAGACCGCGACCTTCCGGGATGCCTTTCCGGCTTCCACCACCTCAATGGCATCGAACACACCATTGCGGTTTTCATACACGGTATGAAGCAGATGATGCGCTTTTTCTGAATTCGGATGACCGCCGAGGTATTTCTGATAGCAGTCGGCAAGCATGTGGTTTTCCAGAGAGTTCTTGAACTGCATGTTCTTGTCGCACTTGTAGGTGGCCTCCATACGGAGCGAGCGTTTGACGCGGTCGTTCTGGAGGGGCTGGCCGCCTCCGCAGACGCATCCGCCGGGGCATGCCATCACTTCGACGAAGTGATACGGCGATTTGCCCTCCGCCGCCTCTTTTGCGATTTCGCGTGCCGCGCCAAGCGTATTGACGACCGCGATTTTCAGTTCGAGATCGCCGGCCTTCACCGTGGTCTCCTTGAAGCGCTGGCTTCCGCGGACCTGCTTGAATTCGAGGCCGTGCATCGGGATCTCCCCGTTGATCTTTCCGACCGCGTAGCGCAGAGCCGCTTCCATCACACCGCCGGAAGTACCGAAGATCACACCGGCCCCGGTTCCGAATCCGAACGGCATGTCGAACGCATCCGGTTCCAGTTCATTGAACTTGATTCCGAACGAGTCGATCATACGGCCGATTTCCGTCGTGGTCAGAACGAAGTCCACATCCGGATTTCCATCCACTTTGAATTTGTCGAGACCAGCCTCGAATTTTTTCGCGGTGCAGGGCATGATGGAGACAACCACGATATCCTTGCGGCTCTTTCCCAGCATCTGCGGGAGAGCTTCCTTCATTGCCGACCCGAACATCTGCTGCGGAGAACGGCAGGACGAAAGATTCCGGCTCAGCGAGGGGAAGTTGATCTCCGCATACTTGACCCAGCCCGGACAGCAGGAGGTGAACATCGGGAACGGTCCGCCCGCCTTGACCCGGCGCAGGAACTCCTCCGCCTCTTCCCAGATGGTCATATCGGCGGCGAAGGTCGTATCGTAAATATAGTCGAATCCCATCTTGCGGAGGGCGGAGACCAGTTTCCCGGCGACGTTCTGCCCCGCGCTCTGATCAAAGAACTCCGCCAGAGCAAACCGCACCGCCGGCGCCACCTGCGCAACGACGATCTTATCGGGATCATGAATGGCGTTCCACACATCCTCGCGGTTCTGATGCGGGATAATCGCTCCGGTCGGACAGACCGCCGCACACTGACCGCAGTTGATGCACTCCACCTCATTGAGTCCCTTGTCGAACGCGGGCACCACCTTCGCCTTGGATCCGCGGAACGCAAAGCCGATGGCGCCGATTCCCTGAACCTCCGCACACATTCTCACACAGTCGCCGCAGAGCACGCATTTGTTCGGATCGCGCTCCAGCGACGGAGAACTCTTGTCGATCGGCTCCAGATCTTTCAGCTGTTTGTAGCGGATGGTCTCCACTCCGAGACGCCGTGCCAGATTCTGCAGCGTGCAGCTCGCGCTTCGCACGCAGGAGGGGCACTCCCGGTTGTGATTGGCCAGAAGAAGTTCAATATTGATCTTGCGGATCTCCCGCAGCTGTTTGGTATCGGTATGCACCACCATTCCGTTTTCCGGCGGAGTGGAGCACGCAGCCATGATGCCGCGTTTCTCCACTTCCACAAGGCAGAGACGGCAGGCGCCGTACACACTCAGATCCGAGTGATAGCAGAACGTCGGCAGTTCGATTCCGGTCTTGCGGATGACCTCCAGAAGATTGCGTTCTCCCTGAATCTCAACCGGAACACCGTTGACGGTAAGAGTTTTTACAGCAGTTGTTGTCATTTTCAAAGTTCCTTCATCCATTAAATTCCGGTTATCGCGGAGAATTTGCAGGCCGCCTTGCAGGCTCCGCACTTGATGCACTT
>DDJH01000058.1 GCA_002338895.1 Lentisphaeria bacterium UBA1829 | reverse complement strand
CCGTCTTTTTCAGTACGTCAGGCTCGCTGGAAATTTCAGCGAGCCTGACAAGATCCGAAATTCAATATTGACGAATCAGATCGCTGATGTATTCATAATCCCGCTGCTGTCCTTCCGGCCACGGAGATTTCCAGGTGCGGGCTCCGGATCCAACCGGACAGTTTGAAAGGCTCAAGGGAAGTTTGACGATGCCTCCATTCCCTTTCTCATCAAAGACCCGGATTGCAATCACGTTGTTTCCGGCTTTCAACAGCGATGCCGGGAAAATATACTGTCGTGGAGCCGCCCAGTAATGCGCGGTTTCCTTTCCCGTTTTTCCGATCCGTTTCCCATTGATGTAGACTTCATCGAAATCATCGATGGCTCCCGCTGAGAAATAGACGTTCCCAGCCTTTCGGAGTTCCTCCGGAACAGCCAGTTTCAAGACATACCAGGCCCAGCCGTCATAACTCCGCTGAAGGAAGTTCTCGAACGGAACGCCGATCCCGACCTCCACTCCGTCTGCGACAAGTCCCTGCATCCATTGTCCACTTCCCGGTGCGCCCTTGTGCCAGTTTTCCTTCAACCCCTTGTTTTCCGGGTCCGTGGAAAAACTCCATTGATACGGAGCGAGATTCAGAATAAAATCCGTCTGTCCGGATTTCGGAAGATAGGCATTCTGCGGTTCGTGAATCTCCACTCCGCACGAAGTCAGAAGGGCGGAAAGAAGGCGGACCGCTTTGCCCGTTGCCGCATAGCGGAACATCCCGGGAGTGTCCCGATCCGCCTGAAGAGAACGGAACGCATCCGGAAGAACCGAACAGAAGACGAAATGACCGGATCCGTACCGGTAACGCACCAGAACTGCAGGATCGGTCCGATCCGCCTCCGGAGGAACATTGGTGAAACAGGGGAGCGTCACAGGGAAATGCCAGTAGAGATCCCCGTTGTCCCAGCCGTTTCTCCAGATGGAATCCGCCGCGTCGTCGCGGCAGAGGGCCTGACGCATGGTCTGTTTTCCCCATGTCATTGCAAACGGGAATACGGTGGAGTAGAAGGTCTTTCCGGTCTGGAGATAGAGGACAATTCCTCCGTTGTACACAAAATCATTCATTTCAAAACGGAACTGTTTCAAGACCTTGAAATCGGGATCGGCGAGAATCAGGCAGCGGGCTTCCGCAAGTTCCCGAGGATCCAGTTTTGTGACGGTCTGGAAGTTTATTTTCATCTTCTTCAGGAATTTTTCGCTCTGCGAACTGCCGAAAAAGAGTGTTTTATCATTCCGCTTCCCGCAGGAATCCAGATAGGAAATCATGCGGAGCAGCAGATGCGTGGGCACGGGCAACTTCAGAAGCCGATCCGTGATTTCGAGAGTCGAAGCCAGATAGCGTCCCCGGGATGTATACTCCAGAAGCGGAGTCTGGAAAAGGTCAAACCCGGAAACCAGCAGACTTCGGAAGTTTCCATGCTGCGGACGGCGGAACACATAGCCCGCCACCAGATTCCGATTGCCGAAATCGGACCACTGTTTCCCCACGGAACCCACCTGATAGGGGGTGACAATTCCGAAACTTCCGTTCCAGTTGGAGAAATCGACATCCTTGAACCCCTGCAGAACCGGGTGCGCCGGTGCATTGAGAAATGCTTCCCGGGAACGGACCTTCATCAGTTCGGCGGAACTGCTCTGTTCCTGTTCCAGAACGAGTACGCAGGCTCCCTGTTCCGCAGCTTTGCAAAGGTCCGGAACATCGGTGGATTTCGCAAAGGCCCGCCGTCCGATTACGACGGTGCCGTCGAGGGGAACTGTGCGCAGATCGCGCAGTTCGACAACGGGAATTTTCAGACGGCGGAGCGCCGCAAGAAGCACGCCTTCCGGATCAAAGACATACACTTTCCGGTTGAGCCTGGGTGGTGTTGCAGTCGGAAACACTTCCAGAGCTTTTGTCGCCTGAAGAATCTCTTTTCCCTGTTCGGGTGTGAGGATCGCTTTCAGGAGCCATTCGCTCCGGACAGCGGTCTCCGGCAGATTGACATGAACGGGTATTTTCCGATGTTCGTAGGCTCCGACCCGGACGTTCTGTCTGGTTTCGAACACTTTTCGTCCGTCGACAGAGGTCAGGGAAAGAGTCAGAAGATAATTTTTCTCCGTTTCGGAATCGTTCATCAGAAGAAGCGTCTGCGCCAGACGTTCCCCGGAGAAGAAAGCATGATTCTCCTCCAGGAAATCTCCCGTTTCGGAAAAGAATGCGCAGATGGTGTCCGCCATGGCGTTCCGGAACGGTGTGGCCGCGAGGGTCGGCCGGATGTCCAGATTGTTGCCGAACGGTTCGAATCCAAGAGGAGCTTTTCCGCCGGTAAACACTTCAGGTTTGAATGTCGGAGCGGAAATATCTCCCTGGATCCGAGCATTGCGGGGGATTCTGTGTCCCGCCTGAAGGAAGTTGCAGTAGAGATAGCCGAACATGCCGAAGCCGTTCACGTGGCAGGCCCGCCAGGCGGGAATCATCGCGTTGAGATTGCGGATCAGTGTGTCCAGGTAGAGCGGGGAATAGAGGGAGTAGGCGTTCCATGGATCCTTGTCGTGAATCCCGTCCTGAAGACTCAGCTTGCCCCATCCGTGGAGGGGACGGCGGGTATAGACCGGAGGGAAACGGTACGCTTTGTGTCCGCTGTCGCGTGCGGCATTTTCCATGAAGAGAGAGATCCCGCCGTTGCCTACGGAATACGGCTGCGCAAGCTGATAATAACTTCCCGCATACGGAATATTGTGTTCCCCGATGAAAATCGGCAGTTCCGGCTGGAGCGCATAGCGGGAAAAGAGTGCGCGAAGCTCCATGCGCGGAGCGCCCCAGGTATGGTAGATATGCGTCGAATAGACGCCGTTGACTTCGCCGGATCCGCCCGTGAAGGCTTCCATGTCGGGGAAATACTGGCGGAAGAGGGCGGCGCGGGCGTTCAGACGTTTCATCCGGGCCATCCGCATGGGCTGAGTCAGATTCGGATCCGGAGAGGTTTTGGTGATCTGTCTGCCGTCCGCGGCAAACGCAGGATAAGACTTTGTCCCGTATTTGAGGCCGACATACTCGCCGTTGGTTGTCCCGTTGTGGAAGTTGAACCAGATGTCGACGATCCAGGCGATGCGGGAGGGATGATTGTAGAATTTCCGCTCTTCTTTGGCTGTTTCGAGGAATTTTTTTGTCCGGGCCGCCAGAGATTCATCACTCTCTTTTTCCATTGTCTTATAATGAATGGAGTCTGTGGTCAGCAGGAGGATGCCCTCCTCATCGGCCACATCCGCAATGACTGACGGCTGACTGCCCTGCGTATAGACCGCATTGATATGGAACTGCTTCAGAAAACGGAACTCTTTTCGGAGATGTTCCGCATTCAGATGCCAGTCCGTCGCCCAGACAATCTTCATGTAATCGGTATCCGCGCGCAGAAGAATCGGTTTCCCGTTCAGAAGATATCGGTTGCCGGAGACTTTGAATTCCCGGAAGCCGAAACGCCGGGTACAGCGGTCGCTGAAGCGCCCGGACGCATCTTTCCATTCCATATCCATGTAGTACAGGTTCGGACTTTCCGGAGACCAGAGCTTGCGGGGAGAATAGTTCAGATCCAGACGGGGCTTCCAGGGGGATTCTGTTTTCCAGACGACTTCGCCATTTGCGGCGTCCCGCAGAGTAAGACGGAGAGTTCCGTCCGCGACCTTTCTGCTGGAATGGAAAGTGATCCGGAGCTTCTTCCGGCTCGGCCAGGTCTGAATTTCCGGTTCCCCGATACACCGGGCCGGTTCCGTTTCAAGATAAACCGCCCCCATCAACCCTCCTTTGGAGGCGTTCGGCGAACTCGGGGAGTCGACCCGGATCAGGATTTCGTTCTCCTGGTCGAACCGGACCAGACGGGTGAGGTTGACTCGAACGCTTTGAACCGGATCAGGGGTGCCGGTCATGACCGTTTTCCCGTTGAACCGGATTTCTCCGCCTTCGTCAATCCGCTCCAGACGCAGGAAAATCTCTTTCCCGCGAAGGGAGGACGGCAGGTCGATTCGGCGCCGGTACCAGGCATGATGGACTTCGGTCGAGATTCGTTTCCCGTTCCAGAGCTCCAATGCGCTTCCATCGTCTGCCCGAATGAAGTTGGAGATGTTTCCGCCCTTCCAGTGCCCGGGAACAAGAAAATGTTTCCAACGCTCCGGATCCGCAGGAACCGCTTCATCTGAGGAGGCAACCGGCGCAATTTCCCAGAAATTGCAAAGTGAGATGCAGGAACGCGCGCCGTCCTGTTTTTTCCAGGCATCGGCATACTTCCATTTCCGGAGCTCAAGAGGGGAGGCGGAGAGTTTCGGAACCTTTCCCGAAGGAGTCCAGAGCGGAGTCTCTTGAGGGGCTGCTGCCGAAGAGGAGTCTGAAAGTTCTGTCAGAGAGACATTGGCAATCCAGACCGTTGTCCCCCCTGCGGCTTTCCCCAGATAAAATGTCGGAAGACGCAGATTCCCGGAAAACGCTTCCGATGCGGTAAACTCCAGACTTTTCTTCTGCCAGGAATCCGCCGGAACTTGAAATGTGTCTCGGGCCGTTTCTCCCAGTTTTCTCCAGGGGGCTTTTCCCTCGATCGCCTGCACAGTTATCCAGAAGGGCGCGGAGGAGCGGAGCTGAAAATCGATTCGATACCTCGTTCCCTTCTTCAGAACAAGATCCGTTCTCTGGAAACAGACGGGGATGGAGGAGAGAATGTTGGGAGAGTATTCGATATTCACCTTCAGGGATCCGTTTCGGGAACCGGGGGCGTTCATCGGATCGTAAGAAAGCTCCGCTCTTGCCTGTTTGTTGATTGGGAAGCCAATGGATCGGACATTTTTTGCGTTTTTGAATTCCCATNNCGGCAGAGTGTCCGATCCGCTGACAGCAGAAGCGGAATGGCCAGCATGGCGTAGAAGAGAAATTGTTTCATTCAGAAGATCCTTTCTTGCTTATCTTATGTTGCAGTTTCTGATCAATAGCTCCAGTCAGACCAGTAGACGGCCCAGCAGTTGGGCTGTGGAGTCGCCCTTCGCGAGCTTCCGTCGTAGAAGAGGGCGTTCACGCTTTTCATGTCATGCCGGAAGTCATAGTTTTTGTAAACTCGTTCCATGCTCAGGACGGTCAGCTTCGCCGTGTCATTCGGTCTCGCGTCAAACAGGGTGATCATCATGGAGGGGCGGTTGACATAGGTTTTCGGCCTGTAAAACTCATTGTAGGCGAGGTATTTGCCGTTTTTGGTCAGAGTCGTCAGTGTGAATGAAATAATCGGAGTGGTGCCGTATTTTGTTTTCCAGGCCGGACAGCGGATCAGTGTATAGCGGTCTTCCATGGTCGAACGCAGGTATGGCGAAAGATGGTAACTGTAATATTTGCCTACCGAGTCATCCCAGGATGCCGGATAAAATCCATCGTTGTCGCTCTCGTACTGCACATAGCCGAGTCCAAGCTGTTTCAGCCGGGAGAGACAGTTGATGCTCTCCGCCTTCCTGCGTGCGGAATTCAGGGCGGGAAGAAGAATCCCTGCAAGAATTGCAATGATTGCAACAACAACCAGAAGCTCAATAAGAGTAAAGTTTTTCAATGTCCCCTTCCGAGAGAATGCCGAACGTTTCCTTTTCATACTCCATCTCCTCTTAAGAATTTATGCTATCGGTATTTGCGAGAACGTGGATTCCCGCAGAATCAGCGACATGGGGATCTTGACCGAGGCGGGAATCCTCCCCGGGTGGTGGATCATATTCAGCAGAGAGGCACATGCAGTCTGTACAAGCTCCGTATTGTCAAATTCCGCAGTCGTCAGCGGCGGCAGAGATCCATAGCAGAACTCCTGATTTTCCAGGCCGGCGATCCGGATATCCTCCGGAACCGAAATTCCCATCCGATTCAACTCATGCTGCAGTTCCACCGCCAGTTTATCGTTGGATGCAAAAATCGCATCCGGAGCTTCCGCGCTTTGCATCACGTCCCGAAGACGTTCCCGATTCCCCGGTTTGCGGATGTTCCATTCCAGCGGCGGATATACCGGAAGCCCCGCTTCCTTCATAACCTCCCTGTAAGCCTGCAGACGCGGAAGATAGCTGGCCTGGTTGAATTCCTGCGAATCAATGGTCAACGCATAAATCCGCCGGGCGCCCGTATCAATCAGATGGCGGATCACCAGAGCGGCCCCCTGATAAAAGTCCGGAGTCACGCTGGGCATCCCATAGTGATTCCCAAGACTCGAAATAAACACACAGGGCACCTTTCGGGCGATCAGCTCTTCCGTCATCGGGGAACGAAGCGTAATCAGCGCTCCGGCCACCTCGCTCAGCTCTTCCGGATTCAGAACATCTTCTTCCTGAAGTGCGAGATCCATGAAACCCGATTTCCGCACGATCCGTTGAAAACAGGTGTAGCGGAGGGAATCCTGCGGATTCAGAAATCGGCTGTCCGGCTTGTCGAAAATATAGACCAGAAGTTTTTTCTCCAGATGTTTTTGAAGATCGCGGGCAACGTAGGTCCCGCTGCCTTTTACCGTTTCAAGGCATCCCTGCTCTTTCAATGCCTGAATTGCCCGGAAGGCAATCACATAGCTGCAGCGGAACTCCTCGCACATCTCCCGGATGGACGGCAGTTTCTCGCCGGCGGAATAAACTCCCGTTTTCAGGCGCTGAAGCAGCTCTTCTTCCACTTTTCGACTCAGCATTTCAAAACTCTCAAGTATATTTACATTATATCACTTTGTTTTTAATTATACTCTATTCGCCGAAAAAAGTCAATAGGTGAAAAAGCAGAAAAGCGATATTTCATCTATTTTTTTATCGGAAGGAGTTCTCTTCAAGCCGGGGATCAAATATGGGGCCGGATGGAAGAGAAAATGTTCTCTGCTTAAAAGATCAATTCTGTTCTCTGACAGCATTTTCAGGGGAGCCTTCCTTCTCCGGCTTCTTTTTTTTCATTTCGACGAAATCAATCATAACGCCAGCGTAATCGGCGTCTTCGGAGAGGGACTGCAGATGCAGATAGCTGAGCTGTTCCGTGATTTGCCCTGTCAGAGAAATGCGGCCGTTCCCCAGAGGAGCTTCCCAGAGAAGCTGCCGGGCAGGGAGGGAAAACTTCAGGATCAGGGTTCCGGTCCGGCCGGGAGAGAATGCCGCCTGATCTCCGATCCTTCCATCTCCGGCGATCCGCAGGACAAAACCGGCATGGACGTGGACGATCGGGTCGGATGGATTGATCCAGCGGTCACAGAGGGAAATCTGAAGACCTTTTGTTCCATCACGGAGCGTCAAGCACAGGGAAAGTTCGCCGCATTCTGCCGCAGGAAAATTCCAGACTGCGCCCTCGCGGCAGGAATAGAGATCCGGATCCGGATGACAGCCGATCAGCAGAGATTCCCGCGGAGAGTTGTCCGGTGACGGCATCAGCCGCGCTCCAGCCCGACGGTTCCACGCGCAGTGTCCGGCCCAGCGGAACCCGCCGATATGGCCTTTGAAATACTGCTGAACCGACCAGGCGGAAAGACCGGAACGGAAATCGTCTCTCCGCCCGTCCGCATACAGAAAATCCAGGTCGAAGATCATCAGCGCCTGACAGACCGGATGCTGTCCGTATGAGACCAGAACTTTATTGTCCGGAAGCTCCAGAACCTGATTCTGGTGGATGCTCTTGTCGTGCAACGCGTAAGATCCCCCGACAGTCCGGAAGTCCACGGCGTTTCGGATCGGATTCAACGCGATTTCCCGAAATCCGATCCAGGTGCGGCCGCAGTCTTCGGAGATCGCGGCGTGCAGAGCATCCCGGTTGGTGAAGACATCTTCCCAGATTCCCTTCACCAGATCTTCGGTGCAATCCGGATGGGTTCGCTGGTCGAACTCCGGAAGAGGTGTCGTATTGTTCCAGACTGCAAGGAGACGTCCGTCGGAAAGCGTCACAAGATTCGGCATGGTTGCAACACTGTAAAAAGGGGAGCGCTCCATCCGGCTCCAGCTCTCTCCGCCGTCGCTTGAAAAACTCTGGTAGTGAAAATCGGCGGAGGTGCGGACCAGCATCTGAAGGCGTCCGTCCGGGAGTTCGGCAATCACCGGTTCACAGCCGCATTGCGACCAGCGCATCCCCCGGTGCGGCCATGCGATTTTTTCCATTCGAGGAACCGGCGGAAGAACATGCTTTGTCCATGAAAAACCATCGTCATCGGAAATAAGCACAACCGGATGCTGAACGGGGCCGATCCACTCTTCTGCCGGAACAATCCATCGTTTTCGCTGTTTTAATGGAAGCGGAAGTCTCTGAATATGAGGAGTCTCCTTCAGAATCCGCGTTCGGGTGAACGGCCCGTCCGGTCCCTTCGCGGAGCGAAAACACCAAACGCCGTTTTCCGGGAGCGCGCGGACCGCCGGATAAATCCGGCAGGGGGCAATCGTCTGCTCCCGGTAGGACGGCCGGACAACCGAGTGAAGAATGATCCACTCCCCGGACCACGGGCTTTTGACGGAGGGACCCGGATGTTCGGAGTGAACGGGAGTCTCCTCCCAGCTCAGACCATAGTCAAAACTCTGCTTCATGACAAATTCAAAATCCCGTGTTCCGTCCTCATGTTCAAAAATATGAACTCCGTAATGGCGGATTTCTCCGCTGTCGAGCTTGACCAGATCCATGTGCGCCGGCGTTCCGGGGTCGCCGACAATCTGCGGCTCCCGGATTTTCTCAAAGGTGGATTTCTTCACGATCGTTCTCATGACACTCTCTCTTTTATGGTTTGTAATAATCGTGATGCCTGGGAACAACGCTCGGCAGCAGAGGTAGAAGAATCAGCTGAAAAGCCAGAAGAGCCCCGCAGCCGAGAAACAGGGTCTGAATCGCCGTGGCAGAATGCCCGAACAGCAGCCAGGAGGAACTCAGACAGCCGCTGCTCAGCAGCTGGGAACCGGCAAGCCGGCCGAGAGCCGTTCCGAACATCTGATAGGTCAGACTGAAAGAGGTCGCCATCGCTTCATTTCCCGGCCGGGCAAGGGCCAGCATCTCCCGCGATACGTTACATCCGAAACACGTAAATGCAAAACCTGCGCAGAAGAAAAATCCTCCGCAGATCCAGACCGCCCCCGGCATCCCCTTCATGCAGAATGCAAAACTCGCGCAGATTGCAAGGAAGCAGAGGTGGACCGCAATCTGGAAAAACCGCATCCCGATCAATTGCAGCAGCTTCCCGTAGCACAACGCCGCAACAATGTTCCCGGCCAGTCCGACCGAAGAGATCAGCTGAACGGTTCCATCTCCGAACTGCATGGTTTCCTTGAAATGGATCAGCGCCAGCTGTGGAACCGGAGCAAAGGCAAAACAGATCAGCGCTGTGTAAATGGCCGCTCCGACAAGGGAGCCGTTGGAAAGCGAAATCAGAAACGCCTTTTTCCATGGACAACTTGTCCTCATCGTGATCTTCCGGTCCTTCATCCGCAAGCGGGCAATCACAAGAATCCGCCCGATGGAAAGCAGTCCGACACCGATAAAAATACTCTGCAGAAATTCAATCGAGGCGATCGTATCCAAAGCGATTCCCAGAACAAAAAAGATCACCGCATTCAGCAGATAATAGGAAAAACGCATCGTCCCGAGAAACGTTCCGCGCTCCTTCGGACGCAGAATATTTCCCAGAATCAGATACCATGACACGTTCCACAAAACTTTGGAAACCGCATGCAGCCCCACTCCCGCAATGACGACCGCATTCCCCGCTCTTCCCCAGAACGGCGCGGAGGCAATCAGGAAAAAGGAGACGATCACGATTCCGCAGGAACAGTAAACGCCCCGTTTTGCCCCCAGCCGATCCACAATGGAACCTGCCGGAATCTGCAGGAACATGGAGACCAGACTGCTGATTCCCCCCGCAAGAAGAATCAGCGAAGGGGAAGCGCCCATCCCGCTCATGTACAAAATCAGGATCGCACTGCTGTCCAGCAGCAGATCCGCGGTACAGCCGAACCTGGTCGAGCTGTATGCCAGGAGACGCCGGGATCTGCGGAACTCCGCAATTCTCAAAAACGCCTGTCCCTTTGAACGCTCAGACGCCATGATGCTCCCGGAAGTCAGAGAGTATCCAGCGAAAAGATCCGTCCGCTTTTTCCTCCCCACGCTTCGAGCGGGACAATTCGGACCGCGCAGGCGGTTACGGGATTCCAGTGCAGGCGGACCAGTCTGTGGCGGTTGTCCGTTTCCTCATGGATTGTTCTCCATACGCCGTCAAGGTCCTGGAGTTCCACGCGGAAGTGGCGGAAGAGGACTCCCGGCATTTCTCGCGCCGGACGCCCTTCTTCGCAGGAGAGACGTTTGTGATCAGAAAGATCACTGTCGAAGACGATGCGGACTCCGGAAATTTCCACCGGTTCCCGAAACGTATACCCGCAGATTTCCCCCGGTGCAAGAAGGATTCCATGAAGTCCGTCATCCCAGTCGCGGTCCATGCCGTCGCGCAACAGCTCATGAGAAGGCGTTCCCTGCAGAGAGAGAGGAGCCGGAGTCCGTCGGAGACCCGGAATGAACTGATCGTCCTCCAGCAGCGTTTCGCGCAGCTCGTTCAGATGAGATCTGCCAACTTCCCGCGGAGAGATTCCGTAACGGATTGCCAATGCGGCCGCGGTTCCCACCGCCTGACCCGTCACCGCACAGGTTCCCATGACCCGGATGGAGCTCTGAGCGGTGTGCGTAGCGGAAATCTGACGGCCGGCGAACAGCAGATTGTCGATATTGCGGGAATAGAGGCTTCGGTATGGAATCCCGAACGGAGAAGGCGTCGGATGAAGAATGGACGGTTTCCCTTTGAAATAAAAGGCTTCCGGCATATGTTCATCCATGTTCCAGCCTCCGTGGGCGACCGTGTCGGGGAAAACGCCTCCCGCTTCGATATCATTCTGCGTGAGAATATGATCTCCTTCGAAACGCCAGCTTTCCCGTTTCCCGGGAAGACTTCCGATCCAGTCCAGAGTCCACCCCTTTCCGCGTCCGTCCGGATGATTCTTGATATAACCCCATGCGCCGTAAGCGATTTTGAACAGTTCCTCGCGAATTTCCTCCGCCTCGTGCAGAGTATCCCTGACTCCGCCGAAGGAGACCCACCAGAAGTTGTTTCCTTCCGGATGCCAGCTGCGCGGGGGGATGTCTTCATCGTGAAAGACATACGCCCAGTCCGGGATTCGGAACGGACGGTCATCGCCGTCTTTCCGGCGCAGCTGCATGACAATGGAACTGCTTAATGTGCATCCGTCGGCCGCGTCCGGAGCGTAGGATTCGCCGAACTCGTTTTTTGCTTCCCGTCCTCGTCTGGCCGCCGCGCCGGAGAGACGCAGGATGCCGTCTCCGGAACAGTCGATGAAGATCTTCCCGGCGATGTGATAGCGGACATATTCCATCAGATTCCATCCGCAGATTTCCTGAATTGCATTTCCGGACACCGTGCATGTTTCCACGGTCGTATTCAGAAGAAGAGTCAGATTTTTTTCCGCCTTTGCAAACGAGTACATCGCATAGTCCCAGAGCGTGTATTTCATTTCCGGATTGTAGAAGATGTTGTCGAGCTGGAGCTCCTCCAGCAGTCCGGTTTCCTTCCGGTTTTCTCCCCGTGCGTTGTAAATCCACATCCGGATTTCGCTGGAAGCGTTTCCCCCCAGCATGGGTCGATCCTGAATAAGACCGGTCCTTGCTCCGTTCCTGGCGGCGGCCACCGCCGCGCAGAGACCGGCAATACCGCCTCCCACCACCACAACATCAAATGCCATCCTGCGATCTGCAATCACCATGATCTCTTCTCCCTGTGCTGCCATTTTTCGGAAATATAGGAGAAGAAAAACAGTGAAGCAAGAAATTATAAATATTTTTTCTGAAAATTCATTGAAATGTTTCGTAAACATTTCTATATTCCCTGAAGGAAAACGAAAGGAATGAGCATGAAATTGACGGTACGGGAGATCGCTCGTCTGGCAGGAGTTTCTCCGGCCACTGTTTCGCGCGCCTTGAACGGACAGCAGGGAATGAGTGAGGCAACCCGTCGCCGGGTCTGCCGGATCCTGGAGGATCATCCGGAAAATCGAAGGGGAAGACGGAAACAGAAGAGTGGAAACATCGGACTCCTCTTCCTTCAGAAACCGCTCTATCCATGGAACTTCTTTGAAAAGGTGAATATTTTTCTTCGAACGTTCGGGCCGGAATGGAAATTGTTTCTGCTTCCCCCGACCCTTTCCGCAAGCAGACTGGAACTCTACCGCAGCCGAAATGAAATCGACGGTCTTCTGATTTATGGTTTCTCCAGAGCGGGGGAGGAGCTGGAGACGGTGCTTGAAAAGATTCCGCATGTCTGGATCAGCAGTCGGATCCGGGAAAACGGGCATACGGATATTCTGATGGGCAATGAACTTGCGGGACGTCTTGCCGCCCGTTATCTGATTCAGAAAGGATGCCGGAATCCCGGGTGTCTGGAAATTCCCTGTGCCAATCCGGGGGTTGCGGCGCGGTGTGAGGGATTTCGGTTTGAGTTTTTCGCACGGAAACTTCCCTGTCAGGTTGTCTCCCTGAAAATGCCGTATCTGGAAAACACGGGCTTTGATGAGTTGGAAAAGTATTTTTCGGAATTTGTCCGCCAGAATCTGTTGAGCGGAATGGATGGATTGTTCTGTCCGGAAAGCTATCCGGCTCCGGCCCTTTATCTGGCGCTGCACCGGTTTGCTTCCGATGCTCCGTTTCCGCATGTCGTTTTTGGAAATCATTCTCCGGAATATCTTTCCGGTCTGAATCCTCCTGCAGCATCCGTCGATCTTGGAGATGAAGTGCTCGCAGAATATGCCTGTCGGGAATTGTTCCGTCTGATTCATGAAGACCGGGGGCCGGATGAACGGTCCAGAATCTTTGTCAATCCCCGTCTGGTACTTCCCCGTTGTGACTCCTGAAGCCGGCATACACAGAAAAACGGTTCTGTCCTTCCGATTTGAGAGTCCCGAAAGAAGGGGGTATCCGCTGTTCGGATTTGTAATCCGATTTTCCCATGCCGGCTTTTCTCCATGTTGTCGAAGCGGCTCTCCACAGGAATCGGGCAGAAGGGGCGAAATATGATTGCAATTCGGGCGTGAAAATGGATCGACATGCTCGCGCGGCCATTAAAAATCAACAGTAAAATGTGGAGGATCCAACGGCTTCATCCAGCAGTTGAATCCTTCTGCGCATATCTCTTCCCGAATCAGTCGTTTGTCATGGGCGCGTATGGATTGCGATTTCTGCGATTTTTCATATTCAGCCGTCTCTGCAAAAGACGAGCGGTTGCAAGCAGAAGAACAACTCCCGTAATCATTGTGCAGAGGGTCGGATAGAGGAGGAGCAGTCGATGGCTCATGGCGCGGAATCGCAGTGCGGCGGAAATCGACGAGATATCACCGGAAAAATGTTGCAGAAGAATCGTGATCTTATTCACGCCCGGCTGATACTGGATCGATTTTGATCTTTTTACATCGACAAATCGTCGGTTCCCAATCTTTTTGTATTCTGTAACACAAGGAGAGATTCGATACATCATGCCCCGTTTCTCCTCCGAAGAGGACCGCAAAGGCATGACTGCATCCTTCCCGAGGAACGGAGAGGTCGTTCCATTCGATGACTGATTTTTTAAGACAATCTCTCNNAAGGAAAATCTATGCCGTGAATTTCAATCTGCGGCAGTCCGCGAAAATAACGCCAGGCGTCGCCCTCCATGGCTGCGGAGGCCGTCAGTTCGACCTCTCCGCTCTGCTTCCCCAAGACAGAAAAAGCAACTTCCCAATCGTTGAGACTCTTGTGCAGATGGATCATCCAGCATAAGGAAAAAACAAACCCAACGAACCCAAGCAATCCAAAAACTGTGCTCAGACCGATAATCTTTTTCATATTCTCTCTTTTTCATCAGGAGCATTGAACATCGTATCAACAGGAGCGTTTTCCCGGGTCGGCGCCTTCGCGGTACGCATTTTTT
>DDJH01000061.1 GCA_002338895.1 Lentisphaeria bacterium UBA1829 | reverse complement strand
CTCTTGCACCGGCTGGAAAAGCAGCGGCCGGAACACGCCTGCGTGGAAGAATCCCGATCCGATGGTTTTCCGCAGGGAATTCCTCTTCTGAATTGAAATCGTCAATCCGGCGTTCGCGCTGGTGGATCAGCGCGGCGGCAGGGGCTCTGATGCTCTGGCCGGGAGAAAGCCGGGGGGAGATCGTGGCGGAAAGCGCATCGACTCTGCAATACCGGCAGNNCAGTGGTGGTGAGCCTGCCGAAACATCCCCGTCGAACCGTGATCGGTTACGGATCGCTGGCGGGGGTCTGGCATCTGGCGGGAGGAAAGGCGGTCGGCGTTCCCCGTCTGCGGAAGAAAAGTGCGCTGCCGGAGGAGATGCGAACTCTGCCGGAGATCGGGACCCCTACGGTTCCGAATGTCGAAAAAATCGTTGCAATGAAGCCGGATCTTGTTCTGCTGACTGCAAAGCTGGAGCGCCATCGGGCGACGGCGGAGCTGCTGCGCGAATCCGGCATTCCGACTCTCTGCGTGGAGTATGGGAATTACAACGGGTTCCATGAAGTGCTGGATCTGTTCTGCCGAATCAACGGAACCCGGCTGGAGGATCGGGCGGAGGCGAATGCCCGGATCCGGGAGGTCCGGAAAATCTGCGCGGCGGTCGCTGGAGAGAAGGCGCCGCGCTGTGCGATCGTGTTTGCGGCGTCGACGGGGTTTACGCTCGAGTCGTCGCAGACAAACACCGGATGCATGGCGGCACTTCTCGGGGCGGAAAATGTCCGGAAGGATGATTTCCCGCTGCGGAGCCGATACAGTTACGAGCGTCTTCTGCTGGATGATCCGGATGTGATTCTGATCGTCACGATGGGGGAGGCGGAGGGCCTGAAAAAAAAGTTCCGGAAGGAGTTCATGGAGCGCGCGGCGTGGAAGACTCTTTCGGCGGCGGGAAGCGGACGGGTTCATTTTCTGCCGGTTGATCTGTTTTTGTACATGCCGGGGCCGCGCTATCCGGAGGCGTTCCGCTATCTGGCGAAGCTGCTGTATCCGGGGAAGGAGTTCTGAATGGCTGCGTGGGGAGCTGGATTGAAAAGCGGTGCGGGAAGAGCGGGATTCCTGGTGTTTCTGGCGCTGCTGCTGGGGGGAGCGGTGCTTGCGAGTCTTTCGGTGGGGGCGTTGAAACTGTCCCCGATGGAGATTCTGTCGACGCTGTGGAACCGTCCGGGAGGGGTGAATGATCAGATTCTGTTCAACATCCGTCTTCCGCGGATTCTACTGGGGGCGCTGGTCGGGGGATGCTTTGCGGTCTCCGGCGCGATTTTGCAGGGGGTGATGCGCAATCCGCTGGCATCGCCGGGGATCATCGGGGTTTCCGCGGGAGGGGGACTGGCCGGAATTCTGGTGCTGCTGGCGTTTCCGCAGTTCGGGTTCCTGCTGGTGCCGGCGGCGTTCTGCGGGGCGATGGCGACGGCGGTGATGGTGTATCTTCTGGCATGGAAACGCGGAGTCAGTCCGGTCCGGCTGATTCTGGCCGGCGTGGCGGTTTCGGCGATGCTCGGGGCGTTCAGCAGCACGGTGCTGCTGTTCAATGCGGAACGGGCGGGAGGGATTCTGGATTTCTCGATCGGGTCGCTGTCCGCGCGCAGCTGGGGACAGATTGAACAGGTCGGATGGTATATGGCGTTTGCGTTTCTCTGCGCATTTTCGCTCGGAGGGAAACTGAATATTCTGGCGCTGGGGGACGAGGTGGCGATCGGACTCGGACTCCGGGTGGAGAGGGTCCGGTTTCTGCTGATCGGAACGGCGGCGCTGCTGGNNGCCGTCGTGATCATCTCGGTGCCGCTGGTGGCGTTGTTCCTGGCGTTCCGCAACAAGATCATGGAGGGTGCGTCCCGGGGAGGCATCAAGGGATGAAAAAGTTTGTATCGCTCTGCGCGGCGGCGCTGCTGGCGGCGTCGGCGGTCAGCGTGGCGGGGCTTCTCGGGTTTGTGGGGCTGATCGCGCCGCACATTGTCCGGATGATGATCGGGGCGGACAACCGGTTCCTTCTGCCTGCGTCGGCTCTGTTCGGCGCGTTTCTGGTGGTCAGCTGCGACACGGTCGGACGGATTGTCATGGAGCCTTCCGAACTTCCGGTCGGCATCATCATGGCGCTTCTGGGCCCTCCGTTCTTTCTCTGGCTTCTGAGGAGGCACCATTATGAACGTTGAAATCCGGGACCTCNNTCGTGCTCGACGGAGTGGATGCCGAGATCCCTGAACACGGCGTCGTGACTCTGCTCGGTCCGAACGGATGCGGGAAATCGACTCTTCTGAAGACGATCGGCCGTATTCTGACCCCCCGCTCCGGAGAGATTCTGCTTTCGGGCCGCTCCGTTTCCAGATGGAAAACCGGCGATCTGGCACGGAAGATGGCGATTCTGCCCCAGCTCCACCGGACCGCGGGAGAACTGACCGTGGAGGAACTGACCGCGTTCGGACGGTTTCCGCATCGCGGACTGGGAATGCTGCCGGGCGCACGGGACCGCGAGATGGTCGAACGGGCGCTCGAAATGACCCGGATGACGGATCTTCGCCGCCGCCCTCTTCAGACCCTCTCCGGCGGAGAGCGGCAGCGGGCGTGGATCGCGATGACTCTTGCGCAGGAGCCCGAACTGCTGCTGCTGGATGAGCCGACGACCTTTCTGGATATCCGCTGCCAGTTCGAGATCATTGAACTGATCCGGGAACTGAACCGGAAATCGGGAATCACGGTGGTGATGATTCTGCATGATCTGAATTCGGCGGTCCGCTGTTCGGACCGTCTGATCATGCTGCGCGACCGGAAGGTCCGCTATGCCGGAGCGCCGGAGGAGCTGATGAAACCGGAGATCCTTCGCGATATTTTTGAAGTGGAAGCGGAATTTTTCCGCGGGAAGGATGGAATCCTCTGCTGTATGCCGGTCGCATCGGCCGGAAAGGAGAAGTCATGAAAGTGCTGATTGTTTATTCCAGCCGGGAGACCGGCAACTCCCGGAAGATTGCGGAGACGCTCGCTGCGGTGGATCCGTCGGAATCGGTTCTTGCGCCGGCGGCGGAAGCGCCCTCTCCGGAGGGATTTGACGCGGTGGTGCTCTGTTTCGGAATTTACCGCGGCTGNNAGCATGATCCTGGCCCGACGGAGATATGATAGCCTGGATGAAACGCTGCCGGGGAAAGGAGATCGCGCTGTTTGTGACGCTGGGAGCATGGCCGGATTCCGAACATGCGTTCCGCTGTCTCGGCCGGGCGGAGGGGCTGCTCGAATCGTGCGAGGTCACCTGCCGCTTTCTCTGTCAGGGACGGTACACGGAGGCGTATCTGGAACACCTGAAGTCGATCCCCCCTTCCGAACCGCACGGATGGACGCCGGAAAAGGAAAAACGGGTTCTGGAGGCGATGAAACATCCCTCCGAAACCGACTGCGCCGAAGCGGCCGCCGCGTTCCGCGCCTGGCTGGAACAGCGCGGGAGAGGGGGAGAAAAAGCGGAGGAGCCGGTTCGGAAAAAGGCGGTGGTGCTGTCGGTGTTCGGAACGACGGTTCCGGAAGCGGAAAAAGCGTATGAGATTCTGGAGGAGTCGATTCGCCGCCGGGTGGATCTGCCGGTGTTCCGGGCGTATACGTCGCCCCGGGTGCGCCGGCGTCTGAACGGGAGGGTGCCGTCGCTGACAGGGGTGTTGAAACGTCTGGTGGAGGAGGGGTATACGGATGTGGAGGTCGTTGCCGGGTATCTCGCGGACGGAGAGGAGTATGGAAAGGTGCTGCGGGATCTGGCGGCGTTCCGGAGAGTGTTGAATGTGCATGTGAATGGTCCGCCGCTGTCCACGCTGGCGTCGCTGTCGAAGTTTCTGCCGTGTCTTTGGGAGGTTCTCCCGGAGGAGCGGCGTCCGGGCGAGCCTGTGATTTTCGCCGGGCATGGACATGCGGACGGACGGTCGGATTTTGCGTATATGGCCTTGAACAGTGAATTGAAAAAGCTGGATCCGGATTTTCATGCCGCGTGTGTGGAAGGGAAGCCGGACTTGGAATCCCTTCTGCCGCATCTGCGGGGAAAGAGAGTCTGGATTCTGCCGTTTCTGATGGTGGCGGGGGAACATGTCCGCACCGATCTGGCAGGAGAGGGGAGGGAGTCCTGGCGCTCCCGTCTTTCCGAACACGGATTCGAGGTGCGGACCCGGATCCGGGGACTGGGAGAGTTCCCGGCGATGGCGGATTCGTTCACGGAGGGTGTGCAATGAGCTGCGGAAAGTTTTACGGTGTCGGACTCGGCCCCGGGGATCCGGGACTGGTGACGCGGAAGGCCGCGGAGATCCTGTGTTCCGTGCAGGTGGTTTATACGGCGGCATCGCGGCAGAGCTCCCGGAGTGTCTCCGGAGCGATCCTGGATGCGCTTCCCGGTGTGACGGCCCGCCGGGTCGAACTGGAATTTACGATGGCGACCGATTTTCCCACCCGTCTCGCCCGAATCCGGGAGCACGCGGAGCGGATCGCTGAGGAACTCCGCTCCGGAAAGGACTGCGCATTCGGGACAATCGGCGATCCGATGACATACAGCACCTGCGGCTATCTTCTGCGGGCCCTGCGCGGGATTCTTCCGGATCTGCGCTGCGAGATTGTGCCGGGGGTGAACTCCTGGAGCGCTCTTGCCGCATCGTCGGCATCTCCGCTGGTGGAGGACAACGGAATTCTGCGGGTTGTGCCGAGCTATCTGCCGCCCGATTCCCCGGAGCTTGCCGGAATGCTGGAGAGGGAAGGGGCGGTGGTGCTGCTGAAAACCTATCGTTCGCGCAATGCGTATCTGGACCGCCTTTCCGGAGAGTCGTGCGAGATTCTCTACGGAGCGAATATCGGACTGGAAAATGAGTTCATTTCCGGGGATCCCGAGGAGATTCGCGCCCGTCCGGAAGAGTACCTTTCGATGCTGCTGGTGCGGAAGATGGAGGAGAGAAAATCATGATGCGGCACGGCGGAAACCGGATTCAGCTTGCCCGTCTTGCCGGGTGTACGCCGGAGGAGATTCTGGATTTCAGTGTGAATCTGAATCCGCTCGGAATCCCGGACGGGGTGGAGGATGCGTACTGCCGGGCGGTGGAACGGCTGTCGGAATATCCGGAGCCGTATTCGGAGAGTCTCTGCCGGATCGCCGCAGAGCGTCTCGGAGTGAACCCGGAGCATCTGCTGTTTGGAAACGGGGCGAATCAGCTGCTCTCACTGGTTCCGCGTGCGCTGAAGAGCCGCCGGGCCCGGATCGTTGTTCCCGGGTATCTGGAATACCGGAAGGTCTGTGAACGGGCGGGGCTTCCGGTCAGTCCGTTTTTTCTGGATGCGGATTTCCGGCTCGATTTCGAGGCGCTTTCTGCCGGATCCGAACCGGGAGATCTGCTGATTCTGGGAAATCCGAACAACCCCAACGGAGCGCTTGTCCCTCCGGAGAAGATCCGGTCATTCGCACAGGAGCATCCGGAGATTCAAATTCTTGTGGATGAAGCGTTTATTGATTTTGTCGGACCGGAATCCTCCCTGCTCTCCGGTCCGCTTCCGCCGAATCTTCTTCTTCTCCGTTCCCTGACGAAATTCTATGGGATTCCGGGACTTCGGATCGGGTATCTGGCGGGAGCGGCGGNNGCGGAGGCGGTGTTCCGGGCGAGGGACGATTTTGCGGAACGTTCCCGGAGTCGGACTTCATACCTTCGGGGTGTTCTGGCGGAGGAGTTGCGGAAGATTCGCGGACTTCAGGTCTTTTCGTCGGATGCCTGTTATCTGCTGGTGAAGGGGGAGAAGGATCCGTCGGAATTTCTGCTGAAGAAACATCGGATCGCGGTCCGTTCGTGCGGGAACTACGAGGGGCTTTCCGAATTGTATTTCCGACTTGCCGTGCGGGAGGAGAAGGAGATGATGCGTCTGATTGCGGCGCTTCGGGAGTTCTGCGGAGAGGGTCCGTCGATTCTTCTTCCCCGGCGGAAACCGGCGCTGATGATTCAGGGAACGGCCTCCAATGCGGGAAAGAGTGTGCTGTGCGCCGCGTTCTGCAGGATCTTTCTTCAGGACGGGTTCCGTGTCATGCCGTTCAAGGCGCAGAACATGGCGCTGAATTCGTATGTGACGCTGGACGGTGGCGAGATGGGACGGGCTCAGGTGCTTCAGGCGCAGGCCTGCCGTCTGGAGCCGGATGTCCGGATGAATCCGATTCTTCTGAAACCGTCCGGCGATACGGGAAGCCAGGTGATTGTCCGCGGAAAGCCGGTCGGTTCCATGCGCGTTCGGGAATACTATGCGCGGAAAAAAGAGCTGTGGAAAGATGTAACACGTTCTTATGACGAACTTTGTGAAGAGGCGGATCTGATGGTCCTCGAAGGGGCCGGGTCGCCGGGAGAGGTGAATCTCAAATCCGGCGACATTGTCAACATGGCGATGGCCCGCTATGCGGAGGCGTCCGTTCTTCTGGCCGGCGACATCGACCGGGGAGGGGTCTATGCGTCGTTTCTCGGAACCTGGATGACGCTTTCGGCTCCGGAACGGGCGCTCCTGGCCGGATTCCTTGTGAACAAGTTCCGGGGCGACTCCTCGCTTCTGGGGCCCGCGCACGACTACCTTCTGCGCCGGACCGGAAAGCCGGTTCTCGGCGTGATCGACTATCTTCCCCGTCTGGATCTTCCCGAGGAGGACTCGGTCAACTTTCTTCGGTCCCGCTCTCTCCCGAAGCGGCAGCCGACGCTGGATGTGGCGCTGATCGCGCGTGGCCATATCGCCAATTTTACAGATTTTGATCCTCTGGAACGGGAACCGGACGTCCAGCTTCGGAAAGTCTTTCGTGCGGAGGAACTTGGAACTCCGGATGTGATCGTGATGCCGGGTTCGAAAAATGTTCCGGAAGACCTGCGCCGTCTTCGAAAGGACGGGATGGAGCGCGCTCTTCGCGAACAGCTGGAGCGCGGAGCCTGGTATATCGGGATCTGCGGCGGATTGCAGATGGCGGGGCGCGTTATCGACGATCCGTGGGATCTGGAAGCGGAAACCGGTTCCTCGGTGGAAGGACTCGGACTTCTGCCGCTGAGGACTGTTCTCCGCCCGGAGAAGACGCTTCGGCGCTCGTCTGCCCGGGAGTCGGACGGGACATCTGTTTCCGGATATGAAATTCATCATGGGGAGACCTCGGCCGAATCCGATTCCTATGTCACGCAGGTCCGCGACGACGGGACCCCAGTCGGCTTTGGTTCCGGGCGGATCTGGACAACCTACCTGCACGGGATTTTCGACGAGGATGACTACCGCCGGAAATTCCTGGACCGGATCCGCTGCTCGCGCGGACTTCCCCCGATCGGCAAGGTCCTTGTCCGCTGCGATACGGAACGCATTCTGGATGAGCTGGCCGATCATGTCCGCTCCCGTGTCAATTTGAAACAGATTTACTCCTGTCTGGGATGGAAGAGGTGAAAGCATGACTTCAGAAGAACTTGCTCTGTTTGAACGCATTACCTGGGATCTGCCGGGAAGCGGGATCGAACGGGAAAGTTTCCGCCGGATCGAAGCGGAAATTGACCCGGAGGTGCGGAGACGCTTTTCCGCGGAGGAGTGGCGCATCGCGCGCCGTCTGATCCATACGACGGCAGATTTTTCCATTGCGGAACTCCTGCGCTTTTCCGGGGATCCGATTACCGCCGGAAGATCCGCCCTCCGGGCAGGGGCGCGGATCTATTCCGACTCCAATATGATCAAGGCTGGACTCTCGGTGCCGAAATTGAAGCGCTTTTGTGAACAGTACTCCCGGGAGTCGATTCTTTGTGACGTGGCATCGCCGGAGGTTGCGGAATTTGCTGCACGAAAAGGAATTACGCGGGCTCTTGCGGCAGTGGAACTGCACCGGAAGGAGCTGGAGGGGTGTATTTTCCTCTGCGGGAACGCGCCGCTCGCTCTTGCCGGAATGATCCGGATGATTGTGGAGGAGGGAATACGTCCGGCCCTGATGGTCGGAATGCCGGTCGGATTTGTCAATGTGCTGGAATCCAAGGAGTTGCTTCGTCTTGTTTCCGTTCCGTACGTGACGGTGGAAGGTCGTCGCGGAGGCAGTCCTCTGGCGGTGGCGACTCTCCACGCAATCATGGAGGAGGATGTATGAGTCCGGAGCTCCGCAGCGGATTCACAACCGGCGCGGCGATGACCGCGGGTGCCCTTGCCGTCTTTCTCCATCGGGACGGGGAGACGGAACTGCTGCTGCCGGATGGGAAGATCCTCCGCATTCCGGTGGAGCGGTGTTCGGAAGAGACGGCGCTGGTCCGGAAGGATGCCGGAGACGATCCCGATGCAACGGACGGTGCGGAAGTGGAAGTTTCCTTCCGGAGGGCGGAGGAATCGGAACTCCGTCCGGAGGATCATCGGGAGAGCGCCGGAGCTTTGACCGTGATGGTCCGCGGAGGTGCGGGAGTCGGACGGGTGACCCGTCCCGGTCTTGCCGTTCCGCCGGGGAAGACGGCCGTGAATCCCGGGCCCCGCAGACTGCTGATGTCCAATCTTCTTCGCGCGGGGGCTTCCGGCTGCTGGCTCCTTTCTGTTTCGGTGCGGGACGGAGAGAAAATTGCTGAAAAGACCCTGAATCCTGTTCTCGGGATTCTGGGCGGAATCTCCATTCTCGGGGGCGGCGGGATCGTTCATCCCTGCTCCCATGCCGCGTATGCCGCGACGATCTCTCTGCAGATCCGCATGGCGGCGCAGAGCGGATCCGATACCGTCGCACTGGTGACCGGCGGACGGACCGAGCAGGCGGTGCTGCGGGATTTTCCCTTCCTCCAAAAGGCGCAGATTGTCCGGATCGCCGACTTTGTCGCACATGCGCTTCGGAGTGCGGATCGTTTTGGGATTCAACATGTTATTGTCGGCTGCATGCCGGGGAAACTGATGAAGTACGCCTGCGGCGATGAAAATACACATGCGCACCGGACCAGGCTGCGTCCCCAGATGCTGCGGGAGCTGGGAATTCCCGTTCCCGCCGGTCTGGACCTGGAGAAAATGGACACGATGGGGGAGCTGGCTTCGCATCTCTCCTCCGCAGAATACCGGATGCTGCTCGAGCACTTGAAGAACCCGGCCGGAAGGAATTTGCAGAAATGGGCCGGAGAGTGTCAATTGGAATTGGCTCTCTACGGAGAGCGGGGAGAACGGATATGAAGGATATATGGCGGATTCGGATTGTCAGTGCGGAAATGCCGCCGCGGGATGTGCTGGAGTCGGCGCAGGTCATTGCCGGCGGAAGACGGCAGCTGGAGATGCTCTCGGACAAGCTGACGGCGGAGAGGATTCCTCTCGGCGCAAATGTTCTGGAACAGGCCCGGATGCTGATTCAGCGGGCGGAACAGGCGAAGGTGGTGATCCTCGCTTCCGGCGATCCTCTTTACTGCGGAATCGGAGGAACAATTTCAAAACTTGTTGATGCGGAACATCTTGATATAGACCCCGGCATTACGGCGTTCCAGCGTCTGTTTGCCCGTCTCGGCCGTCCCTGGGAGAACGCGGCGCTGTTCAGCGTGCACGGAAGCGATTCGCCGCTTCCATGGAGACGGATTCTGAACGCGGGGACGTCCGTCATCTACGGCGATTCCCGGNNGCATCCGATCTGGCCGCCGCACTGATCACACTCTTTCCAGAATGTGCAACCCGTTCCGCCGCAATCGGATGTGAACTGGGATGCGCTCGGGAGAAGATCTTCTCCGGAACACTTGCGGAACTGGCGGAAAAGAGCGCTCCGGCTCTTTCGCTGCTTGTCGTTTTCCCGGAGGAGGGGAAACGGCCCGGACTTCCTCTCGGACTGCCTGATTCCGATTATCAGCACGCGGCCAATATGATCACACATCCGGAGGTTCGGGCGGTGGTGCTTTCAAAGCTGCGGGCCGTTTCCGGCGTGATGTGGGATCTTGGCGCGGGGAGCGGATCGGTCGCCTTGGAGGCGGCAGGGCTGGCTCCGGAACTGACGGTTTATGCGGTGGAGAAAAATCCCGGAAGAGCGGCCGATCTCCGAGTCAATGCGCAGCGCCATGGAATTCCTCTGCACGTGGAGGAGGGGGAGATTGCGTCGGTGGCTGGTTCGCTGCCGGATCCGGACAGGGTGTTCTTCGGCGGAGGATCGACGGAGCTGGAGACGGTTTTTGCGCGTCTCCGTCCCGGCGGAATTCTGGTCGCGACGGCGGTGCTGGTGGAGACTGCGGTCCGTCTGGAAAGCGTGCTGACGGAGTTTCGGACGGAGCTGCTCACCTTGAACGTCTCCCGCGCCTGCAAAATGTCCGGCGGAGAGTTCTGGAAGGCGGAAAACCCGATCACCATTGCGGTGTTTCAAAAATAAGGAGAGAAAATGTCCGGTTCCATAACATTTGTCGGCGCCGGTCCCGGCGCGGCGGATCTGATTACAATCCGCGGCAGAGAGAAAATCGATGCGGCCGATGTGATCGTCTACGCCGGTTCCCTTGTGGATGAACGGCTGATGGACCGTTCCCGCGCGGAAAAATACAACAGCGCCCGGATGAATTTCGATGAGGTGATGGAGATCCTCGTACGCTCCTGGCGCGAAGGGAAACAGGTGGTTCGTCTGCATACGGGCGATCCGGCAATGTACGGTGCGGTCGGCGAACAGTACCGCGCGCTGGATGCTCTCGGCATCCCGTACGAGGTGGTGCCCGGAGTCAGCAGCGTGTTTGCCGCCGCCGCCGCGCTGAAGGTCGAATTCACGATGCCCGGCGTTTCCCAGACCGCGATTCTGACACGCGATGCCGGACGTACGCCGGTGCCGGAAAAGGAAAATCTGCAAAGCCTTGCGGCGCATGGATCGACACTTTGTCTTTTCCTCAGCGTCGGCGATCTGGAAGAGGTGGTTCGGAAAGTCCTGGAGGGGGGACGCTCCCCGGAAACTCCGGCGGCGGTGGTCTATCGCGCCGGGTGGGAGAATCAGCAGATCGTGCGCGGAACGCTGGAAGATATTACGGAGCGTGTGCGTCAGGCCGGGATCCGTCGCCAGGCGATGATCGTGATCGGGGAGGTGTTGAATCATGCCGGAACCATGTCGTCGCTGTACGACCGGGATTTTGTGCACGGGTATCGGAGGAGAAACGGGTTTTCCGGACGCTGCGCGGTTTTTGCTCTGACCTCCGCCGGAATCCAGAAGGCCGCCGAGATCGCCGCGGGAATCGACGCGGTGGTGATGGTGCCGGAGAAGTTTCGGTGTCTTGTCGCGGAGGAACGGGCGCGTCCGTATCCGGACGGCGGGTTCCGCGAGGCGTTTCGCAAGGCCTGGAACGAGTATGATGGACTGGTGATGGTGATGGCGGCGGGAATTGTCACACGGGAATGCGCGGGGCTGTGTCGCCACAAGACGGTGGATCCGGCCGTGGTGGTCACAGACGAGAAAGGACGCTTTGCGGTGAGTCTGGTCGGAGGACATCTCGGAGGTGCAAACCGTCTCGCGCAGGATGTGGCGGCGGTCACCTGCGGAGAGGCGGTCCTGACAACCGCAAGCGATGTGCGCGGCATGATCGCGGTCGATGAGTTTGCGGCCCGCCATGCGATGCAGGTGCTGAATCCGGAGAGCATTGTGACGATCTCCTCCGCCGCGCTGGAGGGACGGACGGTCGATTTTGTGATGCCGGAGCCGCTCTTCCGGGACTCCTTTGCCGGAGTCCCGAATTTCCGGCGGGTCGAGGCTCCGGGAGAAAATCCGGCGGTGGTTCTTCTGGAACGCGGAAAACCGATCCCGCAGATTCATCCCGGAGCGGACATCCTCTATCTTCAGAGACGGAGTTTTGTGCTGGGAATCGGATGCCGGAAAGGGTGTTCCGTCGATGAGCTGGAACAGACGGCTGCAAAGGTGCTGGAATCGCTGGGCGCCTCCTGGAGCAATGTCGTGCATCTTGCGACGGCGGAGATCAAACTGGAGGAGCGCGCCATGCTGGAACTTGCTGCGCGTCATAGTGTTCCGCTGACCGGGTATGCCGCGGAAGAGCTCAACGCCGTTGCGGTGCCGCATCCTTCGGACGCGGCGTGGAAGCATCTCGGGATTCATTCGGTTTCCGAGGCGGCGGCTCTGCTGGCGTCCGGGGCGGAGAAGCTGCTGGTCGAAAAGACAAAAGGAAACGGGGTGACTCTTGCCCTGGCGGAAAAATCGGAGAAAAAAGAATGAAAACAACAACCCTTTACGCAGTCGGTCTGGGCCCCGGATCCGCCGACCGGATGACGCCGGAAGCGCGCGAGGTCCTGAAGCATTGCACGACGATTGCCGGATATCGGACCTATCTGGATCAGATTCCGGAACTCCTTGAAGGGAAAAAAGTTATTGCAAGCGGAATGCGTCAGGAGATGGAGCGGTGCCGGGCGGCGCTCGAAGCGGCGCGGAACGGGGAATCGGTTGCGGTCATCTCATCCGGAGACGCCGGAATTTACGGAATGGCCGGTCTGCTCCTGGAACTCGTGGAATCGGGACGGTATCCCGGAATCGAGATCGAAGTGATTCCCGGAATGACAGCCGCTTCCGCCGCCGCCGCGCTGGTCGGTGCTCCTCTGATGTGCGATTTCTGCGTAATCAGTCTTTCGGATCTGCTGGCCGACCGGGAGACCATCCGCCGGAGAATCCGCGCCGCCGCCGAATATGATTTTGTCACAGTCCTTTACAACCCCGGAAGCGCAAAGCGGAGGGAGCTGCTGGAATTTGCAATCGAAACGTTTCGCCGGGCGGGAGGGGATGCGCTTCCGGTTGCGGTGGTTCACAACGTCTCCCGTCCGGGAGAACGGTTTTCCATCGGGCCGATTGCGGAGTTCCCGTTCGCGGAAGTGGATATGAGAACCATCCTCATCATCGGTTCCTCCTCCACCGTGGTGCGGAACGGACGGATGTACACCCTGCGGGGATATCGGGAGAAATATGACGGATTTGCAAACTGATTTTTCCGGCTTCCTGATTGCCGGAACCCATTCGGGCAGCGGAAAGACAACCGTGGCTCTGGCGCTGANNTGATGCGGGCGTTCGCCCGCCGGGGACTCCGCGTGGCGCCGTTCAAGTGCGGACCGGATTATATTGATCCTTCCCATCATGCCGCGGCGGCTGGACAGGTGTCGGTGAATCTTGACTGCCGGATGATGGGAAACAATGCCGTTTTCTGGAACTGGAAACAGTTTGCACATGGAGCACAAGTTGCTGTTGTGGAAGGTGTTATGGGATTGTTTGACGGGGTTGCCTCCGGGACTCTGGAAGGTTCCTCCGCCGAAGTTGCGGCCCTGCTGGATCTGCCGGTGATTCTGGTGGTCGATGCTGGCGGAATGGCGGGAAGCATTGCTCCGCTTGTGGCGGGATTTGCAAACTGGAATCCCAAAGTCCGGATTGCCGGGGTCATTGCCAACCGGACCGGATCGGAGAAGCATGCGCGACTCCTCGCCGATGCGCTGGAAACGGCCGGACTGCCGCCTCTGATCGGAAGTTTTCCGCGCAGGGAAGAGTGGCGGATCCCGGAACGTTATCTGGGACTGGTTCCCGGCGAGGAGGCTCCGGTGCTCGACGTCTGGCTCGATCAGCTCGCGGAGTGTGTGGAACAGCGGATGGATCTGGGCGCCCTCCTGCAGAGAACCCGTCTGCCGAATCCGGAACCGCCGCTTCGTTCCCCGCAGAAAAAACGGGTCCGACTTGCGATTGCCCGCGACCGGGCATTCCATTTCTACTATCCCGATCAGCTGCTCCGGATGGAGGATGCCGGAATCGAACTGGTCGATTTTTCCCCGCTGGAGGATCGGAAACTGCCGGAAGAAATTCAGGGAATCTGGATCGGCGGCGGATTCCCGGAACTGTATGCGGAAGAGCTCGAACGCAACCGGTCGATGCGGGAGGAAATCCGGGAGTTCTCGCTGCGGAATGGATGGATTTATGCGGAATGCGGGGGATTCATGTATCTGATGGAGGCGGTGACGGACCGGGAGGGAAAACGGTATGAAATGTGTGGAATCGTGCCTGGTGACGCCGTTATGACAGGTCGTCTCCGGGCGCTCGGTTATCGTCGCGTGATCGCGGAAGGGTCCAACTGCTTCGGAGATGCCGGATCCGTGTTCCGCGGACATGAGTTCCACTATTCGGAGGCCCCGGAAAGTTCATCGCCGCTCTGGCGGAGTTTCAATTCCGCCGGTCTGCCGGCCCCGTCGGGGAACGGATTCCGGATCCGGCGGACATTCGGAAGTTATGTTCATCTGCACCTCGGTTCCACGCCGGAGGCCGTGGTGCGTTTTGCGGAGGAGCTTGCCGATGGGACCCGTTCATGATCTGAGTCTGATTTTCCTGATCGGATTTCTGCTGGATGCGGTGATCGGCGATCCGCAGAGTCCGCTGCATCCGGTTGCCCTGTTCGGAAGGTACGCCGGATTCCTCGAACGGAAAATCCGCCCACTTGCGGGGAACGGACGTGTTTCGGGGGGAATCGCATGGATTGCGGNNCCCTGCCGGTGACGGTTCTGGCGGGAGTGGCGGGATGGGGGCTTGGTGTCTTTGGAGCGGGGGCCTGTTTGTTTGTTTCGATTGCACTGCGGAGTCTGCTGGAGCATGCGGATGCGATCCGTATTCCGCTTCAGAAGGGGGATCTGGAAGGGGGGCGCAGCGCGCTGGCGCGGATCGTCAGCCGCAGAACGGAGAATCTGACGGAGTCGGAGGTGGTGCGCGGCGCGATCGAGAGTCTCAGCGAGAATCTGACCGATGCGGTGACCAGTCCCTGTTTCTGGTGTGTGATCGGCTATTTGCTGGGAGGTGTGCCCGGAGCGGCGGCGGGAAGTGTGTTTCTGCGTGCGGTCAACACGCTTGATGCCTGCTGGGGATATCGAAACGAGCGCTACCGGTTTTTCGGGAGCGTGGCCGCCCGGACGGATGACGGGGTGCACTGGATTCCGGCGAGAATGACGGCATTGGCGATTGCGCTGGTGTCGGGACATCCGTTCCGGACGTTCGGGTGTGCGTGGAGACACCGTCACGATCATCCGAGTCCGAACTCCTGCTGGAGCATGGCGGCTTTTGCGGGGGCTCTGCGGATTCGTCTCGGCGGTCCGACCCGATATGAGGACGGAGTCGAGAATTATCCGTACTGGGGAACAGGAAAAATGGAGTTGAATATATCGGATCTTGTTGCGGCGGAACATCTTGCGTTGCGCTCTGCCCTCGCGTTCGCCGCGCTTGCATGGAGTATGGGAATATGGATTTGAAACAGCTGATTCTGATTCGTCACGGAGAACTGCCGCCGGAATACGCGGGTCGGTTCGTCGGGAGCACGGATGCGCCGCTCGGGGAAAAGGGGATGGAGGATTGCCGCGCTCTTGCGGGAATCTGGAAGGAGATGAACAGCGAGGTGACCTTTGTCAGTCCGAAACTCCGGGCAAGGCAGACGGCGGAACTGGTCTGCGGCGACGGAGAGATCCAGCTCGATGACCGTCTGCGCGAGGTCGACTTCGGCCGCTGGGAGACCCTCAATTTCGAGGAGATCGCCGGCCGCGACCCCGAATACAGCAAGTACTGGTATGACCATCCGCAGGAGATCCATTTCCCGGAAGGGGAGTCCGTTCCGGATTTTTATGCCCGCGTGGAGGCGTTCACGGAGATGCTGCTGAAGGATCCGCACCGGGTGATGACCGTGATTTCCCACGGCGGCGTTCTGACCGTGATGATCCGGCGCCTGATGGATCTTCCGCACGATGCAATGTGGCGCTGGCAGCCGTCGCGCGGGTCCCTTTCCGTGATCCGTTTTGATCCGTCCGCACTTCCGGGACGGTTCGGTGTGTTCAATCTGAAACCAGGGGAGCTGACGGGATGGCAAAGGTGATTCTGGTGACCGGCGGATGCCGGAGCGGAAAAAGTCAATTTGCGGAACATCTGGCGCTGTCGGCGTCGGAGATCCGGCGTTATATTGCGACTTGTCCGGTCTGCGACGGGGAGATGGCGGAACGGGTCCGCCGCCATCGCGAACGCCGGAGGGCCGACGGCTGGGTGACCATCGAGGAGCCGCTTCATCTGACGGAGACGTTGAAACAATGTCCGCCGGGAAGCGCGGTACTGGTGGATTGTCTGACTCTCTGGATCAGCAATTGGATGTTTGAGGCGGAGAAACAGGGGAAATGTCTGGATGAGTCCGCGACGGAACAGGAGTGTCTCCGTCTTCAGCAGACACTCAGGACAATGCAGGCTACCGTGATTTTTGTGCAGAACGAAGTGGGGATGGGCGTGGTGCCGGAAAATGCACTGGCGCGCCGTTTCCGGGACTGTTCGGGTCGATGTGGACAGATTGTTGCCGGATTCGCCGATGAAGTGTATCTGCTCGTCTGCGGAATTCCGATGAAGATGAAAGGGTGAGAGAATGAACTGGATGGAGTGTCGAGACCGGATCGAACCGCAATCTGCGCAATGGCGGGATGCGGCCCGAAAGCATATTCATCAGCTGACGATGCCGCGCTGGGCGCTGGGCCGTCTGCTGGATCTTGCGGTGGATCTTGCCGGCATGACCCGCCGTCTTGATTTTCCGGTGGAGCGGAAACGGGTTGTCCTGATGGCGGGAGATCATGGTATTGTGGCGGAAGGCGTTTCGCCGCAGCCGCAGTGTGTNNTGCTGCGGAATTTCAGTCGGGGCGGGGGGGCCGTCCGGGTTCTGAGTTCGGTCGCCGGAGCCGAGGTGGTGCTGGCGGATCTGGGAGTCAATGCGGATGTCAGTGACATTCCCGGAGTTCTTCCATATAAGATTGCGAAAGGGACGGCCAATTTCCGGTATGGTCCCGCCATGTCGCGCGAACAGGCGGTGCAGTCGCTGGAAACCGGGATCCGGATTGCGGAGAAACTGGCGGATTCCACCGATGTCTTTGCCACCGGAGAGATGGGGATCGGCAATACCACGCCGAGTTCCGCAATCGTCACGGTCTTTTCAGGTGAAAAGGATCCGTCTCCATTTGTCGGCAGTGGCGCGGGACTGGATCCGGCTCTCCTGAAGCATAAGGCCGATGTGATTCGCGAAGCAATCGAACGGAACGCGCCGGATCCGGCGGATCCGATCGATGTGCTGGCGA
>DDJH01000214.1 GCA_002338895.1 Lentisphaeria bacterium UBA1829 | reverse complement strand
GGCTTCTCTGGAGCAGCCGTCGCTTGTCGAGGGGAACAAGCGCGTCGGACTCCGGGAACTTTACGGATCCATGTTTGCCGGACAGGATTTCAAGATCGGGGTCTATGCCGGAAAGGAGGAGATCTGCCGGATCTATTTTCTCGGCAAGTTCCGCGGAAGCTGGGGGTTCCCGTTCAAAGCCATTCCCGGAAAGGAGAAAATCGCGATCGACCGCAGGAAGAGTACAATTTCGTATTGCAAGGAGTATCAGCTTCCGGACAAGCGCATTGCGCAGTTCCGTTTCACGCTCGCTCCGGAGGGGCCCGGACGGGTGCGCCTGCGCTGGGATCCCGGAATCCCGGAGAAGGAGCTTTCCAACATTCCGAACTTTGAGTTGAAACCGGTCGTGGAACTGCCTTCTCGCTATCGGGAAGGAGGATTCCAGTTGCCGGATGCGGAATTCCAGTTCAGCGATCTGGAATTTCTCAAACAGCGGAACGGACAGGAGTTTCCCGCCTATCTCGGAAAAATTTCCCGGCTCCTGTTCCATGCAAACGATCCGGCAAAACGTGTGGAGATTACGCTGCCGCTCTGCTGGGGATCGGTGATGGAGCGTCTTGCCGGAGGAAAAGTGGCAGTCGGAACCGTCCAGCGGAACTGGGCGATTTCGAACGAGCGGACGATTCTCCTGGATTTCGGCACCGGTTCCGCGGCGAACTCTGAAGAAGGGTGTGTTCCATGAGACGCGGGTGCGGGATCTTTCTTTTCCTGTGTTTTGCCGTTCTTCGCGCGGAACTCCCGGAGTATGCCCCGCCGTTTGCCGCGGAGAATCAGAAGCGGCAGAAGCCGGTTCTGGAAGTCCGGAGTCTGCCGGCGGGAAAGCGGACGGTGGAGCAAGTGGCGCTGACGGCGGGAAACCGGCAAATCGGACTGCGTCTCCGTGATTCGTTTTCCCGGATCAGTCCGGACTGGAAAATTGTTGTCGCCGCCGACGGGGAAGAGGTCTGCCGGATCTATTTTTCCGGCAGTTTTCCCGGGAACAGCGGAACGCCTTTCCGCAGCGCCCCGGGAACGAAGCCGGAAGTCCGGTACGACCGCAAGTCGGAGACGATCCGTTATTCTCTGACCTATTGTCTGCCGGATGGCCGCAATGCCGTTTTTTCGTTCACGCTTAAACCGGAACGGGACGGTTTGATCTCGCTGACCTGGGATCCCGGAGTGGAGGAGGAAACCATTGCAAAGCTCCGTTCCTTCTGGCTCGTTCCGGTGATTGAATTTCCGCGGAAGTACCGGGAAATGAAGATCGCTGTCAACGGGAAGGATGTCGATCTGCTGCCGGAATCCAGATTCCGGGAGTCTCCGCGGCAGAATCTTGCCGCGTTTGCCGGGAAAGTGGAAAGCGTGACGCTGAACGGATTTCTTCCCTCCAGGAAGATTTCTCTGAAAGTTCCGCAGAGCTGGGGGGCGCTGCTGGAGGCGTGTTATACGCCTGCGCGGATTTCCGGACGGCTGGGACTTCTCTGGCCGATCGATAAAACGCGGCGGATCCTGATTGATCCGGGAGCGGTTTCGGTTTCAGAGAAAACTCCATCCCCCGTCGCGGGAATTGATTTCTGGAAAGACGACGCCATGTATGTGCAGAAACCGGTGACGCGGAATCTCCTGCCGAATCCGACCTTCGATCAGGGACTGCGGTATTTCTCCTTTCGTTCGGGCGGAGCGGAATATACGCCTTCCGCGATTCCGAAATACGAAATCGACGAAAAGAACGGGCGGGCTCCGAGTCCGCGCTGTCTCCGGATCAACCCGGTGCAGGGGAAGAGCGCGATTCTGGTGACGGCGCCTCTGCTTCTGGAAAAAGGCAGGACCTATACGGTCAGCTGTTATGTGAAGGGTGAGCTGGAAAACCGCCTTTTCCAGCTCGGACTGATCTCCTTTTCGCAGTCGAACATGCAGTTTTCGCATGGTGCGGCATTTCCTCGTCACAGAATCGGCCCGGAGTGGAGACGTTTTTCGTATACGTTTACGCATCGCGGCGGCGCGGTCGGCGTGCAGCTGAGGAATCTTTCCGACAAAATAACCTGGGTGGATGACCTGCAAGTCGAGGAGGGAACAAAACCGACGGAATTTGTCCGCATCACGNNAAAACCGACGGAATTTGTCACCGTTCCTCTGACCGGCAATTTGCGTACTTCAGACCCGGACGGCACGATCAACTTCGGGACCCCGATCCGGGCGGAGTTCGAAATTTTCGGAGGAAAAGGACGAGTGGATCTGAGCCTGATCGACTTCTACCGGAAAGAACTCTGGAAAAAATCGTTTCCGGTCCGCGGCGGCGATCGTCTGACTCTTCCGTTTGACGATCTGAAGATCGGGACGGGCAACTTTGTCGTTCAGACGGTGTTTCATCCGGAAAAGGGCGAATCCTATTGCGATTACTACCGCTTCTGCGTGATGCGCTTTCTGGAAAACAGGCATGCGACGAAAAATCTGTTCGGGACGGTCTCCATGCACATCGGCCGGATTCCCCGCGGCGACGAGCTTGCGCATCTCCACATGCGCATCGGACTTGGTTCCACCGGCTATGGCCGTCTCTACGGATTCAATGATTACGCTCTGGCACTTCTGGACCGCTACCGGATCACCAACATGGTCTGGTCGATGGGCGGCCACAGCGGGTTCCGGGTGGAAAAGGCGGAGGATCGCGATTATCTCACGTCCCTCATCAAGGATGCCGAGAAGATCACGCCGGAGGATGAGAAGCGTGTCGAAGAAATCACATATGAATATGTCAAGGCGAATCCGCGCGCAAAGAGCTGGTCGTTCAATCACGAGCTTGAAAGCCGGACAAAACTTCTCCGAGCCGACCGCTATGACGAGTGGGCAAAACTGCTGCGCGCTTTTCAGAAGGGCGTGAAACGCGCCAGACCCGATGCGATCACCTTTCCGGATGGCGGCACCGCCGGGTTCAGCCGTCTGCGCGGGCGCGACGCCACGGAAAAGTTCATCGCCTCGACACAGAAACTCGGGCTGCGCTGGGAGGCGTTCGCCACCCACGTCTACTGGAATCTGGACGGGACGAAGGCCGGCGTCAACGACCTCGACGAGGAGACCGCCTATTTTATCAATCTTCTGAAAAAATACGGCTATGACAAGGAACCCATCTACTACACGGAAGGCTTCAACATCCCGTTCATGAACGTGCCCGAATGGGAGTGCGGCATGTGGCAGGATTCTTACCGGAGCAACTCCAAGCCGACCTACGATTTCGGTCTGCGGGAGTTCAATCAGGCGGCATGGCTGGCCAGAACCTATCTGATCTGTCTCAAGTACTGGCCGCGGATCCGGCGGATGGATTTCTGGGCGAGCAATCTGTTTCTGGACTACTATCTGGTTCCGTATCCGATGATGAACGCGGTCAATACGCTGGGCAATCTGCTCGGGGATCCCGTGTTTGAAGGGGATGTGCGTCCTGCCGCCGGGGTGCGCGGATACGTTTACTCCGACAAGGTCAACGGAGGAGTCGCGGCAATCTGGTGCATCAGCGACAAGGTGGAGGATGGACTCGAACGCGGACCCGTTCTGCATGTCCGTTTTCCCGGCGAACTTCCGCAATTCATCGACCTGATGGGAAATCTCCGCGAGGCCAAAGCCGAAAACGGCATCGTGACGATCCCGCTGACGGCCGCTCCGCTGTTTCTGAAGCACAAGGATCCCGCCGTTCTGCGGAACACTCTGCAGGAGTGCGAAGTCATCGGCGGAGAATCCAATCTCCGCGTGGAACTTCATCCGGACCGGGAAGGAGACATGGTCGTCGGATTCTGCAATCTGACAGGGCATCCGCAGGAAGGTGTCTTCCGCTGTAATGGAACAGAACTTCCGTTTCGAGTCGAGCCGAACCGGAAACGGGAAGAGATTCTGGAAAAACGCGGGAAAAACACCTTCGGCGAGCTCTTCTGTTTTTCGAGCGATTATACCGCCGTACTGAAAAACGGAGTCACCATCCGGGGATCCTGGAAGATGAATTACTTCTATGTTCCGTATACGCAGGACAAACCGGACTGGAAGCGGATTCCGGCACTCCCTCTGCACAACCTCTACAAATGGAACAGTGCGTCGTGGAAGGGAAAGTCGGATTTTTCCGCGAAGTTCCGTGCGGCGTGGAACGAGAAGAATCTCTATCTTCGTGTGGAGGTGATCGATGATTGTTTTGTGGCGGAACCGAAACGCTTCCGTGCAGAGGGCGCCGAATCGCGCCTCTATCTTCTGGACGGCTGTCTGGAGGTCTATTTTGACTGCGGAGCCAACGGCATCTCCTCCGGGCGGTCCGGATACGACGATGACGATTACCGCTACGACTTTTCCTATGGTAATCCGGAAGGAAAAAGCGGTCCCGGACGCATCTACCGTCTTTACGAGGTCCAGAGCCAGCTTGCCGGAGGAGTGGCTATGCTCTCCAGGGAAGAGGCGGCAAAACAGATCTCCTGCCGTTTCACGCGAACCGCACGCGGATATATCTATGATATCGTGTTTCCGCAGTCCTGCCTGGAACCGCTGAAACTGCGTGACGGCTTCCCTGCCGGATTCGCCCTCCACCTCCATGACAAGGATGATGCCGGAGAAGTTCCGGGACGGAAAGGGGTCAACCTTTCCATCCAGCCTGGCGGACATGTCAACAACACTCCTTCCGTCTGGCCTCGGATGATTCTGAAAAAGAAGGCTGCACCGGACCGGTGATCCATATGGAACGCATTCCGGAGAAAATCGACCGATTCGGAGAACTGCCTCCCCCCAAGAAAAACGGGATGGCATATCTTATCGGGTCGTGTCCGGATGCTTGTGGATACCAGAATTGGAGATCGCGCGCAATTGTACTCTCCGGGGAGACGCTCTGCATGAATTCGGAAAAATCTCGCGGAGAATTTTTCAAGGGGATGGATTTTCCGCTCTTTTGAGACAGGAAAAGGCCGTTTTGAAGGCGGATGCAAAAGGTCTGAAACGCCTCAAAATACTCTTCCGTTTTCGCAATTTTCTGCCGATCGGTTTTCCGGTCGGCTTTTTGTCCTTTAACAGAATGTTTTCCGAAAGCTGGGGAGGGGAGGGCTGGAAATGTATTTCAATATCGCCTGCTATTTCTCTGGAAAATATACTCTTCCCCTTGAATTTGCTTTTCCCGCATGGTATCTTTGAATCGCAGAAGAAGAGAGATTCAACAGAAGGATTTCATTCAGATGAGCACGGAAAAGAAATCGGAAAAACTTGCCCTGTATGTTGCACTGATCGCCTCCATTCTCGCTTTGATCCTGACAATTGTAACCTATCTGGTTCCCCCATCCGGAACTCTGCTGGCCGGATTCGGTCCGAAGATGACTCCTCCGCCGTCCCGTGGACCCGGTTTCCGCGGCCCCGGCGGCCCAGGTGCCCCCGGCGGAAGAGTGATGCGCGGGGCTTCCCCCTCCGCCGCGATCCTTCAGAAATATGACGAGCAGATCCGGATTCTGGAACGCCTTTATCAGAAGGCGGAGGCGAAGGGAAAAAGTGCGGAGAATGCGGAAGAGCTTCAGGCGGCTCTGCTTCGTCTGGATATCGGACGTTTGAATCGGATGCGTCTGCAGAAAGGCCGCCGGGGCGCGTCTTCGTTTGCGGATGCCTATCTTGCGATGAAGTGCGCGGAACAGAACTGGAAGCGGGCGGAGCAGATGGTCAAAGACGGGAAATTGGAGAAGGAAAAACTGGATCCGGTCCGCCTTGCTCTCAATGAAGCGGAAATTCGTCTGCTGGAAACAGAGCGGCGTCTGAATCCGGAAAAGGTCGCGGAAGCGAAAGAGGCGGTTCGCGAATATCCCGCCAACTTGACGGAGGAACAGCTGGAAACACTCCTTGCGGCAGAGCGGCGGTTCCGCGGTCCGCGCTGAATCCTTGCGTCAGGCGACGGGGGATCAGTCGTCGGAAAGAGCGATTTTTTCGATGCGCTCAAGCGGACGGCCCAGAAAACGGGCGGCCATGAGCGGGAGGGTGGAATGCAGGTCGGTCACGAAGAAGCCGTTTCGCCCCTCCTTGCCGGCGGTCGCCCGGAGATGATGGGTGTCCAGATAGTTCCGGACATGATCCGCGCATGCGGTGGCGCTGTCGACAATGGTGGTCTGCCCGTCCAGATAGGCGGAAATTTCGGATTTGAACAGCGGATAATGGGTACAGCCGAGGAGGAGGGTGTCCGGCGGATTCCGCTTGACGTTGTGAAGATAAATATCGAGGATGGAGCGGGTGATCGTGCTGTCGGTGATTCCCTCCTCCGCCATCGGAACAAGAAGCGGACAGGCGATGCTTTCCACGACAATGGAGGGGTTGCGGGCATGAATGCCGCGCCGGTAGGCGTCGCTGCCGATCGTCGCCCGGGTCCCGATGACGGCAACATGCGCGGGGTCCGTCGCAAGAACCGCCTGAATGCCGGCCTCCAGAACGCCGAGAATATGCGCCTGCGGATTGTGTTTGCGGAGCGTGTCCATCGCAACGGCGGAAACGGTGTTGCACGCAACAACCAGAATTTTGACACCGCGTTCAAATAGAAATTCCGCATCTTTCAAGGCGAAGCGGCGGATGGATTCGACGGATTTGTCGCCATACGGCACGCGCGCCGTATCCCCGAGATACAGAATATCCTCTTCGGGCAGCGCGCGGTTCAGCGCCGAAACGACGGTCAATCCGCCGAGCCCGGAATCGAACACTCCAATCGGTCTGTTATCATCCCTGTGCAACACTGCGATTCCTTTCCACAAGAGTTTCTCCGATATTTTCCAGAATGGCTTTTTTCCGTTTGTCCAGATGGGGCGTCTTATGCTCCTTGCACATGCCGCGTTCCACCGTTTCCACAAACGAGTCGATCTCCCGCATGGAAAGACTCTGCGGATGCGCCGCCCAGGAACGCAGAAAGAGCTGTTCCGGAAGCTCCGGTTCCCCTTTCCGCGGGATCGTGATCGGACGGGCTCCGGTCTCCAGCTGGTAGTCCTTCAGGGCCACTATGACTTTCGTATAGTCGGTTTCAACGGATTTCAAGCGCAGGAACTTGTATTCCATGACATCGGATCCCGAGTCCTCGTCGCCCGACCGGGAGTAATGGTGTTTGCGGGCGGAAAAGTTCAGTGAGTGACTCGCATTCGTATCCAGTTCGTTGTTGTAGATGCGCCATTCGCGGAGGATTCCGTTTTCGTCCCGCCGCAGGTCCCCCCCGAGCAGAAGAAGGCACACCAGATCGCTCTCCTTGTGTGCGCGATTCGTGATCGCCGGCTGCCCGTTGCTTTCCGGAAGCTCCATCGAGATGTGCAGACTGTGGGTCGGAATCCCCAGAAACTTCACCGCCTCGTTGATGACCATCGACATCGCCCACGGGCAGTCAAACAGCGGACGCGACAAATCCCCGACAATATTGAATCTTCCCAGCGCATATTCCAGAAATCCGCGGCTTCGCTCCGCGCTTCCGCTGGTCAGCGGCCGGTGCGCGTCGATATGTCCTCCGAGTCTCCACATGCGTCTGCGCAGATCGAAATCGTTGAACCAGTTGAACGAGTCAAAGTGGCTGTCCTCTCCCGGTTCCGCGTAGACCGCCCGCGAACCCAGGTAGCTGAATTCCAGTTCCGCTCCCAGCGGCGTCGGCGTCGAGTTCCAGTTCAGCCCCACATACTCCACGATATCCCTCATCCGCACCGGATCGTAAATCTCATCCGCGATCCGGATGCAGAGCGCCGCATATTCAGGATAGGTCCGGCCCGGAAGCGCGGCATCCAGCTTCTCCTCCCGCATCCGTTTCCGAATCCTTTTCCGGTTGGAGTTGTAGTAGAGAAACGCAAGAAGAATCGCCACACCATGCCGGTAATATTTCTGCGTGACGCGCACCGCGTCGTGAAATTCATGTCGGATTTTTTCCGCAAACTGATTGAAAATAATATGTTTGCACGCCAGTTCCATGTAGGCGTCCGCATACGGCTGAATCGCGCAGTTGCGGAACACCTTGTTCAGATCGGGCGGACGGGCTCCGTTGAAGGTCTGGAGCATCAGATAGTTGCACACATAGTCCCCGTCGAAATGCGACTGGATCAGACGGTCGATTTCCGATCCCATCAGCTCCTGTGTCGTCCGCTTCGCGATCTCCGACACCTCCTGCGGCGCCAGATCCTCCAGCGTATGATTGATCTTCCGTTCCAGATAAAGATTGTAACGGTCCTCGAAATGAATCTCTTTCCCAAACGATTTCTGCAGCGCCGGCACGTTCCCGATATACGTTTCCGCCCTCCTGCGCCGTCCGGCCGAATCGCGTACCACAACCCGTTTCCGGTAATACAGCCTTTTTTCATCTTCAAAGGCGTCGATCAGCGCAATCTCTTCCGGTTCCAGATCCTTCAGAATCCGTCCGCGCACCTGGGACCCGCGCTGGCGGACAATGAAAAAAAACGCCCCCGGCGGCACAATTCGCATATAGTTGTTCAGAACGGCCGTTTCCGTTTCCACCGCCCGTCCGAGAATCAGTTTGACGTGCTTGTCGCTCAGAAGCGTTCCGTAGACGAACAGATCGGTCTTGCCATTGCGGGTGGCCGACGCCGCATCCCGAAGCTCCTCCGCGCTCCGGCGGACTCTTCCGCTTCCGCTGCGGATTACGGAAACTCCATCAGAACCGCCGTCTCGTCGCAATGATCTTTCTTCTTGCATATGACGCAGTCGCTCCAGATTTTTCCGGGGAACATCGACTTGTCCACCACCCGGAAGCCGAGACGTGTGAAGAAATGGGTCCGGTAGGTCAGCGAGAACAGCCGGGCCGGCTCCCCCGCCTCCTTCATCTGGCGGATCACTCCGCTCAGGATCTCCGAACCGATTCCCTGTCCCACATGGTCCGGAAGGACTGCAAACGACCGCACCTCGTACAGCGAGTTCCCGTAATTCCGGATCGCCACGCAGCCGACAAATTCCCCGTTCAGCTCCGCAATCCGGAAGTTCGCGATCTTCTCCTGAATATCCTCCTCCGTCCGCGGAAGAAGCAGATTCTCCTTCGCATACCCTCCGAGAAGGGCCCAGATCCGATGAATATCGCAGTTTTCCTCGTCCCGAATCCCCTTTTCCGGGTTGTAGCGGGCCGGTCTGACAACCAGGGTTCCGTTGAACATATCCTTACTTCTCCGCTTCCGTTCCGGAGTCTTTCGGTTCCGTGTAGAATTTGACATCGCGGAAGCGTCTGTACCGCTGCTCCTTCAGTTCTTCCGGGGTGTATCCCTCGAACTCCTTCAGCGCTTTCAGAATCGCTTTTTTCAGCTTTTCCGCCGCCGCGTCATAATCCTTGTGCGCTCCGCCGAGAGGCTCTTCGACGATGCCGTCCACCAGCTTGAGTTTCAGAAGATCCGCGGCCGTCAGCTTCAGCGCCTCCGCCGCTTTGGCGGAATAGGCGCGGTCCTTCCACAGAATCGCCGCGCACCCTTCCGGCGTAATGACGGAATAGTAGGCGTTTTCCATAATCATCACCTTGTTGCCGACTCCGATGGCCAGCGCTCCGCCCGATCCGCCTTCGCCGATCACCACGCAGATAATCGGTACCGTGAACGAGAACATCTCCCGCAGATTGACCGCGATCGCCTCGCCGATATGCCGCTCTTCCGATGCAACGCCGGGAAACGCTCCCGGAGTGTCGATGAACGTGATGATCGGCACTCGCGCCATCTCCGCCACCTGCATCAGGCGCAGCGCCTTCCGGT
>DDJH01000191.1:9079-13077 GCA_002338895.1 Lentisphaeria bacterium UBA1829 | reverse complement strand
ATGAGGGGAGTCTCAAAAAATCGAACAACTTCAAAATCAGAAATTTTTGAAATACAAGTTCAAGATACGAGCACGAAAATCATTCCCGACTTTCTTTCCGGTTTTTCTGCACCCGACAGCTCCGGGATATGGAGCATGGGAAAGAAAAGCCATTTAAAACTTCTGCTTCCAGAAAAAAGAGAAAAAAACATCACTGTTCGATTCGAAGTAACCCCTTTTCAAAACCTGAAGCAAGCAGATATTTTTCTCAATAAAAAACAAATAGACTCTTGGTATTTCACAAAGCCTGGTAGACAATTCTTTGATTTAGATCTGAAAGTTCCGATCTCTCAGAATACTGTCGATTTGGTTTTTGCGTATCATTCTCCGGAAAAGCCCTGCAACGTTGATAAAAAATCCCGAGATACACGACTTCTTGGAGTCTATTTCCGGTCCATGAAAATCATTCCACAAAAAAAACGTACGCATAATCAAAAGGAAGATTAAATCTTCCTTTTGACCCAAGAAAACACTAAGGATCGTCAGCGGACAGTGACGCCGTTGCTTTTCAGATACCGCTTCAGGTCGCCGATGTCGATCATGTGAAAGTGGAAGACCGATGCGGCAAGAAGAATCTGCGCTCCCGCCTGAACCGCCTCCAGAAAATGTTCCATTTTCCCTGCTCCGCCCGATGCGACGATTTTTGCGCTGCACGCCTGCGCCATCGCCCGGATCACAGGAAGATCATATCCGGTTTTCGCTCCGTCGCCCGCCTTGCTGGTCGGAAGAATCACTTCCACGCCGTAGCCGTCGACCCGTTTTGCCCATTCGATGGCGTCACAGCCGGTCGCGGTGCGTCCGCCGTCGATGTAGACCTCGTAACCGGAGGGCAGGGCGGGATTGACGTCCACATCAATCGCGACCGTCAGACTGCTCCGGCCGAACTCCTTGAGAATCGCCGGAATGATCTCCGGATTCCGGAACGCCGCACTGCTGACCGAAACCGTATTGGCTCCGGCAGAAAGAACCTCTCCGGCGGACTTGACGTCGCGGATGCCTCCTCCGACCGTGAACGGAACCGTGCAGACCGCCGAAACTTTCCGCACCACCTCCAGAAGAGTTCCTCTCTGTTCCACCGTGGCGGTAATATCCAGCAGAGCCAGTTCATCCGCTCCGGCGGCGCAGTAGGCTTTTGCGCACTCCACCGGGTCGCCGGCGTCGGCAATATCCACAAAGTGCACTCCCTTTACGACCCGTCCGTTCCGCATATCGAGACACGGCATGATGGAAACCGGTTTTCCCATGTTCTGTTCTCCTTCGTTTTATGTTGGATTCCGCCGAATGGGGAAATGTAATTTCTCAACGGCGGAAAAGCAAGCCGCGTTTTCAATTTTTCCCGCATCCCTGTTCTTCGGAGGAAGGAATCGACGGCGCAAAAAAGTCCGAAAACATCACGGATCCGGGTTGAATTTTCCCGGTTTCAGAGCTAGTTTACCTCCATGTGACAGCTGAAAATTGGAAAACGAGTGTGGAGGAGCATAAGTATGCATCAAATCATCACGATTTCATCCTTTCTTTTCTTTACGGCGCTGGTGGCGGTCATCACCTGGTTCATGACCCGCAAGGAGGATGTGAAATCAAAAGAGGGATACTTCCTCGCCGGCCGCTCGCTGACCTATCCGTTCATCGCCGGATCGCTGCTGCTCACAAATCTCTCCACCGAGCAGATGGTCGGACTGAACGGTTCCGCGTTCAAGGAGGGACTCTGCGTGATGGCCTGGGAAGTGGTCGCGGTGATCGCGCTGGTGGCAATGGCAATGTTCTTCCTGCCGCGCTTCCTGAAAAGCGGAATCGCAACGCTGCCGGAATATCTCCATATCCGCTTCGACCGGACAACGGCGATTATCACAAACATCCTCTTTCTGATCGCCTACATGCTGATCCTGCTGCCGATTATCCTGTACACCGGCGCGGCCGGACTCAGCGGCATCATGAATGTTCCCGCGATTACGGGAATTGAAAGTTATACGGGAAATCTCTGGCTGATGGTCTGGTTCATCGGAATTGTCGGAATGGTCTATGCGCTGTTCGGAGGACTGCGTTCGGTGGCGGTCTCCGATACGCTCAACGGTGTCGGCCTTCTGGTCGGCGGATTCATGATCCTCTATTTCGGTCTTCACGCCATCAGCGGCGGCCACGGATGGATCAACGGGCTGGAAACGCTCGTGGAGGCTCTGCCGGATAAATTCAATTCCATCGGCGGACCCAAATCCGAAGTGCCGTTTGCGACGCTCTTCACGGGGGTGCTGGTCATCAACATGTTCTACTGGTGCACGAATCAGCAGATCATCCAGCGCACCTTCGCAGCCAGCTCGCTGGCGGAAGGACAGAAAGGGGTGCTGCTGTGCGCCTTTTTGAAACTGATCGGTCCGCTCTACCTGGTTCTGCCCGGCATCATCGCGTTCTACATGTTCCGGGATACCGGACTGCGATCCGACGACGCATACGGAAAACTCGTTTCCACCGTCCTCCCCGCTCCGCTGACCGGATTCTTCGCCGCGGTGATGACCGGCGCCATTCTGAGCTCCTTCAACTCGGCGCTGAATGCAACCTGCACGCTCTTCAGCCTCGGAATCTACAAGGAAGTGTTCAACCGGAAGGCAACGGAGGTTCAGCTGGTCCGCTCGGGAAAAATCTTCGGATTCATTATCGCGATCGCCTCCATGACGATCGCGCCGATGCTGGCCAACACCGGAAGCATCTTCGCGTATCTGCAGAAGATGAACGGGATTTATTTCATTCCGATCTTCTCGGTGGTGCTGGTCGGCATGCTGAGCCGATATGTGCCCGCGATTGCGGCAAAAAGTGCGCTGATCGCCGGATGCGTGATTATCGCGATCGGTTATTTTGTTCCGCCGTTCAGCCGGTGGGTGGATGCGATGAATGCGTTCCACTTTGTCGGAGCGGTCTTCGTCGCCCTGTGCCTCTACATGGTGGCGTGGGGAAAACTGGCGCCGCGGCCGACGCCGTTTATTCAGGAGGATGTCAAGGCAGTGGATATGACATCCTGGAAGTATGCGCCGCTGACCGGCGGAATCCTGATTCTGGTCGTGGTCGTGATCTACATCTCGTTTGCCAAATAACCGCCGGAGAGAAGGGTTTTCCTGAGGTCCGGTCACGGAGGATCGGAAAACTCTTCTTCCAGACCGGAACGCCTGTCACAGACGCATGAACAATCCCTTTCCAGAAAGAGTCCGGACAATCGGAATCGCGGCCCCGGCAAGCCGGGCGGATCGCAATGCGTATGAGGCGTCCGCGGAGCTGCTGCGCTCCTTCGGAATCCGGCTGGTGGAGGGGAGACATCTTTTCGAGCCGGAGGGGAAGGGGGATGATATGCCGTATCTTTCCGCTTCGGACCGGGAAAGAGCGGAGGATCTGAACGAGCTGATCGGCAATCCGGAAATCGATCTGATTCTCTGTCTGCGGGGGGGCTACGGGAGCATGCGGATCCTGGATCAAATCGACTGGAACACCCTGCGCCGGAGAAATCTCCCGCTGGTCGGATTCAGCGACATCACCGCACTGCACCTTGCAATGTCCGCCCGGCGCGCGGGAACGCCGGTGGCCGGACAGATGGCGGCCGCGCTGGCCCGCTCTCTGCAGGAGGAATCGACCTTCCGAGCATTCCGCCGTGCGCTTTCCGTTGCGCTGGAAGGGAAGAAGGCTTTCACGGAGCACTGTCCTCTGACAGCGATTCGGGAAGGACGCGCCGCGGGAGAACTTGTTCCGGTGAATCTGACGCTTCTGACCGCGCTTTGCGGAACAGCCGATCTGCCGGATCTTTCGGGAAAAATCCTGGTTCTTGAGGAGATCGGCGAACCGGTCCGCAAAGTGGACCGCCAGCTGACGCAGCTCCACCTTGCTGGGATTCTTTCGAAAATCGCCGGACTGGTGTTCGCACAGTTTACCGACTGCGGAGAGGAGAAGCTGCTTCTCCGCCTGTTCCGGGATTCCGCCAC
>DDJH01000191.1:0-9069 GCA_002338895.1 Lentisphaeria bacterium UBA1829 | reverse complement strand
TCGCGGGACTGCCCTTCGGGCATGAGATTCCCTCGCTCTCTTTTGTGTATGGGGAGAGAGCGGAAATCCGGGATGGGATGCTCTGTTTTTAACCGGGAACCCTCTTCGGAGGTCCGGTGTCAGATATGGAAAAGTCTTCAAAGGAGAAAAAATGATGATGGCGCGAATTGTTCTGCTTCTATGGCTGACAGCTCTTGCCGCATNNGGAACAGCCGTTCCGGTGGGAGTGGAAAGCGGAAAAGGGAACGTTGAAAGTGACTCTGCATACGGAAGAGGGGAGCTATGTTTATCGGAATGCAACCTCGCTCCGGCTGGGGGAAGCGTCTCCGGTCCGGAGTCCGGAAGCCGTCACCTATGAAGATTCCATCATGGGGAAAACGGAGATTTACAGAGGGGAGGCAAGCTGGTGTTTCGAACCGCTCCCGGAGAAGGAGTCTGAACTGATTGTCTCGTGGCAGGGATGCCGGTCCCGGAAGGGACGCGCGCCGCTCTGCTATCCGCCGGAGACGGTGAGAATCCGGCTGAATCCGGAAGAAAAAACGTCCGGGATCCTCTATCCGGCGGAGAAAACGGAACAGGCGGTCTCTTCCGGGGAGCTGTATCCGGGAGTTGTCGTGGAGCGGACCGCGTTCGGATATCAGAATGCGGAACAGTTCACGGCGTTTCTGGAAGGACGGGAAAGCGGAGGATTCAGTTTTGCGGGGAAGGGCATCCTGCTGGTTCTGATTCTGACACTGGTCGGAGGACTGGCGCTCAATCTGACGCCCTGCGTTCTGCCGATGATTCCGATCAATCTGGCCATTATCGGGGCGGATTCGGGAGGGAGGCGCAATGCGTGGATCCGGGGGACGGTTTATGCGGCGGGAATCGCGGTCGCATACGGAATCGTCGGACTGGCGGCCGTGCTCGGAGGAGCGACTTTCGGGGCACTGGGATCGCTCTGGTATTTCAATCTCGGCGTGGCGGTCGTGTTCGTGATTCTTGCGCTCTCGATGTTTGATGTGTTTTCAATCGATTTCTCGCGGTTCGGCGGAAGCGTCCGGACACCGTCGACCGCAAAGCTGGCGGGGGTGTTTCTGCTGGGAGGTCTCTCCGCGCTGCTGGCGGGCGCCTGCGTCGCTCCGGTGGTGATCGCGGTTCTGCTCTATTCCGCCGGTCTGTATGCGGATGGAAATCCTTTCGGTCTTGCTCTTCCGTTCCTGCTGGGTGCGGGAATGGGATTGCCCTGGCCCTTTGTCGCCGCAGGACTTGCGCGGGTCCCGAAACCGGGAAAATGGATGGTCCGCGTCAAATATGTGTTCGGGATCGTGATTCTGCTGGCAGCGGGATATTACGGCGTGCTCGGAACCCGTCTGGCGATCGGAGAATTTTCCGCTGCGGACCGGCAGTCCTCCGCGGCGGCCCCGGCATCCGGAACCCAGGCGCTGGATGACGCTCTGCTGGAGGCGGTCCTGAACGGAAAACCGGTCCTGATCGACTTCTGGGCCGAGTGGTGCAAAAACTGCAAGGCGATGGACCGCGGACCCATGCGCGATCCGGCGGTCCGGAAGGCGCTCGAAAACTTCAATGTCGTCAAACTCGATGCGACCCGCGTTTCCGATCCACAGATCAAGGCGGTAATGGAGCGTTTCCGGATCTCCGGACTGCCGGCGTTTGTGATCGTCAAGCCCGCGCCCTGACCGGAAAAAAACGTCGATTCCGAAAGGGGAGGGGGATCGAACCCCTCACCTCTTCTCATCGTCCCGAATCGGATGCGCGATCGTTCAGAAAGGACTTCGCGGACCGGTTTCCGGCGGCGGAGGCTCTCTTCAGCCAGACAGCAGCCGATTCCCGGTCCTTGCGCGTCCCGAGACCATCGTAAAGCATCATGCCGAGTTCATACATGGCGTCCGCATCGCCTTTTTCCGCGGATTTCCGATAGTAGGAAAATGCGGTTTCCAGATTCCGGTCCACCCCTTGCCCGTAATAATAGATCTGGGCGAGATAGAATTCCGCAATCCGGTCCGCCCGTTCTGCCGCCCGGAGAAAACAGACCCGGGCTTTCCCGGGATCCTTCCGCGTCCCAAGACCATACAGATACATCCGGCCAAGCTCGCAGAAAGCATCGGTATTCCCGTTGCGAACCGCCTTCCGGCAGAGAAAAAAAGCTTTTTTCCGGTCTCTTGCACACCCCTCTCCGAGTCTGTACATCGACGCAAGAGAGAACATCGCATTCCGGTTGCCCTGCTCCGCCGATCTGGAATACCATCGGAACGCTTCGGAAAGATCCCGGGGTGTGCCGTTCCCTTTGTAATAACAGACGCCCAGATTGTACTGGGCAACGTCGTTGCCCTGCCGGGCCGACTTCAGCAACCAGCGGAATGCCTCTTTTTTGTCCGGCCGGACCCCTTTGCCGAACAGATAGGCCATCGCGCAGTTCTTCTGCGCTTCCGGACAGCCGTTTTTTGCGGATTTCAGAAAGAACTGGAAGGCTTTTTCCGGATCTTTTTTCACCCCTTTCCCATCGCGGTAGAGCTCTCCGATGCCGCAGGCGGCCTCCGCATATCCCAGCTTTCCGGCCCGGCGGAAACAGCGCATCGCCTCTTCAAAGGAGGGATCGACGCCGTATCCGTAAAGATAGGCGAATCCCTGTCTGCAAACGGCTTCCGGATCGTTCTGTTCCGCCGCTCGCCAGATCCAGTTCCGGTACTCCCGGAGATTTTCCGGAACGCCGTTTCCATAAAACCAGCAGTTGGCCAGAGCAAGCTGTGCGGGAGCAAGTCCCTGTTCCGCCGCCACACGGTACCAGCGGGCCGCTATCGACGGATTCCGCGTCACACCCTCCCCGTCTTCATAACATCGTCCGAGATTGTACTGCGCCCACGGGAACCCCTGTTTTGCCGCTTTCCGGTACCATTTCACGGACTCTTTCCAGTCCTTTTCAATGCCCTCTCCGTTGTGGAGCATCACCGCCAGCGAGGTCTGTCCGTACGCATCGCCCCCCTCCGCCGATTTCCGATACCATTTCGCCGCAAGGACAGGATCTTTTTTCACCCCATCCCCCTTGCGCCAGCAGGCCGCAACATTCCTCTGTGCCGACACCTCCCCTTTTTCCGCCGCCGCAAGAAACAGACGGAATGCCCGTTTCGCATTCCGCTTCATCCCCTCGCCCCGCAGATACAGAACCCCGAGCCGGTTCAGAGCCTTCCCGTTTCCCTGCCGTGCGGATTTCGTATACCACAAGAACGCCCGGCCGAGATCTTTTTCCGTTCCGATCCCTTTCTCCCGGCAGATTCCCGCCTCATACTGTGCCTGCGCATTCCCCCGTTCCGCCGCCTTCGAAAAAAGAGCGAACGCCCGACAGTCATCGATTCGAACCCCTTCTCCATAACGATATGCCCGGGCAAGCTGCAGCATGGCGTCCGGATTTCCCCCCTCCGCCGATTTCCGATACCATTCCGCCGCTGCGGACAAATCTTTCCGGATTCCCCCCTTTCCAGTCGCACAGAGAATCCCCGCCTCATACTGTGCCGCGGCATCTCCCTTTCCCGCCCGGAGAAACAGCTCCTCCCGATCCGGATTACATCTCCGGATGACAGCAAAGCCAACCCCGGCTGCAACGGCAAGAAAAAGGAAAAGAAAAAAGAAAATCCGCTTTTTCAGAGTTTTCATGACCCTGATTTCCAAAAATCCTGATTGGCAGGAAAAAACAACCCACTGGAACAAATTCTTTTAGAATACACGTTCATCGGATCCTCTCCTCTTTGCGCGCATACCCTTTTCCCCTGTCCCGGGAAACGCCCGGAAAAGACGGCGCAAAATTCAGATGGCGGACGTGTGCGGCGGATGAACCCGGTCGATCCGGATCCGGATCTCCCGAACGGAAGTGATTCCAAAGGAGGACTCCAGTTCGGAAAGAGACCGTTTCTGAAACGAATCCAGAAGAGAGGGAAGCGCACTGTTTTCAGACGGCTGATACTCCAGATGAGCTTCCAGATACGGTTCGTTCCGTCTGGAAAAGAGCCCGACCCGGACTATTTCGATTCCGGGAAACTCTTTTTCCAACGATCCGATCAGATCCGAAATGGAGCGTGCGGAAATGAAAACACTTCCGCGTTCCCCCTGAAGAGTGATCCCTCTGACATGACGCGGCGAATGAAAAATCCAGTAGAGAAAAAGCGCCGCGAGAATCAGCAGTCCGAACACCATCAGACCCATCATGAACCCGGCGAACAGTTCGCTTCCGGTATCCAGCGAGAAAAAGCGGACCGCCTGCTCCTTCAGTTCCAGAAACGCTTTTCCCATCGTGATTTACTCCTGTTCTTCTTCTCCGTCCGAGACATCTTCCAGATCCATCACAACCACATTGACATGGTCGACCGTCATTCCGGAAAGCCGGGTGATCTCCTCCGCCACCGCCTCCTTCAGCTGAGCGGCCACATGCGGGATCAGCACCCCGTACTGCAGAATCACGCGCAGCTCCACGGAAACGGCATTTCCGTTCATCTCAACGGAAATTGCGCGGTCCTGAATCTTTTTGCTCCCCACAATCTCCGCAAGATTGTCCACCAGCGTGCTGTTGCCGAGGCGGAGAACGCCCTCCACGCCCAATGCCGCCTTCCGGACAATGGAGGAGATCACGCTCTCATGAACTTTCACGACTCCGGTGGAATTTTCCTGGGAACTCATCGGTTTGGATTTTTTTCTGATCGCCGCCATCTCAATTCTCCTCCTGTTCCTCTTCCTCCGGATCTTCGATCTCCCGGACCACGATGTTGACCCGGCCGACCTTCAGCCCCGTCAGACGGGCAATCTCTCCGGAAATCGCCTCCTGAACGGCGGATGCCACCTNNGACACGCCGTAATACAAATTGATGGAAACTTCCACGGAAACGGAGGACTCCCCCATCTCCACCACGATGGAACGGTCGTGAATCTTCTTGCTTCCGACCATCTCGGCGATATTGTCGACAAAGCTGCTGCCGGAGATCTTGGAAACGCCTTTCACCGAACATGCCATCTTGCGCACGATCGTCGCAATCACATTCTCGTGAATTCGAACCGTTCCCCGGATTTCGCTGTAGGTTTCCTGCTTCATGCTTCCTCCCCGGCCTGCGCCTGTATCAGGATTGTCCGTTGTTTTTTGTCTTTTCGAAGCTGCCGCTCTTCATGACCCGTTCGATGAATCCGGTATCGTAATGCCCTTCATTGAACTCTTTTGTCCCGGTAATGAACAGATCGAACGGAATGGTCGTCGCCACACCCTCGATGATGTACTCCTCCAGAGCGCGGCGGCATTTGGCGATCGCATCCGCCCGTGTATCGCCGTGGACGATCAGCTTTGCGATCATGCTGTCGTAATACGGCGGAATGCTGTATCCGCAGTAGGCGTGCGAATCCACCCGCACCCCGTATCCGCCCGGCGCCGAATAAAAGTCGATTTTTCCCGGACACGGTGCAAAATTCCGATACGGATCCTCCGCATTGATCCGGCATTCGATCGCATGTCCGCGCGGTGTGATCTGTTTCTGCGTGTACTGCAGTTTGAGTCCGGCCGCGATGCGGATCTGCTCTTTGATAATATCCACGCCGGTTACCATTTCGGTCACCGGATGCTCCACTTGAACTCGGGTGTTCATCTCCATGAAATAGAACTGCTCTTTCGGACCCAGGAGGAATTCGATCGTTCCCGCACTGACGTATTTCACCGCCTTCGCCGCCTTGACCGCCGCCTCGCCGAGTTTCTTCCGGAGAGCCGGGGAGATCGACGGGGAGGGGGACTCCTCAATCAGCTTCTGATGTCTGCGCTGCATGCTGCAGTCGCGCTCGCCGAGCTGGAGCACATTCCCGAACGAATCCGCAAGAATCTGCACTTCGATATGCTTCGGATTTTCAATGAATTTCTCGATATAGACATCTCCGTTTCCGAAGGCTTTTTCCGCCTCGGTTTTTGCGGAGTGGAATCCCTGGATCAAGCTGGCGTCGTTATGAGCGATCCGCATTCCGCGTCCGCCGCCGCCGGCCGAGGCCTTGATGATGACCGGATATTCCAGTTTGCGGGCGATGACAAGAGCTTCCTCTTCGGTTTCAATCACGCCGCCGGAACCGGGAGTGATCGGCACGCCGGCTTTGCGCATGGTTTCCCGGGCGCACGCTTTGTCGCCCATGGCGCGCATCTGGTCCGGGGTCGGGCCGATGAACGTGATGTTGCAGCTTTTGCAGATTTCCGCGAAATGAATATTTTCCGCCAGGAAACCGTATCCCGGATGGATGGCGTCGACATCGCAGATCTCGGCGACCGAAATGATGCGGTCGATCAGCAGATAGCTCTCATTCGACTGCGCGGGGCCGATGCAGACCGCCTGATCGGCAAATTTCACGGGGAGACTGTCCTCATCGGCCTTGGAATACACCAGCACCGATTTGATTCCCATCTCCTTGCACGCGCGGATGATCCGCAGTGCGATCTCTCCCCGGTTGGCAATTAAAACCTTGTTGAACATAACGACAACTCCTGGGCTTCTCCGCCACGATTATTCAATAACAAAGAGCGGCTGACCGTATTCCACGGGCTGTCCGTTTTCGACGAGAATTTCCTTGATGACGCCACTTTTTTCCGCTTTGATTTCGTTCATCACCTTCATGGCCTCGATAATGCAGACCGTGGTATCCGGCTCAACCTTGGATCCCACCTTGACAAACGCCTCGACTCCCGGAGCGGAAGAGCGGTAGAATGTTCCGACGATCGGGGAATCAATGGTCTGCCCGGCGGGCGCGGCGGGGGCTGCCGGAGCGGCGGGAGCAGCAGGAGCGGGCGCGGCGGAAACCACCGGAGAGGCCGGCGCCGCAACAACAGGAGAAAGTGTCTGAGCGATAATCGGATTGGCGTTCTGCCCGCCGCGCTTGATGCAGAGATGCATATCCTCCGCTTCAATTTTGAACTCGGTCAGATCGTTTTCCGACATCAGCTTGACAATGGTCTTGATTTCTTCGATTTTCATCTTTTTATCAGCCTCTCTTTTGAATCCGCGGAGAAGCGCAGTTTTGCGCCCGCTGTTTACCGGGATTCTCTTTCGTTGCATTCGAGACGACGGACCAAAGCCCGGAACGCCCATTCATAGCCGTCCGCACCGAGGCCCACTACCTGTCCCACGCAGACGGGCGCCGTGACAGAGTGATTCCGGAACTCCTCCCGCGTGTGAATGTTGCTTATATGAACTTCGATCGCCGGAAGACGCACCGCCTCCAGGGCGTCGCGCACGGCCACACTCGTATGAGTATACGCCGCCGGATTGATCACGATTCCATCGGTCCCGTCGAAAAGCGCTTCCCCGATGCGGTCCACCAGGGCGCCTTCGCTGTTGCTCTGGAAAAAATTCATTTCGACCCCGAGCTCTTCCGCCACCTTCCGGAGGCGCGATTCGATCTCCGGAAGCGTAATCGTTCCGTAGACTTCCACCTTCCGGCGGCCGAGAAGATTCAGGTTCGGTCCATTGACAACTAATATTTTCATAATGGTTTAATATACCTCTCATTTCCGGTAAACGCAAATTTTTTTTTGATTCCGTTCTTTTTCTCCGTTGATTTTTTCAAATCCCGGTGTAACTTTCCGCTCAAACCGGACGGAATCCGACCATGGACGATCTGCACAGAATCTACAAACTCACCGGCGCCGCCATCGGGGATTATTCGATGATCCGCGACGGCGACTCCATTCTTGTCGGCGTTTCCGGCGGCAAGGACAGCATGCTTCTTCTGCATGTTCTTTCCCGTCTCCGAGCGCGTGCGCCGGTCCGCTTCTCTCTGCACGCGGCGACCTTCGATCCCGGATTCCCCGGCTTCGGAACGGAAGAGACGGCGCGTTTCTGTGAGAATATCGGCGTTCCGCATCACATCATCCGTCTGAATGTCCGGAAGGTGATTGAGCGGACGGGGAGTTCGAACCGTCCGTGCATTCTCTGTTCCCGTCTCCGGCGCGGGCATCTGTATGCGCTGGCCAAACGGCTCTCCTGCAACAAGCTGGCGCTCGGGCATCATCTGGACGACATTCTGGTCTCGTTCCTGATCAGCTGCTGCCGCGGCGGCGGACTGACCACGATGGGACCGAACGTCCCTTCCGACGACGGGATGACCCGCGTGATCCGTCCCTTTGCCTATGTCGAGGAGAAAACCACGATCCGCGCCGCCGCAATGCTTCAGATTCCTCCCCGCGGTGAATGCGTCTACAAACAGCAGCTGGAAGAATCCGGAGACCGCGCCTACTTCAAGCGTCTTCTTCACCGGATGGAGCTTCGCGTTCCGGGACTTCTCCAGAACATGCGCCGTTCTCTTTCCGATCTGCGGCCGGAGTATCTGCTGGATCCGCGATTTCTTCCGCCGGAAAGCGTCTCCGCGGCAGTCACACCGCGTTCCCCTTCTTCGGAGGAGCCGTGCTCGCCCCGGAAACAAAACGATAATCGATGACAAGATCCTTTTCCACCGGCTCTTTCCGGAGAAGTTTTTCCAGAAGGCCGACCGCTTTTTCCGCCAGAAGCTCGTAATTCTGCATGATGCCCGTCATCGGCAGATCACAGGCGAGATCCAGCTGATCCAGCCAGCCGCAGAGGGAAATATCCTTTGGAACCCGCATGCCGGCCTGTTTCAAAAAATAAAGAATCTTCATTGTCTGCGTTTCCGACATGGCCACAATCGCCGAAACCTCCTTTTCCAGCAGGCGGTAGACTGTTCCTTCATATTCCAAATCTCTCCACCCATACTGGATAATCAAATCATCCGGCAGCCCGTATTCGGATAAGATCTTCTCAAATGTTTTTTTCCGATCCCGGAACACATAAATATTCTGGAAATCTTCTTCACTTTGTCCATAACTCAGCATTCCGATTTTACGATGTCCGAGAGAAAGCAGATGTTCCTGCAGAAGCCGCATTCCCTGCTCTTCGTTGGAATAAACAGAAAAAATTCCCTCCAGATGACGGGGCGCCGCATTCACACAGACTAGCGGAAGCGCATATCTTTTTCCCCAGAGCCGTTCCACCCCATGATCCCCGATCAGGGAAATGGCCCCTCCCGGATTGTATTCCTCGATCAAAT
>DDJH01000082.1 GCA_002338895.1 Lentisphaeria bacterium UBA1829 | reverse complement strand
GGATTCAGAGTGGCGGGTTTGGAGTGTCCCTGCTTGGCAAAGAGCTTTTCGAAATCCCAGAGAATGATTCCGGAAAGTCCTCTTGCCCGGAAGTCCAGAAGGTTCCTTGCGAGAAACTGCGAACGCACGCGGTCCACATCCGGGAACGATGCGACGATGTGAACCTGCATGGGACGGTTCTTCCGGTTGCCTTTTGACATATTCTCTTCAAAGCGATAATACTTCTCCTTCGCCTGTCCGGAGCGGTACGCCTCCTCTCCGAGATATGCGGCATTGAACTCATTGAACCAGAGGCAGTGGAGTTCCCGGTAGTTTCCGGCCCAGAGGAACTGCGGTCCGCGTTCGCTTGTATAGCTTGCGATATGCGGAGGCCCGTATTCGACGAAGAAGAGCGGCAGGNNCTTCTCCCATTTTTCGAGCCAGTCGCTCCGTTCCTGGATCGGGGACCAGTTCAAATAGCAGTTGATCGTGAAGATCTCTCCCAGATTTCCGCCGCTGTGATGATACACTCCCCGGCTGGGATCAATCTGCTTCAGAATGTCTTCCGCCAGCAGAGCCTGATTCCGGCGGTTGCGGCTGAACGGAGTCAGTCCGGTCTTTCCGGAGGAGGAGGAACCGATGCGGTCCGGATTCTGCTGATCGGCATAGCCCATCGCATTGTGGCTGGTGGCGAACAGGATGATTCCGGGGATGTTCTGATAGCGCCGGATCTGATGTTCCGCAATGCGCCGGTATTCCGCCGCGTTGACCGGATTTTTCAGATCGAAATTGAAATTCTTCACATGGGGCATGGACATCGAGGTGAGGATTCCGGCCTTCGAAGTTGCGCGCCAGTAGGCGGCGTTGTAGCCGGAGGTGCCGGGGGCGAAATCGTAGATGGCTTCCAGAAGGAAATTGATATGGAACTTCTTGTAGACTTGAATCATGTGCGCGAGCATCTCATCGGTGGCCTTGGCGGAGAAGCGGGTGTTGGAGACCGCGGCGGCGCGAAGATGGATCTTCCGGCCGTTCAGATAGAAATGACGGCCGCGGATGCGGAACTCGCGGAAGCCGAACTCTTCCGGATAGAAGGCGTCCAGGAGCGTTCCGTCGGCGGAGAGGAGCTCCAGACGGAGGGTATAGAGGTTCTGCGGGGTGTCAATGTCCCAGAGTTTCGGATTGCTCCAGGCGGAGGAGAAGGAAACGCGCTGCCGGGAACCGGAGAACGGTTTTGAGAGGAAGGTCTTCTTCTCGCCGGAGTTGTCCGAGACGAGGGCTTTCAGGCGGTAGGATCCTTCGGGGAGCTTCAGGAAGCCGGTATCGAATGTGATGGTCTTCTTCTCCACGGAGGGGATGACAAGAACGTCGGAAATGCTGTGTTTGACGGGAATGGATTCGAGTTCGACGTCGCCGCAGAGTCCGCGGTTGTCCAGATCGCGGAGCGACTGATACATGCGCGTCTCCCCCATGAACGTGGAAAGGGCGGTCGGTTTTGCCGAAACGAAAACGGCCAGTTCGTGCGTCTTTCCGGGGATCAGACGTCCGGTCAGATCCAGCGCGCCCCCGGGGAATGCGAGTGTTCCCGCCTTTTTCCCGTCGACAAAGATGGTTCCGACGCTCTGCAGCATGTCGATCAGCAGACGGATCCGTCGTCCGTTCCAGGACGCGGGAACTGCGACCGTTCTGCGGTACCAAGCCTCCCGGATCTTCTCCTTTTGCGCCATCCGACGGATTTTCCCGGGAAGATAGGCGATATTGTTGTTGGCACCCGGCCCCATCGCTCTCTGCGTCAGCTCCGGGAACGAGGCGGGCACCTTGAAATATCCCCACCCGGAACCGGGCGCGGGAACGGAGGACGCATCCGTCTCACGGAAGACCGGGAAGAAGCGCCAGAGTCCGTTCAACGTCACTTTTTCCCGCATCGGAGTCACGGTCCGTTCGGCGTCCTTCAGGGAGAAGAGCACCTCGTCGGGGGAGCCGTCCGGCGAGGGCAGATCGCCGATGTTCCCGGCGCTGTCGGGAATCAGACGGATCTGCTTCAGTTCGATCGTGCCCGACTTCCCGTAGTTGGCGGGAATGACGTCGATGAACGCCGCTCCGGAAGGAATCTCGAAATCCCGTTCGCAGAAGGTCCAGTCGTGCGTTCCCGTGAAGGCGAAGGTCTTCAGCCATGGTCCGACCCGTTTTCCGTTCCGGTCGATGAACATCAGATCCAGCCGGGCATTTTTCCATCCCTCGTCGCCGCGGACGCAGTCCCGGGTCCGGGCCATCATGCTCAGGAACAGAACTTTTGCCTTTTCCGGAAGGGCGATCCGGTAGCGGATCATCCGACCTCCTCCGGTGACTCGGAAACTCGGACCATCCTTCGAAAGACTCATTTCGATCCCCTTCGGAAGACGCCCTTTCAGGGTCTCGCGATTCAGAAGATTCTGGCCGGAAACGGACACAAGAATCAGCATTGTCAATATGGCGGTCAGCAAACGGATCATTTCGGAAACCTCCTTTTTCTTTCTGTTCCTCTGCTTTTCTCTTTTATTTTACACGAAAAGCGGAAGGAAGGGAAGAGGAAGAATTCCTGTTTTCTTGTCAAAAAATTCTAAAATATTGATTTTTTATATCATTTTGATTCTCTTCCGTTCTTTCCTGGAACGGGAAAGGGAAAAACTGTTGCGCAGTCCCGGCGGACTGGTTGGGAAATATTCTGATCTGCCCTCCATCCGCCCCTCCCCCTTCGACAGACGTTTCCTGCGGGATTCGGCGGCGGAGGCACAGGCTTATCGGCCCTCGTTTCAACGCTCCGGTGACGGGGGATCTTCCCGGCGTCTGCCGCCGGTATTCTCCGCGATTTCCGTCTCATTGCGTTTTTTCTCCTGCGCACCGGACCGGCGGTACTCCAGCGGCGAGCAGAGGAACATTTTCCGGAACGCATGGGAAAAGCTCACCGGATCCGGGAATCCGCACCGCTCCGCCACCGCCTTGACGGAGGAATCGGCATCCAGCAGAAGACGGCGGGCGAAATCGAGCTTCAGAGTCCGGTAATACTCCTTCGGAGTCGTTCCGAGGTGCTGTTTGAACAGGCGGTGAAGAGTCGAGCGGCTGAGATGAAACTCCTCTGCGAAATCCTCCAGAGAGAGATTCTGCGGAATTCCGATCTTCATGCTCTCCAGAATGCGGACCAGTTTCTCCGGAATCCGGCTCTGCAGATTGGATGCCAGCTCAAGCAGGAACTCATACGTCAACGCGCACGCATGAAACACCTCTCCGGCGTGAATCGACTGTTCGATCTTCTGAATCAGATTGACCAGTTTTTCCAGATTGGAGACCCGGATCGCGACACGGTTTGCCAGTCCGGTATCCGCCATCACCCCGGCCAGCGACGCCCCGCCGACGCAGAGCGCCAGTTTGCGGCACCGCCCGGAAGGTCCCGACTCCAGCCGGGAATCCTCCCCGCGATGCATCAGATACACGGTTCCCGGATTGGCCACCGTCGTCATCCCTCTCTGACGGAACAGCATGTTTCCGTCGAGCGGGATTTCAAAGGCGACCAGCCGGTAGCTGATGTGCTCATACCAGTTTCCGCTCGTATACACCCCGTGATCGACAAACGCGGGAAACAGAGGCATCGAATAATAATTCTCATACTGCAAACTGGCCCCGGTCACTGTTGCCGACTTTGTGGATCCCCGTTCCGCTCCGCCGCGGGGAAGCTGAAACGTTCCGATCACATTTTTTTTGACAGCCATACCTTCTCCGGGAATTGAAATTCAGCGGAGAAGAGGCCGTACAATCCTGTTCTTCTCCTCTCCGCCGGAGAGTCTCCGTTCTCAGCAGACCGTTTTCTCCCAGGTTTTTTCTCTGCCGGCCTTGTAGAGCGCCTCCATGACGACGCTCCGTTCCGCCGCCTCGCGCGGGGTCACCAGCTCCTCCTTCTCTCCCCGCAGGGCGTTCAGGAAACGGATGAACGCATGCTCCCGTCCCTGCGGCAGTTTTGTCCATGGAGTCTTTCCATCGGCACCTTCCACGCGGGAGCTCTGGAAGAAGAGCTCGCCGTTGACCACCACGGCATACCCTTCGGTTCCGCTGATCTGACAGGGTACGGGATCGGCCAGATCCACCCATCCGGCGGCGAGGGTTCCGATTATGCCGCCGGGGAACTGGAGGATGGCTTCGCCGGTCTCATCGCACTGTGCGCCGTACCGTCCGGTGACCGTGCGGATATCCGCGGTGACCCGCTCCGGCATTCCGAAGAACCACATCATGATGTCGAGGACATGGGTTCCGAGGTCGCCGAAGGCGCCGCATCCCGCAATGGACGGATCCGCCATCCAGCGCCATTGGGTATCGAACCATCCGCCGAGGGATCCGCAGTGGCAGTTGGTCATCCGGACGCGGCTGATGGTTCCGAAGGCTCCGTTCCGAATCTGATCGCGAAGGAACAGGAAAATCGCATCGCCGCGCCGGAAATATCCGGTCTGGAACAGCAGCCCGGCCTTTTCGATCTGATCGGCCATTTCCAGAGCGTCCTTTGCCGCGAAGCCGAGCGGTTTTTCAACGAACAGATGTTTTTTCGCCTCCACCGCCTTCCGCACCAGCTCTTCATGCAGCTTCGTCTCCGAACAGATGACGACCGCCTCCACGGAGGGGTTCTTCCAGATCTCCTGATCGGAAGAGCAGCGCGGCGCATTCAGGAGCCTTGCGTTGGCTTCCGCCCGTTCCGGATCGGGATCCCAGACTCCGACCACGTCAAAGAGTTCCGCCCGTTCCGTCAGCATCTTCACAAACGACGGTGTATGAATATGGGCGCAGCCGACCAATGCGATTTTCGTTTTCATCTCCACACGATTCTCCTTTTTTTTTACCGGATCCGCAACAGGGGAAAGGGTGTTGCGGTTTTCCGGCTAATGTACCATTTGCGGGAGATTCTTCAAGAGGTTCGGGAAACGATTTTTCAAAAACTTCCAGCGGATCCGGAGAAAGGTTCCATTGCAAGCTGGCGGACCGAAATGCCGCGGCGGATGGCTTCCCAGGCTTTTTCACCGGCGCCCTCCCCCATTCTGAGACAGTCTCCGGTGACGCGGTAGGCGGCATGGGCCATGTACGATCCGGAGATGCAGCGTCCGGCGGTCAGGAGATTTTCGGTGTTCAGCGGGACCAGCGAACGGAAGGGGATGTCGAATCCCGGATTGGGATAGCCGGACTGCTGTTCGGAGTCGGGCTCGTGAATATCCACGCCGAGAACTTCCCTGCAGACGGAGTCGGGCTGACGGCGTCCGTTTTTGAGATCCTCGTCGGAAACGACATATTCGCCGGTGATGCGCCGGGATTCGCGAACGCCGATCACGGCGGGAAGTTCCATCAGGTATACGTCTCCGAGCAGATCGCGGATCAGGGGGAAGAAGCGCATGGCGTTTTCGACCTGCCGGAACCCTTCCTGGGCCGCGCGGGAGAGTTCATCGCCGTCGCAGCCGCTTTTCCGCCGGATATGGGTCCACTGGATCAGAGCCTCGCCGTCGCGGGGGAGTTTGATCAGGGCGGGGTTGGTGAACGGGACATTGCGAACGAACTGCTCGCGGTCTTTCACGCGGTGTTCGAGGAGGGTGTACCAGTCCAGCGTGCTGTCTCTGGGGTATTCGGAGCGGACGCCGCCGATGCGGAACATCATGGTCATCGGCTGGAACGCGCCGTCGGCGGGACGGCCGATCACGAACGGCGAACCGGCGCGCGCCGCGATATCCCCGTCTCCGGTGCAGTCGATGACGACCCTGGCCAGAATCAGCTGCCGTCCGGATTTGTTCTGGACAAAGACTCCGCGGACATTCCGTCCCTCCATCCACGGTTCGCACGCGGTCGTATAGAGCAGCACGTCGATTCCGAGCTCCATGGCATAGCGGTTCATCAGCAAAGTCATCTCGGTCGGATCGAAGGAGATGTTCCACAATCCGCCCCACGCCTTCCGTTCCATGAGTTTTTCACGGAACTCGGCGTTGAGGCCTTCCTTCTTCTGATTGTCGAAGAACGGCGAAAGAAGCCCGAGCGTCCACATTCCGCCGAGTTTACCTCCGTATTCGACCAGCGTCACCTTTGCCCCTTTGCGGGCCGCCGTGATCGCCGCGCCCATTCCCGCCGGACCGGCCCCCACCACGAGAATATCGCATTCATTGCGGACCGGGACATCCAAAACTTCTCTGACCATCTGCTTCATCTGGAACTCCTCCTGTTCTGAACATGAAAACTGCTCGGGATATTATACCGTGGAGTCCGGGTTTTGACAATGCAGAAACATGCTGTTTTTTGGTCGGATCATGCTATTTCTAAAATTTTCCGACAAATAAGAATCCCTTCTCCGACATTTCCGGGAATGGTGATCGGAGAAGGGGAAAACGTCCCCCTTCGAAAAGGTTCAAAGGGGGAGAAGATTCCGTCTTCTGAACAGAAAGGAGGGAGGAAACTCTCCCTCGTTTCTTATTTCGGAAGGAACGGGCGCATCCGTTCGGCGAGGCGGATTCCGAGAAGGACCTGCGCATAGGTGCTCAGATGGAGTCCGTCGCAGTAGATACCGCAGGGGTCGTCCATCAGGGATTCTCCGGGGATGAAATGGACATTCGCCCGGGAGGAAAATTCGTCCATCACCTCGCGGAAGATCTCCTTGAGCTCCAGATAGGGATGATAATAGGGATCGGCCTCCGGATCGATCAGGCGGTCCAGATTGCACGGATAGGTCTGGATTCCGAGGATCGGGCGTTCGGGCCGTTTTTCCGTGAGACGGGTCAGCATATAGCGCATCCGTTTCCGGATTTCCGGACCCGGCGTATGAGGAATCACATTCATTCCGTACATGAACGTGACAATATCGAAGCAGTCGACCGAAGCGACATAGTCGGCATATTCGCTCTGCCAGAGATTCCGGCCGGCCATTGCGAAGTTCCAGAGATCGAGTCCGAGTCTCCGCGCCGCGGTTGCGTTGTAGACATCCAGCCCGAACTGCCCCACCGATCCGCTGAGATTGAGATACTTGTATTTCGGCTTCTCCTCCGGAAGCGGTTTCCGGACGGGATACCCCCCCGTGTCCAGTCCGCAGAAATAGACCCTCGGGGTCTGATCGAACTGGATGCGCCAGACCTTGGGCGAAAATCCCCCTTTCGGCAGAGCATCCGGCCGCATGGAGGCAAGAACGGTCTGCGTGTGCATTTCCTCGAAGTTCATCCGGTCGAGCATGGTTTTTGCCGAAAGGACCAGTTCGGTCACCTTTCCGTTGTCGAGCGAGAATCCCGCCGGAAGTTCGCGTTCGAAATTTCCCTGAAAGACCCGGATCGGGGTCTGCTTCACAGTGGAATTGAGAAATCCCAGGAAAATATGGACCTCCGGAGCATCCGTCACGAAGCGGATCTCTCCGCAGATCGGGCTGTCTGCACGGAGAATCCGTCTCATATTTTTCGGGAAGCGGTGAAGTGCGATCCCGTGAAATTCCGCTGCCTCCTCCGCCCCGGCAAAATTATGCAGTTCAATCTGATCCAGATTCCAATTCTGCGCCGCCATGATTTCCTCCTTGTTTTTTTCGTATGCAGCGAGTTTTTTGAAGCTTCAAGACCGTTGGGGAATACTATATCCGTTTCCCGCTGAAAAAACAAGTTCCGTTTCTCCAGCGGGAATGCACATTTGGCGAATCGGGGGGCATCCATCCGGGAGAGATTCCGTCACCCGGGAGAGGAGTTTTCCCGGACGATCTGCCTGCGGAAGACGGCGGGCGTAAGACCGAAGTGTTTCCGGAACACGCGAATGAAATAGCTGGTATACTGGAATCCGCATTCGGCGGCGATCGCATCGATGGAGAGCTGGGGCTGTTTCAGCAGTTCGAGAGCGTGTTCGAGCCGCAGGGCGGTCCGGTATTCCGGGAAGGTCTGCTTTTTTCTGTCGCGCAGGAGGCGGGAGAGCGAGGCGGGATGCAGCCGGGCGAGATCGGCAAGATCCTTCCGCACGAGCGGATTCTGGAAATTGGCCTGCAGCGCTTCTTCGGCGCGGGCCCACTGCAGTTCGCGTCCGGAGAGAGTGGAGTCGGGCGATTCGAGCGCCTCCCGGACGATGGCAAGAAGAGCCCGGAAGTTCCAGCGGCTCGCCTCATGATCGCGGTTGGCGCTCAGGATGGCGGCCAGAGTCTGTCTTCCCTCCGGGCTCAGCGAATAGCGGGTGTGGAAAAAGACATCCGGTCCGTTCTGCGGCGGCGGGAGTCCGTTGTGGGCGATGTAGATCACCCGGATGCAGGTTTCCCGGAAGACCACGGAGATCATCCGGTGTTCCCGGTCCCAGAGTTCGCAGGTCCAGCCGGACGGGTGAGTGACGATCGCATCGCCGGGAGTGAAAATAGTATTATAGTGTCTTCCTCCGGAGGCGAAGAGGAGGTGCTTGCTTCCGGAGAGAGGCAGAAGGATCCTTGCCTGTTTATGAATCCGGATCGGGGTTTCTGGCAGCGGCTCCGGTTCTCCGATCCAGAGTTTTTTCAATGGGATTTCCTCTGCCTCGCGGAGGAAATGAATCATTTTTGTCCGGCTGGCGATCATCGGCCTTCTCCCTGTTTCGGGAAATAGATTCCTCTTTTCGGGAAAATCAAGCATTTTGTTAAAAAAGTATCATTTTTCTTATTTTTTTATCATTGTTTTTTTGAAGGCGGACCGGTATACTTCTCTCTCGGGAGGGAGAGAAAAGGAGGAAAAATGGGGATAGAGAAATTCAGCATCAGCAACGATCCGAAGTGGTATGAAGCGTGGCCGGACGTGGTTCGGACGGAATCGGGAAAACTGATCTGTGTATTTTCCGAGTGCACGCACCACCGGGACCGGTCGTATACGCGGATCATGCTGACGGAATCGACGGACCGCGGACGCACATGGAGTGCGAAGCATCCGCTGACGGATGCGGGAACGGCGGAAAAGAAATTCTATTACAACTGCGCACGCATTGTCCGTCTTTCGGATGGGGTTCTGGCGGTCTCGGTGGACCGGATCCGGTTCGGAGGCAGGGAGGACAACCAGGATCTGGCGGAAGTCCTGCTCTATTTCTCTTTCGACGAAGGGAAAAGCTGGAGCGAAGCGGTGCAGACGCCACTGAAAGGGATTGTCCCGGACAAGCTGACGGAGCTGCCGGACGGACGGTGGCTTCTCTCCGCGCACACCCGTTCCTCGACAGGCCGCCTGGCGCAGTTCCTGCATTATTCCGATGACCGGGGCCGCTCATGGAGCGAGAGGATCACGGTGGCGTCGGAACCGGAGTTCGACCTCTGCGAGGTCTCACTGCTCCCGATGGGAAATGGAACGGTGGCGGCATTCCTGCGGGAGAATTCCGGGCGCGGATGGGACTGCAAAAAGACCCTCTCGCACGACAACGGGGAAACCTGGAGACCGGTGATCGACTTTCCGATTCCCGGCTGTCACCGTCCGACCGCCGGTTTTCTGAAGGACGGGGAAATTCTCATCACCTGCCGTTTTCTTCAGGGCGGTCTGCGCCGGAACGGCTCCCAGACGCAGAATCTGTTTGCCTGTCTGACCGACCGGGAAGGAGTACTGGCCGGGAGTCGCGCCAAATCGGCGGTCCGGATTCTTCCGGTGGATTACGACCGCTCCCCGTTTGCCGACACCGGCTACTCGGGATGGGTCAANNTTTATATTGTCAACTACATCGTCGACGATGCGTGGAACAAGGCGCAGATTCGCGGCTATTCCCTCCGCATGGAAGATTTTCTGCTTACACAGGAGGCCCTGTCATGAAATTTCAAAAACTCAAAGGACTCATAGCCGCCCCGTTCACCCCGTTTGACGAACGGGGGAATCTCCGACTGGAGCTGATCCGGCAACAGGCGGATTCCCTGGTGGCGGACGGCGTCCGCGGAGCCTATATCTGCGGAACTACGGGAGAAGGCATCTCCTGCTCCCTCGCGGAGCGCATGGCCATACTGGAAGCCTGGAAGGAGGCGGCGGACGGACGGCTGATCCTGATTGCGCACACCGGAGCTCTCTCTCTGAAGGATGTCGAAACGCTGAACCGGAAGGCGGTGGAGCTGGAGTTCGACGCGGTCTCGGTCATTCCGACCACGTTTTTCAAGCCTTCGACCGAGGAGGCGCTTGTGGAGTACTGTGCGGCGGCAGCCGGGTCCGCTCCGGAACTGCCGTTTTACTATTATCACACGATGAATTCGGGGGTTGCGCTGTCGATGTCCCGTTTTCTGGAGCTTGCCGACGGACGGATCGCCAATCTTGCCGGCATCAAATTCAACCATCACAATCTTTACGAATACCAGAACTGCCTGCACGTCTGCGGAGGGAAATACGATATTGTGTTCGGCGTGGATGAATTCTTCGCCGGAGCACTTGCTCTGGGTGCGGAAGGGTTTATCGGCAGCACCTACAACTACTCCGCGCCGCTCTATCACCGCATTTCCGAAGCGTTTGTCAAAGGCGACCGGGAAGGAGTTTTGGACGGCATGCGGAGAGTCTGTCTCGGCGTGGATCTTCTGGTCCGGAACGGCGGCATCCCGGCGGGAAAGGCGATGATGCTTCTGAAAGGAATCGACTGCGGGAAAGCCCGTCTTCCCCTGAAACAGCTGGAGGAAGAAGAGCGCCGGACCATTGCCGGCGCGATGGCGAAAATTCTGCGGGGGGCCATTTCCTGACCCCCGGCTTTCGGATCAGGGAGAATCCCGGACTCCCGATCCGGACACATGAATCAATTCTCCATCCCGGAAAACGCGACAGAGGATGAAGAATCTTATTCCGGGAAACTTCTCTTATTTTGCAATCCGGAACTCCACCTGATCGATCAGAGTGGCACCCGGCGTTCCGGACTCGTTGGAGAACGAAATCCGGGCCATTCGGTTCCGAAGCGCCGGAAAGCGTGTCTCATCCGAGGGGAATGTGACGGAAAATGAAAAATGTTTCCACTCGTTTCCCAGCAGGAAAGCCTTTCCGGTGTTGAAGTGTCCCTGAGGTTTACCCTGGTTCGGCAGATCCACTGCGGCGCGGAATTTCTGATTTTCCTGTCCTTTCGCCCAGAAGGAGAGAGTGTATGTCTTCCCCGGCAGGATCGGAATCGGGAGAGAGTTGACTGCCGCAATGACGCTCTTCTCCTCCTGAAGAAGAGAGAGCGACTGTTTCCCTGCAAGAAAACTGTGTTCCGGCACAATGGATTCCACCGTTTTTTTCTGCTTCCAGCTTTTTCTCCATTCGCCGGGGAGTGTGTTTTCGGCTTCGAAGTTGCCATTCCGGATCAGATTGTCGTGCAGATCCTTTTCCTCCAGCTTCTCCAGCTTGAGCTGTTCCACGGCGAGAGTCCCGGTACTCTTCCGAGGCAGATAGAGCGAACATTTCAGTTTTCCGCCGTCTCCGGAATAGAAGCAGACCGAGCGCGGAGCGGATTTTTCCGAGGGGTTCCAGGCGATATATTCGCTTTTTCCGACTTGAATCATTGCGTTGGGTTCGAGGGTTTTCCAGTCTTTTCCGGCCTCCGCCTTCCAGGAAATACGGTAATAGCTCTTCNNAGTCCCGGCGCAGTCTGCTTCCACCCTCCGAGCGGCGAGATCTTTTCCAGGGGTTTCTCCACGGCGGCATTCAGCATCGCCGCCGAACCGATCATTGCAATCCATACAACGAGAAAACATCTTTTCATTGCTTCTGCTCCTTTCTGATGATTCCGAATTCCAAACGATCCCGATACGCCTGTTTTGCTCCGAACAGGTACGCCTCACGGACCGTCTTTTTCCTTCCTTCCGCATCATTGATTTTGATTTCGCATCCGAATTCGTTCTCCGGCAGGGCGGATGCGGGGAGAACCAGACGCACCCGGTATCCGTCCGGGCGATTTTCGACGGAACAGCGGATGTTCTTTTCCGACAGTCCGGCCGCATTCTTCCAGACGGCCAGCCTCGCCGGCTGTTTCCATCGCGGCATCACAAACAGACGGCAGATTCCCGGATAATACGCGGACGGATGATGTCTGTCCAGCCGCGCCGGAGCAGGATCCAGAAACAGCTCGATACAGTCCTGTTCCCAGAATTGCCGGTTTTCTCTTTCTCCGGAATCGGAGACGTCGCGGACCCGGATCTCCAGAACAATTTCCGTCCCGCTGCGGGAAAATGCTCCTTCCGCCTGCAGAACTCCATCCGGACTTTTCATGGTGAACGGTTTGGAAAAAGGATGGACGGGGACGGGACGGATTTTCAGATTCTGTTTCCAGATTTTCCCGTCCGTGTAGATTCGGAGTTCAGCAGTTGCGGCGTTTCCGGATTNNTGAAGCGGGATCCGGACTGTTTCCGACGCTCCGGCCTTCAGTGTGAAGGGCTGCGGCGCAAGAGCGGAAAATGCGGCATCGCCGATACCGACATAACCGGAAACCGTTTTCCGGATCTGATTGTGGAGAGAAACCAGAAGCTCCGGGCGCGTTCCGTTTTTCAAAAGACGTGCTTCCGGCGACGCCGCCACGGCCTGTTCCTGGAGGATCGGCAGATTCTCCAGACGGCGGATGAATTCCGCCTCCTTTTCGTTCTCCGCCTTCAGATAGAACGGGGGGATTCCAGCTTCGACCATTCCGGCCCGGAGGGGATTCCCGAACAGATCGTATGCGCGGAATCCCTCAAGATTGATTTTCAGATTTTTGACTTTCCGATAGTTCCAGAGAGCGGCGACCGGAACACCGTCCTTCCGGAACACATAGCAGATCATGCCTTCCGGATAGCGGAGCTTCCGCAGGGGTGTCGCGCCCTCGAAAAAGCGTGTCAGCGCATTGCAGGCGGGGATGATGGAAGAGGGATAATACTCCGGGTAGGAGGTAATATGTTCATACCCCGGAATCATCAGTTCCTTCCAGAGCTGATCCTCGCTGAGGGGAACGGACTGTTCCACGCCCTCCCCCAGATCGGTCAGGAAACGCCAGGCGACATGGTGGGCTTCGACATTTCCGGATTCCCAGTAGTTTGCCATCTCGGGTCCGTCGAACAGATAATAGAGTTCCGTGTTCCAGACGGGGGTGTTCTCCCCGTTTCGGCGGATCAGAGATTTCATGGATGCGATCTGTTTGTCGGCGGGTTCCACGGAACCGAGTTCCCGGCTGGCGTAGGGATGGAACGAGACCGCGTCGGCGAACTTCAGTCCTCCGAGTTCAAAACAGCGGCGGGCGAACAACCCGATGTCCTCCCCTTTGTCGCTGGTGGAGCAGAATCCGACCACCGCGGCCTCCGGATTCGCCTTTTTGATCTCCTCATACGCGGATTTCAGGAATTGCAGATAGCTCTCCGGCGAGAGCTGGAACTGCGCCTCGTTGAAGATCTCATACTGCATGATCCGTTTTCCCGCATGGGCGGCGAGATTGCGCACATAGCGCCGCCAGACCGGATCCGGAGGAATCAGCATCGGATGCCCCTTGGATACGGATTTCCCCTTCCGGGCAACCTGCTCGAACCAGAGCGGATATTTTTTCGACGCCCAGGGAGCTGTTTCAATATAGAATGCGTTTCCGCCAACAATCGGCATATACGCAATTCCGGCCTCCTCAAAGAGTTTCAGACCGAAATCAAAGAGCTGGAAATTGAACTTTCCCTGCTCCGGCTCCAGATAGTACCAGAGGTCTCCGCAGTCGTGCCCGCGGAGAATGCGGCATCCGGCAAGCGACAGAATGCGGAGTTTCTCCCGGACCGACGCATTGGCGGCGACCNNGCGACCAGCCCCGGAGGATCGTCGATCATCCCCTTCACCCTCAGTCCGCCGTTGAATCCGACGCAGAAGCTGTTGCGGTCAAACGTTTTTTTCTCCACCTTTCCGACCACGGCGAAATACGCGGGGAAGAAACGAATGCCGTCGGGCTTCTCCGGTTCGATCTGGAAACACCCCATCCGCTTCAGCGGGAAGAGGAACTCAAAGGTCTGGATCTTTCCGGGCGCAATCCGGCAGGAAAGCTCGGCGACAGGAGAACGGTCAGCGTAATAACCGTCCACGGCGACAAGGCGGATCTTCTTTTGAAACAGCGTCAGCGAAGAGTTGTAGACCCGGACGGCAATGCGCGCATTTTTCTTTTCCGGGGCAACATAGATCCGATCGTCGGCGGCGATGCTCATCTCGATTCCGGCGAAACGGTCGTCCTTCTGCGAAGAAACGGAAATCCGATCCAGCCACACGGTCGCCTCCCGTGCGGGGAGAGAGAATTTGATATGGTACATTCCCCCGAACTTCTCCGTATCGAGCGGAATTTCAAAGCGCGACCAGTTTTTTCCCGCGTACACAGTCCGAATCACACTGTGTACGCCCTTTGCCATGGTCCGGTTGATGAGATCCACCCGGACCGGCAGTTTCTCCACGGAGGCTTTGATACCGCCGCGCAGGAAATACTTCGTATCCGGCTTCAAGAAGAATTCCTTCGAATAGAGGAAACCGCGTTCGGCATACGGATTTTCGACCCGGAGCGCCAGTTTTCCCGAGAGGACATCGTTCCGTTCCTCTTTCAACGGGACGAAATCCACGGAGGCATTGGTGTCGATCCGCTGATGGCGCTCGATGGTAAATCCGCCGGTTCCGAGTTCAAAATCTCCATTGAAGACCATATTCTCCGCAAGCGCCATGCCCGCGGAAAGAATCAGAGTGAAAAAAGAGACCGTGCATTTCATGCGAATTCATGCTCCTCTGTTGTTCGCGTTGTTCAGAAATCATATACGCCGGTTTCAAAGCCGACATAATCATTCAGGAATTTAAAGCTGTCATTTCCCCGCATCATTGCCGAACAGCGCATCCCCTGCACATGTCCGTCAAGAAACAAAACATTCGCCGATCCGGGATATGCCAGCGGCGGATTCGGAGAGTTGTACTCCACATCTTCTCGCGAATCGGGCCCCCCGTGGCGGAAGGCGAAATTATAGCTGTTGTTCACCCGGTTCAGCGTGCGGTTGGAATCTCCGAGGAACGGTATTGTGGAAACCGGATGCAGAGAAGCAAGTTTCCGGATCCGGTTCTGCTCGCCTCTTCCGCTTTCACGATACCAGCCGCTGACAAAGAGATTCATTCCGTAATGCGCCTTTTCGATCCGGCTTTCGGACGGACAGCGGAAAGTCGAAGGCCGATCCAACGATTCAGAATACTGTGCGCCGAATTGAGCCAGCTGCGAATACCATTGATCCTTCTCTCTCCAGTAGGTTCCCGCAAGGCGGGTCATCTGCGGGATCAGCCATCCGTCATAGGCGTCGACATAGCCCTGGACCGCGATCCCGAGCGTCTTCAAATTGTTCCTGCAGGAGATTGCCGCGGCTTTTTCCCGGGCGGAGTTCAGCGCCGGCAGAAGCAGTCCCGCCAGAATCGCGATGATCGCAATGGTTATGAGAAGTTCGATCAGAGTAAAAAACTGTTTTTCCCGTTTCATGGTTTCCGATCCTTTTTCTGTTCCGTTGTTTTTCACGGAATAGATTATACTCTGAAACGGAAGAAAAAACAAGATATGCTCCGCCCGATTACATGTCCTGAAAACAAATATTCATGTCATTTTCTTGCATTCTTTTTGAATGCGGAACGAGCGTGGGGAATTTCCGAACTGTTTCCGGAACTCCTTCGAGAAAGCAAAAGGGGTTTTATATCCGCACCGCTGGGAGATTTCCTGAACGGAGAGCGTTGTGGAGTTCAGCAGGGAGCGGGCCAGCTGCATCCGCTGCCCGATGAGATAACGCTTCGGCGGCATTCCCAGCTCCCGCAGAAACAGACGGTTCAGATAGTTGGGCGACACATGCAGTTTCTCCGCCAGATCCGACAGCGAAAACGATTCGGCAAGATGATACTCCATCAGCCGGAACGCATCCGCCAGCAGCGGTTCCGGCGATCGGGAAGCCTCGCGGCCGATTTCCGTAATCAGCTCCATCGTCAATCCGGAGATTCTGGAAACGGTAGCCTCCTCCTTCTCTCTCAGGAGCCGGTGCAGTTCTCCCAGCAGTCCCAGAATATACTCCGGATTCCGGAGACGGATCTCGGAGCGGGACGCAATTCCGAACATTCCCAGCAGCGAAAGATGAATCTGTCCGCAGATTCCGAACACCACCTTCCGGCACTCTTCGTGCACCTCGAATTTCTTGCTTTTTCCTGCGGGGATCAGACAGATCTCATTCGAATGCACCGTCCGGCGCACTTCATCCAGAATCATAGTCATGGAGCCTTCCAGAACCATTTCGAACGAACTCATCGTTGTCCTGGTCTCCTGGAACTGATAATCACGGGAGTAGACAGCGGGAAATATCACATATTCCGTCCAGAGCGGAAGCGCATGGAGGCGTCCGTAATCCCATGCCTGACATGCAATATGATTCGCAATGCCTTTCCGAAAGGTCCTCCCGGCTTCGTTCTCGAACACCAGCCGGTGTTCCTGGCTTTTTGTCTTTTTCATCTCATCCTCCCGGAGAGGGAGTATAGCGTAAAAAACCGGAAATGCAAATTGCCTTTGCAACAACTCTTCCGATTCCCCTCTCCTCCGCCGGACAAATTACAGCGGGGGAAGGAGAAAACCGCAGATCGGAATCGACCTGCGGAAGCTCATCGGAAAAAAAACGCTCCGAAACACGGGGATCCGATCCGGCCGCGGGAATCGCCGGAACTCCTCTTCCCGCGGATTCCGCTGCGATCGCGGCGAAACCGTTCCGGTTCCGCCGACGCGCTCTCCGGAAGGACCGATCCAGGCGAAGTTTCGTGTTCAGGAAAATTACTTTTTCCCGTTTTCCGGCGCGGCGGAAGGAGCGTAGATTTCCAGTTCGACAATGGAACAGCCGCTGCGGGTGACTCTGGACTTGGCATTGATACGGAAATAGCGGATCGTTTCAGCGGGAAATTCCAGAAGATCCGTCCCCTGACCGTCCGGCCGGAACTTCCGCTTTTCCATGTCCACGGGAATCGCCTTCCAGGAGGAGCCGTCGACGGAGTGGAGAAATTCGACATCCCGGGCTGCACTGGATCCCCATGTGATCACGATCCGGTTCACCTTCTGCGGGGAGCCGAGATCGACCTGAAACGACTGCGGATCGTTGAAGCGGGCGCTCCAGCGCGTGTTCCGTTTTCCGTCGACCGCGTTTTCCGGTTTCAGACGTTCACTTTCAAAGGAGCTTGCCTCCACTTTCTTCCCGAGCGCAAGATTGCCCTCCGCAGCCAACGAGCAGCCCCCTGTCAGAAGCAGAGCGGACAGCAGAACTCCCGATCCATGATTTGAAATCAACATTCTTTTTTCCTCCTCTCATGTTCTCTGAATAACCGGAAGCCAGGGGAAACCGACGCGTTTCCGTCTTCCGGATTTATTCTACTCCTCATCTTCCCCCTCCCGGGCCTGC
>DDJH01000205.1 GCA_002338895.1 Lentisphaeria bacterium UBA1829 | reverse complement strand
CGGCACTTCTGAAGGCGGGAGAGGCGGCTCGGCTCGGTGTTTCGGGAAAGTGGGAAAATCCGGAGTGCTGGAGTCCGGAAAATCCCCGGCTCTACTCCCTTCTTTTCACGGTCCGGGACGAAAAGGGAAGGATTCTGGACGAAATGTCGGACGAGTTCGGATTCCGGGAACTGCAGGTCCGCGGCGGAGATTTCTATCTGAACGGTTCCAAAATCCGTCTTCTGTTCAAGAGCAGCCAGTTCCGCTACGCCTCGCTCAGCGAACAGGGGCTGGTCAACATGCTGACCGCTCTGAAGAAAATGAACTTCAACGGAATCATGCTGGAGACGATGAATGAACGGGTCGTCAAGCTCTGCAACCGTCTGGGCATGATGGTGGCTCTGCGGCATGTGATGCCGCCGCTGGTCCGAATGGGAACCTATCTGCCGGGTGTGCCGAATCACGGATATCCGTTCGAGGTCTATCTGGCGCCGAAGTTCCGACGCGCAAAATTGGAGCTGGAGGAGACCTTGAGCGGAATTGTCCGGAAATTCCGGAATGATCCCAGTCTGGTCATCTGGGCGATCAATCCGCTGCTCTGCTGGAATATCGAGTGGATCAACCCGAACCGGATCGATGCGGAACAGGTGCAGAACGACATTTTGAAGGCGTCCCTTCTGGAAGAAGCGTTTCTCCGCCGTCTGGATCCTTCGCGGATTGTCCTTCAGAGCATGGGCGGCAGCGCCGGTTCCATTATTGCCGCCAATCCGTATCCGACGTTCTGCAACAATCCGGATGAGTGGGCCGACTGGCCGATGAAATGGTCCTCTGCCCACAAAAAACCGCTTCTTCTGGAGGAGGTCGCTCTTCCGTTCAGCTTCAACTTTGCGAACTGGCGCAACAGCCGGACCGGGAAAGACACCTCCTGGAACGGGAAAAAACAGATGTTCTACGAACAGGCCGCCCGCTACTTCGGCGATTCCATCTATCAGCAGGCTTCCGACGATCAGCCGGATTCCGGATGGAGCGGAGGCGCGGCCGGGATCATCCGCGAAAACGGCGTGACGCGAAACCGGATGGATCCCGCAATGGAAAAAACGGCGGAACTGTGGCTCAAGCGCTGTCTTTCCGCGTGGCGAATCTACGACATCAGCGGAATCTGGCTGTTCGAGCCGACCGTGGATTATTTCTCCCGTGCAAAAGAGGAGCGGAAGGAACTTCCTCCCGCGGCGGATCTGACAACGCCCGGCGCAAAGGTCGATTATTCGACGGAACTTTCCTATGCGTATCCGAACCGTCTTCACGCCGCGGTCTGTGCGGGACAGCGTCCGCTGCTGGCGTTCCTGGGGGGGCGGCCGGAGCGCTTTTCCTCCCGTGAACATGCGTATTACAGCGGACAGACGGTCGAAAAGCAGATCCTGATTTCCAACGATCATCTCTCTCCGGTCCGGGCGGATGTTTCCTGGCGGATCCTCCGTCTGCGCGACGGGCGGAAGGTCGCTTCCGCGCATCTGTCCGGTCAGCTTCTCGCGGCGGGAGAGGTGCGGAAAATTCCTCTTTCCTGGAAGGCGGAGTCTGTGAGCGCACGCGAATGTTTCCGGATTCTTCTGGAGGTTCGGTCGAGGGGGGAAACTCTGCACGATTCCTTTGATCTGCATGTCTTTCCTCTTCCGGAAAGAAGCGCCGTCCGGACCGCCGTTCTGCTCTATGACGAGACGGGGGAAACCCGCTCTCTGCTGAAAAAAATGAACATCCCGTATCAGGAGAATCTGACGGAACGCATGCTGGAGACGAATCCGCTTCTGCTGGTCGGACGGAAATCCTTCACCCCCGCATTCCTGAAGAAGTGTCGCGAATGGAATCTGGAGCGCCGGCTGAGAGACGGCCTGACTCTGCTGGTCTTTGCCCAGGATGACCGCGGCGCTCTGAAGGAGTATCTGGAGGAGCGGCGGAGCCGCATGGTGTTTGTCAAGGACTCCGCGCATCCGATTCTGCGCGGGATTCCGGAAGAGGATTTCCGGTACTGGCGCGGAGAATCCCGTCTTGTGGAGCCGTATCCGAATCTCGGCATGTCGGCCCGGAACGGGCGCTTCATGCGCTGGGGGACGGAGGGAACGGTCTCAACGTTCGTGATGGACAAGCCGTTCAGCGGTCGTTTCCGTGTCCTGCTGGACTGCGACGCGGATCTGTCCAGAACCCCGCTTCTGGAATATTTCACCGGAAAAGGACGGGTTCTCTTCTGTCAGCTTGATCTGGAGGAACGCTGCGGAGTGGACCCTGCGGCGACTCTTCTGGCGGATCGGATTCTTGACTATGCGCGGAATCCGGCTCCTGTGCCGGAGAGTGTCCCTGCGGTGCTTTCCGGTTCGGAAGAGCCGTTGGCTGGACTCGGGTTTGAATTTCTGCCGGAGTCGGAACGGAACAATGCAGAACTTCTGGTCCTGACTCCCGGTTTCCGGATCCCGGCGGAAGAGGCGCGCCGATTTGCGGAACAGGGCGGACGTCTGCTGGCAGTCGGTCTTTCCGAACGGGAACTGAAGAACTTGAAGCTGCCTGTGCCGATTCGCCGGAAGATTCATCTGGCCGGACGGGATCCGGAGGATCCGCTGTTCCGTGGACTCGGGAATTCGGATTTCTATTTCAATCCGGCTCAGAAACTGCCGGTGTTCGGGCAGTCGCGGATTGTGGAACGGATTCCTGCGGGGAAGGGGAGCGTGGTGGTGTTCACGATTGTGCCGGAGGACGTGAAAGAGGAGGCCTCCCGGATCAAGGTCCGCAGGATTCTCTCGGTTCTGCTGACCGCGCTGGGGGCGCCGGCTCCCGGAGACTTGAATTTCGCGGCCGGAAATGGGGATCTTCGTCTGGATGGGCTCCGTGTCCCGTTCCGTGTAGATCCCGCATCGCGCGGGGAGGCGGAGGGGTGGCAGAGACCGGATTACTCCGATTCCGACTGGCGGAAACTGGAGATCGGATCCCATTGGGAAGGACAGGGTGTCGTCGAAAAGAATCCGCATTACTCCTCTTCCGCCGGACTGCCGTATGACGGGGATGCCTGGTACCGCATTTCCGTTGTCATCCCGGAAAGCTGGAAGGGAAGGCCCCTCTTCTTTGACGCGGATACGATCGACGATCTTGACTGGGTCTGGTTCAACGGCTCGCAGATCGGCCATACCTCAGAGAAAACTCCGAAGTACTGGTCCGCCAGACGTCTCTATCGGATTCCGTCCGAAATGGTGCGGTATGGTGGGAAAAACGTTCTTGCGATCCGGGTTCGTGATCTGCGCGGAAATGGCGGAATTCTCGGCAAGGTCCGGATCGGCGGGGCAAAAGCGGAATCCGGAGCGGTGTTCTTTGAAAGACCTTCCCGGCTGATTCTGAATTTCGATCCCAATTCCTGGCGTCAGTGGTAAATGGCGGAGAGGAGGAGCGGGCGGCTGTTTCCGGGGTGTTGTCCGGAGCCGCCCGAATGACTCTCCCCCTGTGCGTCAGCGCAGGGATTCATCGTAGTACCACTGCTTTTTCACTTCGTCCGAGCCGTGCACCCGCGAATGGTCCAGATGGGAGGTGTGACCGTCGTAAAACAGTGCGTTCAGCCGTTCCTTGTGGCGGAATGCGGAACTGTTCCAGTGGCCGGACGCTCCCGTTTCTCCATACTGCAGCCAGCCCGCGTAGGAGCTGTTGGCATAGTTCAGAAGCGAGGCCATGGCGTCCATGAACTGAAATTGACGGGAGGGCTGTTTCAGCTTTTCGATTTTGAACGTCTTGATGCTGGAGCCGGTGGAAACATTGGCTCCGGAGATGATTCCGTAGCTGCTTTCGATGACTGTCGATGCGGAAACCTTGGTGGGACAGCAGTAGTTCTTCCAGTCAAACAGAGTCGGAGTTTTCCGTTTCACCAGATACGGAGCCATCGCGTTGTACCACACACAGTTTTTCCCGACCGTGCTCTCGGAGCCGAGATGAATCACATAACCGTCGTTCTCCTGCGTGTATTCCAGAGAAACCAGACCGAACTGCTTCAGATTCGACAGACAGCGGATCGATCTCCCCTTCTCCCGTGCCGAATTCAACGCGGGAAGAAGCAGACCCGCCAGAATCGCGATGATCGCAATTACAACAAGGAGTTCTATCAGAGTGAATTTCCTTTTTCCTGTTCTGCGAAGTGATTTGCAAATGTTCATGCCGATGCACCTTTTTTTGTTTTTTTATCAATATCATTATACGAGATTCCGGTTCTTTTGTCAATGGGGGTTCTTCCGCATTCTCTCTTCATTGTGGAGAACGGGGCCGTTTCAGAAGAGTTTTAATTTCAAACGGCGAAAAGGTCAGGGTTCCGGAAACCGGGATCGGATTGCGTTCCATCAGGTCGGTTTCCTCCCATTCGCCGTCCGGGAGAGGGAGTGTCGCCTGTTTCCCGTTTGTCTCGAAGAAACGGAGCACGATGGCGCCCGGGATCCGTTCCGCCGGTTTGACACAGGTTCCGAGAATTCCAGTTCCGGTGGTATCCGGCAGCGGAAGAACCGGTTTTCTCCCCTCCGTTTCCGGAATGCAGCGGCCGACTCCGACCGGATAGAGCGGAGCATTCAGTTCCCATCCGCATTCCGGACGCAGACCCGCCTGAATCCGGTAACGGCAGCAGTAGGAACCGTCCGGGGGACGCGCGAGCGCTTTGCGTGTCCCGTCCGCAAGGACTTCCTCGCTTCCGCTGCAGTAGCCGATGCCGCGGACCATGGAGCTGCGGATTTCATGGGAATCGAATTCCCAGAGCCGGTGATCGCAGCCGATGGTCGTAAAACTTCCATTCGAGCCGAATGCAACCCACTGGGCCGCCAGACGGAGATGTTCGATTTCGGAATCCGGATCGCTGCCCCGTTCCGGCGTGACAATGGTCCGGAAGGAGAGACCGTCCTTGTAAATGGTGTCCGGATAGCGGACCTTCCCGAACGGAACGCCGTATTCGATCTGCTGTTCTCCGGATTCCGGGAAGGGGAAGGTCTGCTGCAGCCGGACATACGAGCCGCATCTCCAGTGGATGGTGTTTTCCATCTCGAGCTCCGCCGTCGCGGCTGGCAGAGAGAGACGCTGCTCATAACGCATTCCGTAAAGGGTCCCGCGAAGAAGAATCCGGCAGACGACCGATGAAACTTCTTGAATTTCAACGGATTCCACAACAGCGGGGATCGTTCTTCCGGAGAGGGTCATATTGCAGATATAGTCGCCCCGGATCTCCTCCCGGCCGATGAGCTCCGCCCCGCGGAACAGAAACCGTTCCTCCTGCTTGTCGAACAGGGAGAGACGGCCCGTGACCCGGTCGATCGTCAGGCGCAGAAAAGGACTTTCGACAACGGTTTCTCCGGCCGGGGCGTTCGGGTACAGACGATCTCTGGAATCTCCGTCGTCGATTCGGAACGGCGAGGGTTCCTGTGTCCGCTCCGCAATCTCCAGAAACCAGGCCCGGCATCCGAACGCCGGAACCTCCGCGGAGAACTCCACCTCAATCGAATCCGCCACTTTCCGGAGATGTCTGACCAGACGGAACGGATGTTCGTTGCCCTCCTCGTCGATCAGTCGGAAATTGTTCTCCTTCAGAAGCGGATGTTTTGCGGTTCCCGGTCCGTAGAGCGAGGTCCGCGCCCGGACAAGCTCCTTCCGTCTCCAGGAAAGACGGTTGAAGATCACAAGCGGAAAACAGTTCTTCCGGGGCGCCGGAATCCGGGCCGCGAGAATCATCGCCGATTCGCGCGCAAGACGTTCGGCGGTCAGACGGGCATGGAGCTTCATCTCTTTTTTTTCCGCATCCGCGCACTCTCCGCCGATTCCGTTCTGATTGTGATCCATCGAATCCAGCAGAGAGTTCCATGCGTGCTTCAATATCTCCCGCGGATGCGGAAATCCCCGGAGCGCGTCGAAGAATTCCGCGTAGAACATCGCGTTTTCCGCCGGGAGATCCTGCGGCCAGAGATCGGGCCAGCTGCTTTCCACGTTCGGCCAGAGAGAGGGAATCTCTCCGGAGATTCTCCGGGGATTTTCCGGAAAGTCGTGCCGGAAATACTCCTCCGGCGTCGAGAAGAGAAAGGGACGGTGTCCTTCCGCGTTCCATCGGTGAAAATTCTCCACCACCTGTTCCGGGATCACGCAGAGATCGGTTCCGAACTGGCAGAGCTGGGGATAGTCCACTCCTCCGAGTTCCTGTTCGATCTGTGTTTCGTTTGCGCACATGGTTTCATACTCTTCCGCTTCGCCGAAAAGCCGCCGGCATCGTCCGTAATGGATCGGGGCGTAGGTGGCGATTTCCGTGCCGTCCGGAGCCGTGTAGCAGACCCGGTCGGTATGCGGCGGGGTCCCGTGGGAGAGCAGAAGGGCGGTGAAGCCCGACTTCCGCGCAATCTGCGGCAGCTGCGGTGTGACGCCGGGAATGTCGGAAAGGGACGCCGTCTTCCCGGAAAAACCGAACCATTTCTCGCAGCTTTCCCGGCCGGAAAGATAATTCCGCACCAGAGTCTCCCCGGACGGCAGCTGGGTGTAAAGAATCGCACGGACCGGGATCACTTCCAGACGGCCGCTTTTGACAAATTTTTCAACTCTTTGAAAATCATCCGGATACGCCTCCTTGAAATACTCCAGGAAGTTGACCGCCTCGATCATGAACCGGTAATCCGGATATGTTTCCAGCAGGCGCAGGGCAGTCAGGATCACCTCCGCCCCCCGTGACAGACACTCCTCCCGGCTCCCCGCCCAGAAGAGATCCAGATGGGCAAATGGAATCAGATAAACAACCGCTTTTTCCTGCATTTCTTTTCTCCTTCCTGAAAATTCCGGCGTGTTCGTCTTTCATTATACGCGGATTCGGAGAAAAATGCAACAGGGAAGGGATCTGTTCTCTCTTTATCGTGGAGAAGGAACCTCTTCTCAGTAATTTCGTGCAATTTTCCCTGCGATGTCATGCAGGAGTTCCGGAACGGCTTCGGAATAGGACTCCTCCGGCATGAAGGTTCCGAGCTCTCCGAGCAGCTCCCCTTCGCAGATGACCGGGTAGCAGACCATCACATAGCCGGGACGAAGCTCCCGGGAGAGGCTGAATTCCTCTCCCGCAGTCTGTTCCATTTTCTGAAGATACTCGTCGCGGGAGAGTTTCCCCCAGAGAGGCGGCGTCCCGTAGCGGTCGTAAAATTTGATCTGGCGGGCGCGCGGAGTCCGGGAAACCAGAGCGATCCCGGAAAGCGATTCAAACGCATTCTCCTCCGCCGGGAACGTGTATTGCAGTCGGGGATTGGCTTTTTTCGCCCGGATTTTGCAGACGATGCGTTTATAGTATCCCCGCAGCACCGAAAAACAGATGTACTCCCCGATCTGTTCGGCATACGTTTTCAGATATGGACGGACCAGGCGGCGCAGCATATCCGGATCCCGGTAGCTCTCGGCCAGGCGGAGAAGTTTCTCCCCGAGGATGTAGCCGTTTTTCCTTCCCGTATTTTCCAGATATCCGAGAAGGGTCAGGGTCCGCACGATCTTGGAGAGGGTCTGCACCTTGAGTCCGCTTTCCTCCGCCAGTTCGCCGACCGTATGCGGGCGGGCGCCTTCCTGCGCAATCTGTTCGAGCACATGAAACGCCCGTTCGAGAACCTGTATCTTGTCCTTCATACGCTCTTCTCCTTCCCGTTTCCTCCGGGAAATATACAGCGGCAAATTTCCCTGTCAAGCGCTTCCGTTCCAGGCGGTCTTCCCGGTGACGGGTTCTCCACAATGGAGAGACAACGGAGCGTTTCTCCGCATTTCCCCTCTTGACAATCCGGCTGTTCGGAATTACAATGAAAAAAAGCGGGATTCCTTCCGCTTTCCCGATATTGTCTGTCTGAAAAACTGGAGAATGGACCATGAAAAAACTGCTGATGCTGCTGACCGCCCTCTGGAGCGGGATCTTCCTCTTTTCCGCCGAGGAGAAACTTCTTCTGGGAATCTATCCGGACATGCGGGAGTTTAAGCTGACACCTCCCGCCGCCTTCCGTCCTCTTTCGGGGAAGGACCTGACCATAGATGTGGAACGGATCCGCCGTCTGAAAAATCTCCGTCCGCTTCCTGCGGACCGGGAGACGCTGATCCGGATCGCCGAGTTCTACCGGGATGACCCGAACGGCAGAAAATCCTGGAACGATACCTCCGTCCGTCTGCTGCAGTACATCAACTCCTGGAGTCTTCCGAAAAACGTCGTTCCCGCGTACCAGCTCCGCTATCTCGGAATCGAACCGCTTCTGGAGACCTACTTCTTCACCGGGAATCCGCTGATCGGAACATTCATTCATGACTACACCATGCACGCCATGACTCTTGACCGGTGGTTCTGGATGGGGCAGATGCTTCGGGTCTGGAACAAGGATACTGTCAAACGGCGTTATGCGGATCTGCATACCTTGCCGTTCGCGCAGGTCCTGAACGGGATTCTGATTCGCTGCCGGGAACTGTTTTCCGAGGAGGAGATCCGCCGGATCGAATCCCGGTACCGCGAATACGTGCTGGAGTCCTGTTTCGAGGACCTGATGCGGCGGCAGAAGTGGGAACCCAACAACTGGACCGCGATCCTGAGCGGAGCTCTGCTGCTGTCTGCAAAATATTTTCAGGATGCTCCGAAAACCCGCTTCGCTCTCCAGACGCTGAAACGCTATTTCCGGAGCGCTTTCGAAGAAGATGGCAGCTATGGCGAGGGCATGGGGTATGCCGGATATGCAATGAGTGTGATTTCTTCCGTGTATCCGTACCTTTCGCCGGAGGAGCGGAAGGAGTTTTTTCAGGATTCACCGCTCCGGAAGGTCCCTCAATGGATGCTGTATCACGATGTCCGCAGTTCCGGAAAGTTTTACCGGATCTCGTTCGGGGACGACAATTACTTTTCGCTTCCTCCGCTCGGCCCTCTGTACATTCTCGCCCTGGAGTATGGGGATCCGGTTGCCGCCTATCTCGGCTCCCGCACACCGTGGCGGAAACCGTGGTGGAACTGGAACATGAACCTGCTCCTCTCCGGCGGAGGGAAGGATCCGGAAACTGCCGATCCGGACGCGCTGGCTCTGCCGCTGACAAGGCAGTTCGCCAATGGAGAGATTTTCATCCGCGGCGGCTGGAAGGTGAACGATCCGGTCTTCTGCTGTTATTTCAATGTTCCCACACGGTCGAACGCGCATAAACGTCCGGAGAGCGGGAATTTTGTGTTTGCCGCGGGAGGGACTCCTCTGGTGATGTCGTCGGGGAACACCAATCTCTACCGCCGTCCGATCCACCAGCGGAGCATCCGGACCACGGCGGCGAACACGGTGACTCTGGATGACTCCGACCAGCTTCCGGCCCGGAAGCAGAAAAACGTCTGTATTGAATTCCGGGAGACTCCGGAGATGGTGCTTGTGCGTCTGGATCTGCGCGGCGCCTATTCTCAGAAACTGAAAACGATGATCCGCACATTTGCATGGCTGAAAAAGGATCGGATTCTTGTCGTTCTGGATCAGCTGGATGCCGGAGAGAAAAAATACAGATTCCGGTCCCGGCTTCATCTGAACAATGTGCTGTGGAACAGTACGCTGGAAAAAAAGGAGTCCGCGCAGTTTCTGTATCGTCATCCGAAGGCTTCCCTGTGGATTCAGACAAGCGGAAATGCCGATGTGTCAAAGGGATACATCGTTTCGGAACGGTGCAGCATCTGGGATGAGGCCCGTCAGCAGAAGGAGGCCGATGCCGGCAACGCGCACGTGATCTCCTACGGATCCGGGGCTCCTGAGAGCGCCGCTGTGCTGTTTGCCGTCCTGGGGGAGAAGGCCGCGGAGGTGAAACGGTCCGGAGAGGGGCTGATTGTCAACGGCATCCGGATCGCGTTTTTCCCGGAGAGTTCCCAAGCCGGAAGTTCTCCGGAGCGGTGAGAAACGATTACTGCTTCTCTTTCCGGTATGCCAGCGGGGATAGTCCCGTTCCGCGTCGGATGAAACGGGAAAAGGAGCCGATCTCTGTAAATCCGCAGCGGGCGGCGACTTCGCCGATCGGCAGACTGCTTCCCCGCAGAAGGGTTTTGGCAAGTTCAAACCGATAATCCAGAATGCAGCGTCCTGGAGTTCGTCCGATCCGTTCCGAAAAAAGTTTTGTCAGTGTGGACCGGTGGACCCGGAGAAGGCCGCAGAGCATGGAAACATCCAGTTCCGGATTTGCGAGATTGCTTTTGATCAGTTCGATGCAGCTTTTCACGATCAGACCGGAGTGTACTCCGTGTCCGGAGGAGCTTCCTGCGCGAGCCAGCACTTCCAGGATCAGTCCGGCCATTGTCCGGATCTGAATGGGATCTGTATCACAGATTCCCTGATCGATTCGCCGGAACAGATCCTCCGGAAAAGTGCAGGAGCTCTGAAGACGCGGATATCGGTAGGAGAGCATGACCGCTTCGGCGAACGGTCCGTCGAAACAGAGCCAGCGGCTTTTCCATTCCGGAGAGAGACTGCGGAAAAAGTGCGGTTCGCCCGGCAGGTAGTAGAACACATCGTTTTCCCGTATCTGGAAGACCTCTCCGTACAGAGTTACTTCTCCGATTCCGGAGATTCCCCAGATCAGTTCGACAAACGGATTTTTCATGTCCTGAGAACGTTCCGTCTCATTTTCCGTCAGGACTTTTTCTCCGGTGGAGTAGTATGTTTTCGGCATCGGCAGCGATGCGGACGCGGATTCCAGCCGTTTGTATTTGATTCCCGCCATCTTTTCCTCCTTGTTAAACGATCAAACTGATAAAAAAATCGACAAAATGCCTATTGACAAAAAAATTCCTGTATACTATAATATATGCAGAATGAAAAACAAGAATCCTGTTTCATTTTTCTTCGGAATATTCTCCGGAGAGCTTTTCCGGATCGGCTTTTCCGATTTGATATTTTGTTGATGAAAACATAAGAAAGGAATTGAAAAATGAAAATACGATCCTATCGCCGGACTCCGCGGAGAAGAGAGCACCTGAGGGAAACGCATCTGTATTTCACTTTGATAGAGCTCCTGATCGTGATTGCGATCATCGCCATCCTGGCGGGCATGCTTCTTCCGGCATTGAACAGTGCCCGGAAAAAAGCTCAGAGCATTGGCTGTCTCAGCAATCTGAAACAGTCCGGGCTCGGTCTGACCCTCTATGCCAATTCGTTTGACGATTATCTGCCGTCACCGCAGGCGATGAAGGATGAGTCGGGAAATCCTCTGGAAAGCGGTTCTCTTTCCTGGGGAAGACGTCTTCTGCACACGGTGTACAATCTTTCCGAAGGGCAGACCTGGGAACCGGGGCCGTATCGGAAATTCACCTGTCCGTCACTTCCTCTCAAGGAGCGCTATAACGGCAATTCAATTTTCGCCGAGGAGATGTTCGGCATGAATCGGTATCTCGGCGGCGCGTGGAATTCCAGCATTGCCGTGAAGATCTCGCAGATCGGAAAGACCGCTCGGGACTGGTTGCCGGAGCGTCAGCCCGGATCGACCATTGTGCTTGCCGACAGTATCCGGGAAGCTCCGCAGGGAACGCAGGTCTGCTTTTTCGGCACCAATGATGCATGTGTTTCCGTCCGACATGGCCTGAAGGCGAATGCCTCCATGCTCGATGGAAGCGCACGGACCTTCTCCGTCGGAAGGCTGAAATCCGAATGCCGCGGAAGCGGTATCCTCCGGGATGAAAAAGGTCTGGAAGTGACCACCTTGTAAGTCTGAAAATCGAAAATTCCTGCAACCAAATCGTACAATGGAAGGAGATTGTTTCCCGATGAAAAGATGTTTGCTGTCGATTTTTCTGCTGTCGGCAATGACGTTGACCGGATTGGCGGAGCTGCCCGAGTGGGCGTTCCTCACTCCCCGGAAGGAGATGCAGATTACCGAGGACGGAAGTCGGAAGGTCCTTCCGTTTGTCCGGGCTGAACAGGATGTGGTGATTCTGGAGCCGATTGCTGCGGACGGCATGAGAAAGTCCGACTGGACAGGAACGGCGGATGCCCTTCGCGGAATCTGCCGTCTGCCCGGCGGCGCGGAGTTCCGGATGGAATCCTCGATTCAAGTGCGCGGACCGCGGAAACTGGAGTGGAGTATGCGTCTTTCCGCCGACCGTCCTCAGAAGGTGAAGCAGCTCTGGATCGGACTCACGTTCAATCCTGCGATGAAGGGACGCAATCTTGTATTCCGGATGGCGTCGAATGAAACTGTGAACGTTGCGCTTCCGGAGCCGGAAGAGGGGTTCCGATGGGTGTTCAGCACCCTGCACAAACGGAAATGCGCGGAGGCGCTGGTGGTGCCGATGCGGCGTGGAGCGTTGAAAATTTCGGGCTTCCGGACTCCGGTGCAGGTGGCACGGTATGGAAAAAACGGCAGTAATGTCCGTCTGCTCTGTGCGACGGGGGAGACGCCGGTTCAGAAATTGAACTGGACTCTGGAGGTGGAGTATGTTCCATGGAAGTTTCAGTCCCTCTCTCTGCGGGAGAGCGCCAACATGGGGTTCGCGGACCCTGTCGCCAACGACGGCAGGGGAGGGTGGACCGATCAGGGACCGGAGAACGATCTGGCTCCCATGGAGACCGGTCTCCGGCATTTCGGGGAGATCCCGTTTGACATTGTGGATCCGGGAAAAAATCACGGGAAAAGTTCTCTGGTGTTTCGGAACTCATCCCGTCCGGGGTTTCTGAAATCGGCGGAGATTCCCGGCGGAGGGGTGACGGCCGACTGGCTCTATCTGCTGCATGCGGCGGCCTGGGTCCAGAATGGAAGAACGGTCGGATCCATTCAGGTGCAATATCAGGATGGTTCCTCGCAGGAGATTCCGGTGGTCGACGGCCGGGATGTCGGAAACTGGTGGACACCGTCCGGTCTGGAAAACGGCATGGTCGCATGGCGGGCGGAAAACGTTTCCGCGCCGATTGGACTTTATCTCAGCCGCTTTGCCGTGCAGCCGAAGCCGATCCGCAGCGTTCGGCTCGTCACGGAGGAAAAAACCTTGTGGATGGTTGTCGGGATGACGGCGGCAGAGGGAAAAAACATTCCGTTTGAAACGGATACGCTCCGGGAAATCTCCTGCCCGATTGTCCCCGGGCGGAACTGGCGACCGTTCCGGTATTCCCGACAGGTGCTTCCCGGAAGCGCGCTGGACTTTTCCGGATTTGAAAAGCATGCCCCGGCGGGAAAATTCGGACGGGTGATTGTGAAAGGAGAGCATTTCTATTTTGAAAAGCGTCCGGAAATACCGGTTCGGTTCTTCGGCACGAACGTCGCCTACTGGGGAGCGATGTTTGCAACGGAGAAGGAACGGGAGGAGCTCCCTCTCCGCCTCCGGGCGGTCGGCTACAACGCGGTCCGCTTTCACCATTTCGACGAATATCTGGTTCAGAACGGCTCAAAACTGATCTTCAATCAGGAGAAACTCGACCGCTGGCACAGAACGTTTGCCCGGTACAAGGAGCTTGGTTTTTATGTGACACTGGATCTTTTCACGATCCGGATGCGCGGTTTCTCCCGTACGAATCCGATCGGGGATGCGTTTTACAACAAGGCGCTGATCCTGTTTGACCCCGAGACAAGAAAAGAGATGAAGGAGTTTGCGCGTCAACTGCTTGGAACCGTGAATCCCTATACAGGAATGACGGTTGCGGAAGATCCGGCTCTTCTGTCGGTCGGACTGATCAACGAGGACAAGATGTTCACGTCGCATGAATTCCTGCAGTACGGGACGAAGGATCCGCAGCTTTCCGCCGTTTTCCGGCAGGGCTTCTCCCGCTGGTGCCGGGAGAACGGACTGCCCGAAAATTCCCGGCCCGCGGATTCGACCTGGGCACAGTATGTTTCGGCGGTTCATCTGGATCTTTACCGCGACTTCAAGGATCTCTTCCGGGAATTGAAGTGCAAGGCCCCGGTTTCCGACATCTCCGCCGGACGGGAGTACATTCTCGCTCCGATCCGGAACCGGTTCGATTACACGGATCTGCACACCTATCATGACCATCCGGCATTTCCGGGTCCCAAGTGGAAGCATCCGATGGAGTTCCGGGATGTCAGCGCGATTTCGGAATTCGCCTCTTCGCCGCTGGATGCGATCTCGTGCCGGATTTTCGGCAAACCGTTCATGATAACGGAGTGGCATTTCTGCGCGCCGAACTCCTGGCGTTCGGAAAGCGGAGCGGTGATGGGGGCGCTTTCCGCGTTCCAGGGAGTCGACGGAATCTTCGATTTCTGGGGAATGCCGGATTCGGATTCCGGAAATACGGATCCGGAACCGGGAACCCGGGGAATGGGAACGTTCGATACGCTGAATGATCCGATCTCTCTCTTTTCCAGCCGGATCCTGAATTTCTTCTTCCTGCGGAGAGATGTGAAGGAGGCCGGAAAAACGATGGCCCTGCAGATTCCGGAAACGATTTGGAAACGACCGTATGCGCGGAGCTACAAGATCTGGAAGGAATCCCGGAACGCAGTTCCGCCGGAAGCTCTTCAGCGCCTCGGCCTGTTCTGCCGGATCGGCATCCGCATTTCCGATGCGACGGGGGAGGCAGACTCTTTCCCGGCCGACTCCGCTGCCCGGCTTGCAGATGCGGCCCGGAAGGATCCGGATCTCTTCCTGAAAAAGGCCGGATTCCCGACTTCCGGGATCCGCACCTCCTGCACGGGGGAACTCTCCTTCCAGCCGGAAAGCAATCTGTTCCGTGTCGTGACGCCGAAGAGCGAAGCGCTGATTCAGCAGGGGAAAACGAATCGGGGAGCCGCTCTTCGGCTGGAGGAAAACTCAACATTCAGCACGGTCTTTGCCGGAAGTCTGGACAATCGGAATCTGACGGAGAGCTGCCGGATCCTTCTTCTGCATTTGACGGATGTCAAACCATCGAACGGGCGTTTCACCCGGTATGGAACCCGTCTCCGGGTTCATGCGAAAGGTTCGTACCCCTATCTGCTGAGGACGGGGTCTGTCCGGGTCGGACTGAAAAACTCCGCGAAAGGACGAATTCGTCTGTTTGCGCTGGACTCCTCCGGGAAACGCCGGGAGGAGATCCCGTTTGCCGAACAGAATGGACACATCTCGTTTGTGCTCCGCAACGACCGCGGCGAATTCGCTCCGCTTGCATACGAACTGATTCGGGAATAGAATTTCTTCTCTAAATTCCGTCTCCAGACATGCACGCTCCTCTTCCGGATCCCGGTATCGGCCGGGGGCGGCGGAAGAGGAGCGTTGTCATGAAAATCCTTGACCGGAGAAGAAGATATTTTGCGGATTCTGTTTGCAAGGTTTTGAATAAGAATAATTTAGCGATATTCATCTTCCTTTTTCACCTGTATCCGGACCTTCGAATACCGGACTGACCAGGGGAGGGCCGCACTCTGAAAATTCACAGGATTCCCGGAAGAAAACGTTCGGAAATACTTGCGATTTTGGAAAAAACATGTATCGTACCCGGAAGATCCATTCAGAACCGGACCGCGAACAAAAACACGGAAGCAGACGACCATGACAACCAATACCGCACCGGCTCCTTACGGAGCTACGCCGACCAGACAGCAGCTTGCCTGGCAGAATATGGGCATGTACGCATTCATCCACTTTACCGTCAACACCTTCACCGGCCGGGAATGGGGCGACGGAACCGAATCGGAGGATACCTTCCATCCCACCCGGATGGACTGCGAACAGTGGTGCCGGATCATCCGCGACGCCGGATTCAAAGGGGTGGTCCTGACCGCCAAGCATCACGACGGCTTCTGCCTCTGGCCGAGTCGCTATACCACCCATTCCGTCCAGTATTCGACCTGGCGCGACGGGAAAGGCGACGTTGTCGGCGAACTTGCAAAAGCCGCGAAGAAATATGGTCTCAAACTCGGTCTTTACCTCTCCCCGTGGGATCGCCACGAGAAAACCTACGGCTCCGGAGAACCCTATAACGAATTCTACCGCAATCAGCTTCGCGAACTCCTGACCACCTACGGCGGTCCCAACGGCGAAGATCTCTTCATCACCTGGTTTGACGGCGCCTGCGGAGAAGGTCCGAATGGAAAAGTTCAGGTCTATGACTACGACAAAGCCGCCGCCATCATCCGGGAATGCGCACCGAACGCGGTCATTTTCGGCCATATGGGCGATCATCGCGACATCCGCTGGTGCGGCAATGAGAGGGGCTATGCCGGCTCCCCGAACTGGGCGACACTGAACGAATACCGGGATGCGTCCGGTGATGACGGACTCCAGCATGGAGATGTCAACGGCAGACACTGGTGGCCCTCGGAAGTGGATGTGTCGATCCGGCCGGGATGGTTTTATCATCCGGAGGAGGATGCGCAAGTGCATTCCCTGGAACATCTTCTGGATATCTGGTACCACTCCGTCGGCCGGGGCTCGTGCCTGAATCTGAACTTCCCTCCCGATCGGCGCGGACTGATCCATGAGAACGACGCGGAACGGATTCGCGAATTCAAAATTGTACTCGACAAGACATTTTCGGTCAATTTCGCGGCAGGGGCATCCGTGCGTGCGTCGAATGAGCGCGGACCCGATTTCCGCGGTGAACGGATGACCGACGGTTCCCCGGATACCTTCTGGGCGCCGGAAGATGGGGTCACCGAATGTGAAGCCGTTCTGGAACTGGGGAAAATCCGTCGGCTCAACGTGGTCAGTCTAAAGGAGTATACACAGCTTGGCGAACGGGTTGCCGCATTTTCCATCGAGTACCGCACACCCTCCGGCGAATGGAAAAAACTCATTGACGACACGACCATCTCGTTCCGTAAAATCCTCCGCACGGAAACGGTGGAAACTGATGCCCTGAAGCTGAAAATCACAAAAGCTCTTGCCTGTCCCTGCATCCAGGAGTTTTCCGCGTATTACCAGCCGCCGCTCCGGTTTGCTCCGGTAATCGCGCGGGAGACGGACGGGACAATCACCCTGACCTCCCCAAGCAACGAAGTCTGCATTCATTATACTCTGGACAATTCCGTTCCGGATGCCGATTCTCCGGAATACACCGGCCCGTTCCGGATTCGCGAGGCGGGAATTCTCCGAGCCATTTCCGTTCTCCGTCCGGGAGTGGAGAACGCCTATCCGGAGATCCGGAGCAATCCGGAGTCCCTTCTCCGCTTCGGCATCGCCATGGATGAGTGGCGCGTGCTCGGTGCCGACAGCGAATACGATTGGAACAACCGGAAGGAAAACCTCCTTTCATCCGACCGCAAACTCTGGCTGACCGGAAAGGATGCCCCGTATCCCCACTGGATCGCGGTCGACACGGGGAAAAAACAGCAGATCCGCGGATTGATCGTGACACCTCCGAAGACAGCGGAATGCGATATGGGCCCCGTCTTCCGCTATCGGATCCTGGTCGGCGACACTCCGGAAACCATCGAAACCCCGGTTGCCGAAGGGACGTTCGACAATATCCGGAACAACCCGCTTCCCCAGATCGTGAACTTCCCATCCCCGGTCTCCGCCCGCTGCTTCCGCTTCGAAGCTCTGGAATCCGCCAACGGATCCTGCTATGCCGGCCTGACCCGGATCGAACTTTTCTAATCCAGAAAAACCGCTCCTTCCGAACCATCGAAGGAGCGGACAGAAACCGCCAACCCAAACGGAAAAATGCATCAGCATTTTTCTCGGGTCAAGGACAGTGTGTCCTTGTCGCGGTCCAGCGGCGAGACGCTGGTCGTGCGCAGCACGAAATCCCATTTTCCCCTCCTTCCCCACAAACAAACAGACATACATACATATACACATCCCTTCTCCCATCATCCTTAAAAAGATATGTTTTTCTCATTTTTGGACATTCTCAAAAAAATAAATCTATTGTATAATTAAAAACAAACAAAAGAAACAGAAAACCCCCAACTCTATTCAAAATCAACTCTTTTTCAATAGAGTTAACCAAGATGTAACGACAAAAAAAACAAATAATTTCTCAGATAGAACCGAAATCCGGATTAAAAAAATTAATAAAAAAGATAAGGAAAAAATATGAAACTCCAGAGAAAACGACACCGGAACACGGAAAAAATTCCCGCTCACTATTTTTCTTTGATCGAATTGCTGATCAGTATTGCAATCATCGCCATTCTTGCCGGCCTTCTTCTTCCAGCTTTGAATGCCGCACGGGATCGTGCGCACGGGGCCGCATGCGTCGGCAATTTGCGACAGATCGGCCAGTTCCTGCTCTGCTACGCCGATGACAACAACAGCTGGGGGCCGGAACTAATGAATGGCTCTTTCCAGAACAACGGAACAACCATCACCCAGACCTGGCAGGATTTCCTGATGACCTATTACATGCCGGAAGTTCCGGTTTCCAATCTGCATCATGTGATTACGGAAGGGGGAATGAGAAAAATCCGTCCGATTTTTGCGTGTCCATCGCACCGGAACACGGAATTTCCGCAGACGGACTTGAAATATCTCTGGAGACACTACGGGATGAACCAGCATATGGGCGGAGGAACCGATAAAAATACCGTTGCGGCATATAACGGACGACGCCTGGCCAGTTTGCGCCGGCCTTCCGCACGAGTCTGGATCGGAGATCTTGGACCGAACACCCGGACACATGCGGATGCCTCCATGCCGTGCATCATAACCGGAGGAGCCCACCGGGAGGTTCAGGGCTACTATATCGCCTACCGGCATCTCAGTTCGGCGAATTTCATCTTTGCCGACGGACATATTGAAAACCGCAACTATTTTCGAACACCTCTGCACTATTCGGATTACTTTTTCTCATCGCAGAATGAGAACTGATGAAAACAAAAACAAAATAATAAATAAAACTGTTTGAAAAGGAACATGTTATGAGACTTGAAACTGCCTTGCAAACATCTCTTCTCTGTCTTTCCCTTCTGGTCTGCAGAGCTGAGACAAATGCGATCCGGAATGGCGATTTCAAAATGGGAAGCGCGGGCTTCGGAGTCTGGCGTCTTCTGAACCGGACGGAGAATCCGAATCTGGAATACCTGCCTCTCCGGGTGGAAAATCAAAAACTGATTCTGGATAATTCACGCGGAGAGTATTTCCAGATCCGCAGTGCGGAATTTTCACTTCCGGCCAATCGTCAAATTCATTTTTCCACATCCTTTCAGGCGCCGAAGGGAATCCTTGACTTCTCGATTCTGCATATTACAAAACAGGGGAAATGGGTGACGAATCACCGGTCGGTTACGACAACCGGAAAACCGCAGAACTTTGAATTTTCCTTCCAGACAAAAGAATATGGCGGCGCCTATATGCTTGTCGTTTACTCTTCTGCCCCGGAAACTCCGAAGGGAATTTTCCAGTTTGACTGCTTTCGGATCTCCGGAACCGGAATTTCGCAGGAAATCCTCGCGGACTCTTCTCCGGAAAAAACATTGTATATCCTTGAAGATGAAAAAATTGCAAATCTCAAAATCACACTGAGCGCCGTTTCTCCTTCGGTCCGTCCTGGCGAGATGGAGCTTACGGTGAAGGATCCGCAGCTGGGGGCGGTTCTATTTCGCAAAAAGGAAAAGGTCGATCTTGAAAACGGAATTCTGGTCCGAAAGATCGCGCTTCCGCTGACCCGTTACGGAATGTTTGCCACGTCGATCCTCTGGAACGGGAAAGAGATCCCGGTCTTCAACGGAGTCTTCTCGGTGATCGGAAAATATTCGGGAAAAGCGGAGATCGATCCGGTCCATGATTTTGTGGTCGGCGTCAATGGCGGACTGGGATTCGTGGAGAAGCGGGGCAACTCCCGCGGAGGATTTGAAGCCCATGGAATCTCCCCGCTGAAAAAGTATGAACTGCTTCAGAAAATGGGATGCCGCCTCATCCGCGACTGGGACTGCGGCATTCAGGCAACCGACTGGCGAAATATGGAACCGGAAAATGGAAAGTTTGATTTTTCCACCTTTGATTTCTCCGTGGATACCGCCCGACGTCATGGAATGCAGATTCTTCCGGTGTTCGGAAGAATGTATGAAAACTGGTCGCCATCCCAGCGCGAATTCCGTCCTGAGTGGCTGAGAAAACAGCTGATCCGGATCGAAAAGAATCCTCCGGGAACCAATCCGAAATTTGTGGTCCGGGTTCCGCCGATGGAGCTTTGGAAACGCTACGTCGCAGCATTCGCAACTCACGCAGGGAAAAGAGTTTCCATCTATGAAGTTATGAATGAGCCGGATCTGAACATGAGTCCTGAACTGTACATGAAATATATGGTTCCGGCATCCGCCGTGCTGAAAAAATATGCGCCGCATGCCGCTGTGATCGGCATCTGTGCAACCGGTGATAAGGGAAATCAGGTCCTCGGGTATCTTCAAGCCTGCATTCAGCTCGGCGCGGGAAAATATCTGGACGGCATCAGTTTTCATCCCTATAACGCCCGAACCCTGAATTCCAGAATGCCGGCGGACCGGCAGATTGAACTTATCCGTAAGATCGTCGGCTCCAAACCCTTATATAATACGGAGCAGTATTATCTCTACGACTGGGAGAACCCATACGATCATGCCGGACAGAGTCTCCCGCAGGCGCATCATGCCGCCTGGCGTTTTCTTACTGATCTCGGCGAGGGGTTGAAGCAGAGCTGCGTGATCCATATGAATTCTCTCTGGAAACAGCCGCTGCATCCCACATACGCGGGAACCTATCGGACGGAGGCGGTCCCGAGTGGCGTGTTTGTCGTATACAACACCCTGGCCCGTCTTTTCGAGGGGAGCAGGCCGGTTCGGAAAATCCGTCTGCCGATGAATGTGATCGCCTATGTCTACCGGAAAGAGGGGAGGCTCATTGCCGCAGTCTGGAATTATGCGGGGAAAAAAGGAGTCTTTGCAAACCTTTCTCCGTTTGAAGTGATGGATCTGTTTGGGAATAAGGTGAATGCGGGAGAGACGCTCCTGTCCGTCAATCCGTTTTATCTGCGGCCGGGGAATCTTTCCGAGTCGGAGTTCCTGAAAAAAGTGGAAACATTGCCGCTGCGTCTTGACCAGCCGGTCAGCAGTGCGCCTGTCGGCCGCCGGGTCGGTAACCGCCTTTTTGTAATGCTCCATAACGAGTCCGATCTGGAACAGAGCGGTGTCCTCGGACTGACCGGAGGGGGACTGACCGCGGTTTCTCCTCTTCGTTTCCGCATTCCTCCCCGGACTGCGCAGAGTTTCGAACTCCCGATCAAAGAGGTCCGGAAAAAGGATTCTCCGACGGAACTGATGCTCTTCCTGAACGGAACCACTTTCCGAACTCCAATAGAAGTCATTTCAAATCAACAGGTTGGAAAAGAATTGAAACTGAAAAACGCCCGGGGAAAACTCGAATTCGGAAATGGAAGAATTCTCCTTGAAATGGACGTGAAAGATTCCTCGGATGCCGGCAGGACCGGATCCCGTCCTCTTTGGGAAACCGACTGCGTGGAGCTGTTTTTCGATACCGATCCGCTGAATCTGCCGCTGATCCATCCGGATGCTTATACCCGGAACACCTTCCGTTTGTTTATCACGCCGCGGGATCCGGTCCAGCTGCATACATGGGGCGCGATTCAGGCCTCGGCCTGCGATCTTCAAATCCGTTCGAATCCAAGCGGTTACTCGTTCCGTCTGGAGATCCCCGCGGAGACGGACGCCTTGCTCGGATTCGACGTCAAAATTGATGATGCAGCAGGAAATTCACTCCGGGAAACAACGCTGGGGTCCGGGAAAAAACTGTTTCGCAACCGGTGTCAGTTTTCTCTGGCCGGAGAAAGGAAAAATCAATGAAAAATCTGTTTCTGTTCCTGGCGTTTTTCTCAGTTTCTGTTTCTGCCGNNGTTCCATTCAATATGGGAAAGGGTGGGGCAGAGAGAAGGATGGGACCTGTTTCATCGCATTCGATGGAAGCAGGAGCTATCCGGCTCTTTCGCTGATCCCTTCCAGTCTCAAGGAGGAGACGTATTATAAACTTTCCTTTGATGCGGAGCTTGAAAATCTGCCGCTGACCATTCGTTTTCAGGAGAAAAACGGTTCTGTCACCCGCTTTCAGGGCTGTCCGGAAAATACAACGGGAAAACAGCATTTCACCTTCTATTTCCGGACAGGAAAAGGAACGGTGGGAAACTCGTCCTTCGCTCTTTATCCCAATCCGGGAAAAGCGGGCAGGGGACGAATCGGGAACATCCGTCTTGATGCACTGGAAGAGTTTTCTGAAAATCTTCTTCCGGAAGGGGATTTCGAGCTTGGATCCGCTTTGCAGGCTCGGCATAAACGATTTGGAGAACAGGTGGAAATCGTGGATTCTCCAGCTTTTTTCAGCGGAGAAAAAAGTCTGATTCTGAGAATCCCTGTTGNNTGAGAAAGAATCCCGACGATTTTGCCGCACTGATCTCCGGCGATCTTCCTGCAATTCCCGGAAAAACAGTTAAAATCCGATTCTGGGGCCGTTCGCGGAAGGGGACTGTGCCCGGTCTGCTGTATCTCGATTTCTTCCAACAGGGATATTCAAAACATTTCTACCGGACCTTCTCCTTCCAGGCGGAAGAGGAATGGAAGGAGTTCTCCTGGAGTTGTTCCATTCCATCCGACCTTGCCGCATATCCCGCTCTGGCGGAGGGAATGGCGCGTCTTCAGTTTCATCTGCTGAAAAGCCCGCAGGCGGCGGTCGTCTGCTTCGACAATCTGGAATACTGGATGGAATAAAATTTCCAGAGGGTAGTTCCGGTGGAAACGCAGAAGATTCTTTCTCCCTGCGTTTCCGCTTTGTTCCCTGGCTCCCGATTCCTTCATTTTCTCGTTGCATCGCATGATTTTCCGGGGCTCTTCAGGAAAAATGAAAAAAGAAATTTGACAAAATCATTTTCCTGAATATATTAACTCTTAAAAGACGCAAATCGATTTGCCAAAATATTTGCCAAAGAGGATTTCATGCGCACACGGGTCAGAATCAGCGATGTTGCCAGGAAGGCGGGAGTTTCCCCGACGACGGTTTCCCATGCTCTCAGCGGGAAACGTCCGGTGGGCGGAGAAATCAAACAGCGGATTTTCGATGTTGTCCGGGAGATGGACTACCGGCCGAATTTCTTTGCCGGTGCCATTCGTCAGCAGAAGACGATGCTGGCAGGTGTCCTCGTAAAAGACTGCGTTTCCTCGGCAACCACCATGCTGCTGGAAACCATTGAAGCGGAACTGAGTCTGCATAATTACGAGATCCTCCTCGGAATTGCCGGACTGGATGTGGAAAAAGGACGCCACCTGATGAAGAAATTCTCCTCCGGAATGGTCGACGGCGTAATCAACATGCTGCCCCAGATTTCCAATACGGAGGCGATTCAGCTGTGCGGAAGTACTCCGGTCATAACCCATCTGCGGTGTCCGGAATCCCCGATTTATATCGATTTCGAGGACGGTGCACGACAGGCCCTGGAATATCTCTGGGGATGCGGACATCGCAGAATCGGACTGATCGCCTCCGCCACACGCCGCTATCCGGTTGTCGATCCCTTTCTGACGGCGTACCGGAACTTCATGGCCGCTCACAATGCCGAATCCCTTCCGGAACTCGAAATGACCGGGAACGATACAACCGCGGAGGGAAGGGCCATCGCGGATCTGCTGATCGGTCGCGGAGTCACTGCGATTCTCGCCGCAAACGACCAGATGGCGGTCGGCGCCTATCAGGCCGCTTACGCCCGCGGGATGAAGTTGCCCGAAGAACTTTCCGTGATCGGATCCGATGATTCTCCGCTGGCGACATCGGTTTATCCCGCGCTGACCACCATTCAGCTTCCATTGCGCGAGATTGCCCGTCATACGGTCGAGGCGTTTCTGAACCGTGTCAACGGCGGAGCTCCCCGGCAGACCCAGGTCGTCATTCCCCGTCTGATTATTCGCGATTCGGTTGCGGAAGTCCGATCCGGTACAATCGCTATGGAATAAAATCTTTCATCAACAGAAAGGGTTGAGAAAATGAAAAAAAGAAAAGGGGTCCGGTGGAAGGAATTCACTTCCAGGAAAAATCAAGGGAAGTTGAAGTTTACATTGATTGAACTTCTAGTGGTAATTACAATTCTGGCGATCCTGGCGGCTCTGCTTCTTCCGGCCATGCGGAAGGTGTGGAACAAGGCGCATTCGGTGAGCTGTCTCAGTCAGCAGAGGCAGTTCCTGCAGTTGACCGGAGTCTATGCGGCGGATTTCAAGGATTCCTATCCGTTCACGCATGTTTACGCGGATCCGACCGAGATCGGATACGACAAGGGACTCGGAAGAAATTACGGCCTGCTGGTGGATCTGGACTATCTCAACAATAAGACGAAATTGTTCATCTGTCCGGCCAACAACCGTGTCAAGGTGACCGCAAGCGGACGGATCAACGGACATCAGTCCTCCTACACCTGGCTCCCGATGCTCAGCAAAACCGGAGGAAATTCCGCCGATCCCCAAAATTCCAAGTACTGCGCAACGATGACCGTTTCCCAGAAACCGGCAAAAGAGGGAGTCGTGGTCGGTAGAAACATGGTCGTGCTGCTGGATACCGTCCCCGCCGGAAAGTGGAACACCGGAGATCTCATGGCGGATATGCACTGGGACCATTACAATGTCGGATGGAACGACGGGGCGGCCGCCGCGGTCAAAAGCTCCATCTTCGCCCGCACCTCGCCCGCATGGGATTATACGGTGCTCTTCGATCGGAAATGGTAATCGGAAAAAAAGGATGACTGCCATGAAAAAACAATGGTGCATTCCTCTGCTGTTCCTCGGGGTCCTCTGCTCCGCTTTTCCGCTGGAATTCCGTCTTGACGGCGGGGNNGGGGCCAGCCGATGGGGATTCTCCGCACGCGGGAACGGTATCTCGCAACCCTGGAACGGCGGCGCTCCGGTTTCGGTGACCATGACGTGTGAACTGTTCAATGCCCCGGGTGTCGATCGGCCCGTCATGCCATGGCAGTCCTGGACCGGTATCCTGATGGAAGATGGGGAAAACCGTTACATCGGAGGACTTCTCTGCCCGGGAAACCGGACCCCGGAAGTCGATTATGGCGCTGTCGTTTATGAAAAACGCGGAAATTTTTCCTGGAAAAACAGCGGGAGAAAATTCCGTCTTGCAGCAGGTCCCCTCGTCCTGCGCTTTTCTTTCGATGGAAAGGAACTCGTTCTCGAAGCCGGAAAGAGCGTCAACCATCTGGAGGTGGTGTGGAAAAAGACTCCTTCGCACGGATTCCTGCCGAAACGGATCGGATTCGTCCTGGATACCGCTCAAGCGGGGTCTGTGATGGATCGTTTTGCCGTCCATTCCTTCACCGTTCGGGGAAAGGGGGCGGCGGCAGAATGGAATCTCTCGGATCAGAAGAGCTGGCGCAGAGATTTCCTGACTCTGAAGCCTCTTGGGGAAAAACGGGAAGTCCCATGCACGGATCTTACGGACCGCCTCAACCGGGAACTGGCTCGGAAATCTGTCCGGATCGGCAGAGGGTGCTATACGTTTGGGAGCGTCCGGATGCCGGAAGGAGCTTCGCTGATCTTCGAGGACGGGGCGGAGCTCCGGATCGGCGACCGCAGTGAAATCCGGATCCTGGGAGACCGCTGCCGAATCGAAGGCGGTCTCTGGAACCTGGAGTGTTTCAGCCGGAAAGCGCCGCTTCTCGTCGGGAAAAAGGTCTCCGGTGTGACGGTCCGCGGCATCACGGTTTCGGGTTTCGGAAAGCAGAATCTGCCGCGGCTCGGCTTTGATTTTGCTTATTTTGATTCCTGCGCCGATCTGACCGTCGAAGAAAACCGGATTGCCGGCGTGACCGACTGCTTCCGATTCCTCAACTGCCGCCGGGTCACGGTCCGGAACAACCGCGCGACAGACTGTGAACGGATGACCTCTTTCCAGAACGCTTCCGAAGCTCTCCTGCACACCGGAAACTGGTCGGACCGGGTTCGCTTCCAGTGCCAATGGTGGGGCGGAGATGCCGATGACCGGAAAGCCGGAGTCCCGAAAAAAAGCGCCCGTCTGACGTTCCGGAAGATCAAACCCGGAACGCCGGAATACGATCCGAATACCGCCGGGGTCTACGATATTGTGCTGGACCGCAATATCGCTGAAAACGGAATGTGTCTCGCCTGGGGGTCAAAAGGACGCAATATCCTGATTTCAAACAATATAGCACGATTTATGAGCGATCTGGCCTACGATACGGAAGGCGGAGAGAATGTCGTCATTTCCGGAAATATTTCTATCAACTCCAAATGCGCCGGAATCGGCGGATATTTCTACGGATCCCGTCTGCTGATCACAGGCAATCAGATTCTGGTGCTGAATGTGGGGGAGAAGAAGTTTCAAGGGTCTTTCCTTCGTCTCCATTCCCCCGGGAACAACACCCGTTTCGGAAATGGAAAAGTGCTCATTTCCGGGAATCAGTTCATCAATGAGGTCAATCCGAATGCTCTGCTGCTTGTCGAGGCCGCCCGCGATGTGGTGATTGCCGGAAATACGTTTTCCGGGGGAGGGATCCGTCTGCTCGCCGAAGCGGAACATGTCGTGATCTCGGGAAATACCATGGAAACGGCCGGTTTTCAGAAAAATCCGCTGATCGGTTTTTCCGGAAACAGACTCTCCTCCCGGATTCTGATGAATAATCTTTTCCGGAATCCGGACGCGGTCGATCTGCCGGCGGTCTGTTCCGACGAACGGCACACGGACGGGACGCTCCTTCTTTCCGGAAACTGGTTCGAGTCTTTCCGCCAGGAGGTGCTCCTGAAGGGAAGCGGTGTGCTGAAAGGAAACTCCCCGCGCTCCGCCGCATGGAACATCGGAAAGTGGAAATAAGGAAAATCTGGGGAAAAAAAGAATGAAAATGAGTGGTTGCAGAACGGTTTTACTTCGGCTGTTCCTTCTTGGAATCCTTTCAGGGGGAACTCTTTATGCCGATCTTTCGGGAATTCTGAAGGAGGGCAGCGGTCTTGCG
>DDJH01000102.1 GCA_002338895.1 Lentisphaeria bacterium UBA1829 | reverse complement strand
CTGAAGGTCATCAGTCTCTGTCAGGCGTTCCAGCTTTCGGGCGACCGCCGATATCTGGAACTTCTCCCCGTCTTTCTCCGCAGCGTCGAGGCCTTCGGAGGAGAGCAGCCGGATTTCCACTGTTTCGGACAGGGAGTCCGCTACTGGGATCTCTACTGGTTCGGAAAGATGAAAACCTATGGCGACACCATGCCGCAGTGGCTTTCCTCCTGCACCGGAGAGATGTTCCTGCTCTGCGGCGAGGTTCTGAACGATCCGGCTCTGACGGCGTTTGGACGGTCTATTCTCCGCAATGCCCTCTGTGTCTACGCTCCGGACGGCTTTGCTTCCGCCGGCTTCCTGATGCCGTACCGGGTTCGGATTTTCAATTCAGAACACGGAGAGGAAAAAACCTTCTTCCCGCTCGGAACGGTCTATGGGAGGCGGTATGACGACTGGGCGAACGATCAGGACTGGACGCTCTGCTTTGCCGCGGCACGCCATCTCTGAGTGAATCTCAGCCGGGAGCTGCTTTTCCCCACCGCTTCCAGTCGGGACTCCCTCCGTTTGGAGGCGGCTTTCCCCCATTATCTTTTCCGTGAAGTATTGGAATCCGGAGCGGTTCGTTTTCCGTCCCGCAGAAGAAAAATCATGCTTTTTGCTTTTTACACTCTTGACAATTTTCCGGGAATGTGATATAATGAAAAAGTGATCTATAAAATTAGCCCACTTAATCGAAAAGGTCAGGAGCTGCAGATGCCGGGAATTCCGGAATACAGACGAGTCAGGCAATATGTCCTGGATCGGATTGCGGAGCACGAGGATCCGGGGAAACGGTTTCTGTCGGAACGGGAAATCAGCCGGATCATGGGGGTCTCCCGTTTGACGGTCCGCTATGCGCTGAAGGAGCTGGTGGAGGATCAATGGCTGCTGATCCGAAAAGGGAAGGGGATGTTTGTCAATCCGGATCGCTGCTGGCGGCGCGGCGTGATCAAACAGAAATGCTTCCGGGTGATGATCATCTGGCAGGATGGAAAGCTGATGACGCTCGATGGTTTTTTTGTCGGGATTCTGGAACAGCTCTGCTCGGTCTTCAAGTCGCTGCCGGTGGAGATGCAGAACGGCAACTTCGTGGGTGGAGCGGAGCGGATCCGCGAAGAGATTGAAATGTATCATCCGGATGGAATCATCTGGGTTCGGCCGCTGGATGTGCTCTATCCCCTGATTGAAGAGCTGAGAGAGAAGATCCCCGTCTGCATTTTCGGAAGAGAAAAAGGGAAAAACGGGTTTGCCGTTTCCATGGATTATGAAGAGGCCGGGCGGATCGCCGCAGAGTATTTCTGCTCCCATGGATGCAGAAAGGTGGCGTTTGTGGGCGGGGATCCGGCATGGGAAATCCGCTCTCCGCTTTACAAGGGGTGGAATTCGGTGTTTCCCGCTGGCGAGGGGCCTGCCGAGCCCTCCTGCAATCTCTTCCAGTATGCAAAGGACTCCGTCGAACAGCTTGACCGGCTTCTGGAAAGGAATCCGGATGGAATTTTTGTCTTCGGATGCGATTATTTTCTCCTTGATCGCCGGATGAGCAGGAAAAAACGGGGAAAAGTCCGGATCCTGACCGATGAAAATTACTCCGGAACCTATGGAGCACTTCATCCGCCGGATGCAAAACTGCTTCTGATCCCTGCGGAAATGGCTCGGACGGCGGCTCAGGAGCTTTTCCGTGCCATGAGCGAGCCGGAATATAAACAGGAGGAAATTGTTTTTCATGCATCCATTCGGGAAAGAAGAAAAGGAAAAATATGAAAAGATTGTTCGGAAAGAAAGGAGAGTGAGGAAAGATCATGCGAAAAAAATTTACTCTTATTGAACTTCTGATCGTTATTGCTGTCATTGCGATTCTTCTGGCCCTTCTTCTGCCGGCCCTGCAGTCGGCAAAACAGAAGGTGTATACCGCATCCTGTGTGAATTCCATGCGGCAGATCGGTCAGGCCATCTATCTGTATATCAATGACAACAACGATTATCCCCCCGCACCTTACGAGTGGGCAAATTATATGCTGAACGGAAACTACATCCCGAGCCGCAATACGACAAAATTATACGGCTCGCTGGCGGTGTTCAAAATCCGTCATCTGATGATCTGCCCGATGCTCTCCAGCGTGGCGGACTCGCATCGATGGCCGGCCGATCAGGTCCCCGCAGAGTGGTCGATAACCTGCTATTCCCCCGCAGTCAGCTATCAGGACTGGGCGGCCCGGTATGATACATACGGGTGGGGATATGGCAATCGGAGGGAACCCCGCGCAAAAATACACCGCTTTCTTCCCAATGCAGCTTTTCTCGGTGACATGGCATACAGCGGCAATAATTCCAATCATTACAATACCCCCCACACATTCAGGTACTATGAGACGAGCAACAAATACAACAATCATGGAGCAAATACCACAAATGTGATGTTTACCCCAGGGAATGTCCGAACCATCCGGATGATTCCCGGCGTCAGTGCCTGGCGTGAAGATTTTACTCTGAAGCCAATGTAACAACTTTATTTGGAAAGGAAAAAAAATGCGCTGTTCAGTATTTTCGATCGGATCCATGTTCATGCTGCTCTCTTTGGCAGGGGAACTGCCGGCCCTTGAACTGAAGGCTCCGGAGGCTCCTTTCGCGAAAACGGAGAATCTTGCCGTTCAGGAGAAGAGCTCATTCACCGGCGATTCCATCGTCTCCGGAACCAAGACCCTTCTCTGGCCGGATGATTACAACTGCATTCAGTTCCTGAACCGGGAGCAGATGGTGTTCGGAATTCAGATCCGCTGCGTTCCCAGCAGTCCGGGCTGGGCCCCGTTTACGAAATTCCAGACTCAGACGGATGCCGGACGCCGTTCCGTGACCCGGATCCATCCCTTCCGCCTGACGGAAAAGGCCGGCGGCACTTTCCGGCAGACCATCTCCCTGCTTCCAGACGGAAAGGCGGAAATCGTTTCCTGGTACGATGCGGGGGAAAACTGTCCGCTGATGAAGGAACAGGCGTTCCGCTTCTTTTTCCCGCTCCACATGATTCAGGGGAGGAAACTGCAGATCACGGAACAGGCGGCAAAAGCCAAAATCGTGAGTCTGCCGGATAAGGAGAAATGGTCGGATGGGAAGAAGAGTTTCTGGATTCATTCCGGCTGGTTTCCCAATGTCCGTCAACTGGTTTTTGATCCGGACTCGCCGGAAAGTTTTTCTCTCGGTTTCCCGGATGGCATGGTGAAGGATATGATTCTGTTCCGGGCAAAGGAAGGGGCGTTTCTGCATGTGAATTTCAAGGAGCTGGGAAAACCGTTCAAAATCACGATCGATTTCGGGAAGAGCGGAAAAATCTCCCGCTCGGACAATGTGGTCAACGGCATCAATTTCACAAGGAACAATGCGTATGAGGTCAGCGTGTTCGATGAGAAGAGGAATCTGTTTCTCAACCCGTCCTTTGAATCCGGGGCCCGGTATTTTCACGACCACAACGGCGGATTCGATGTCCGCTCCATGCTGAGTTCGAAGGCGGCGCGGAGCGGAAAGTTTTCCCTTCATCTGACTCGCAGCGCCAAAACGTTCAATTTCCCGACGCTGGCAAACCGGGATTATACGATCAGTTTTTATGCCCGGTCGCCGGATTCCTCGCCCCGGCGCGTTACCGTGAGCACGGATGACTATTTCTGGGGGGGAAAAAGCATCGCTAAAACCTTTGAAGTCAAAGGTCCTGAATGGAAACGCTATGAGATGAATTTTTTCTGGCCGCACCGCGCGGTCGCTTTGAATTTTTCCGGAAACGGCGCGCTGATCGATGATCTCCAGTTCGAGGAGGGGAAAACGGCTTCCGAATATTGCGGAAACCGCATCGGAATGGAACTGAAAACGGACAGTCCCCAGGGAAGCTGTGTCAACGAGGGCGGGACGATTCATGCACGTCTGCTTCTTCGCGGTCCGGCAGGAACAAAAGGAAAAATCCATGTCGGCATCGTCGATTTTTTCAACCGGAAGCCGTATGAATCCGAACTCGCCTTCTCCATTCCCTCTTCCGGAGAAACGCTGCTGCCGCTGGCTCCGGATTCCGCATTTCACAGCGGGGTGAACCGGATCCGTCTGCGCGTCGAACCGGAAGGGCTCCCCGCATTTACGGATTTTCTGAGACTCTCCAAATTCAAGTATGCGGACAACACAAGCCGGAACAAAAATCTCCATGCCGTTCCCGGAATCGGCTGGCCCGGGAAAAGCCAGCTCGAAATCCCGGATTCCATTTTCTCGATGCTGAAGCACTGTGGAATCGGGACCTTCTCCTATGGAAATCTCGCCGGATCCTTTTCGGGTCCGTTCTCCCGCGACCTTTCGAAAAAAATTGCCGACCGCTATGCGAAATTCGGAATTGACACCTGGACGGCTCTGCTGACATCGACCGTCTGTCCCGGAAAAAAGGGCTTCGTCCAGGGAATCGACGGGGTCCCTCTGGTCTGGAACAATGTCGAACTCAAAGAGATGGAATCCTATTCGCCTGAAGTGCTCAAACAGGTGGAAAATCTCGCCTGCCGGGTCGCCCGGAAGTATCCGTGGGCGAAGAACTGGAACGCTCCGACGGAGCCGAGCGGAAGTTTCCGAACCCTGAAACTGCATCGCGTCGAAGAGTATGCAAAGCTCGTCCTGGCCATGTACCGCGGACTCCTGCGGGGGAATCCCGAAATTCTGTTCAGTCCGTATGGGATCTGCAATCTCGCCGATGTCGGACGCAAGGAGATTTATGCGTTTCTGGAGGCCGCGCGCAAGGTCGATCCTTCCGTGAAGTTTCAGACCATCGACGCTCATCCTTATCGCGCGTTCACGGAACTGCCCGATACCGATGCGGATTATCGGGAACTGCTCGACGGATTGAAAAAAATCGGATACGACAAAATTCAGGTCCGCTGGTTCGAAGGCGCTTATTTCTATCCGCTGATCGTTGCACCGTGGCAGGGAATTGCACCGTGGCAGTCGGTTCAGACGAAAGACGGGTATTTCTCCCAGCATGTGCCCTCCTATGATCTCGGATGGGGGGAACGGGTGGCTGCGGCAATGCTGATGCGTCACTGGCTGGTCGCGTACAAGTATCAGGATCGTCTGAAAATGGCGTGCACGTGGGTGCCGCGTTTCCTCGACGGAGAAAATCCGTTTGCGCTGTTTGTGATGTCCGCCGCAATGACGGATCTCTTGGGAAATGCCGTTTTCCGGAAAGACGTCCGCTTTGCGCCGGATGCCCGGGCGTACGTGTTCGAAGATCAGAAGGGGCGGCCCGTGGCGGCGATCTGGAAATTTGAAGAGGAGCTCGACCGGGGAATGAAAAACGGTTCCCGGATGCGCGTGAAGCTCAAGGGGATGGAGCCGGAATTCATCGATCTGATGGGCGGAGTCTGCGATGTCCCGGAGGAAAACGGAAGTTATACTCTGCCGCTGACGAATTTTCCGTTTTACATCCGCGTGAAACCCGGTCAGCTGGATGCGCTTGTCCAGGCGATCAACCAGTCGCATGTCGCCGCGTCGGACCGGCTTCCGATCGAACTGACCGCGCGGCTTGTTTCAACGTCCGAGGCGGAGATTACGGCGCTGAATCCGCTGTCCCGGAGTCTGGAGTCGGAACTTGCCATCAACGGGGGAAAGATGATGCGCGTCTCCTTCCGTCCGCTGGAGTCGAAACGTTTCCGGGTGAAGCTGAAACAGAAGCTGCCGTTTGACCGCTTCTCCGATCTTTCCATTCCGGTCCGGATGAAGTTTGATGGAGAAAACCGGGAAACCGTGTTCCGGATGAATGTTCTTCCTGTTCGGAAAACAGGAGAGGTCGTCGACTGGACGAAGATCCCCGCGGTCCCCGTTCAGCATGTCCATCTGGAATTCGACGCCTCTCAGAACGGCTTGAAATGGGGCGGTCCCGACGATTTGAGCGCGGTCTGCCGGATCGCCTGGAATCAGAAGAATCTCCTCCTGCGTTTCGAGGTCACCGACGACCGCTTCGTTTTGAACCACTCCCGGAAAGATCCGACGTTCTGGTATGACAACGATGCCATCCAGCTCTTCTTCGACACCTTCGGAAACGGACGCGAAAACGCCCGGCGCGGACGCCTCGGATTCGATCTGGATGATTACAGCTATGAACTGCTCCCGACCGGAGACCGCAGCGCCGTCGTCTACCGCCGCCATGTTCCCGATCATCAGTTCACGGGTGGCGTGGACGGCGGTTTGAAAGGAAACGTTCTCGAACCCGGTGTGAAATGCGAATTCTCCCGGAACGGCAATACTCTGATTTATACAGTCGCGTTCCCCGCCCGCTATCTGATGCCGATGACGCTGGAAGCCGGTCAGACCCCGGGTATCGGAATCAAAATCTATGACCGGGATTCGCAGAGCGGTCACGCAAAACAGAACATCAGCAACATTCCCGTCAAGGACGGAGATGCGTTCCAGAGGCCGGATCTTTATACGCAGCTCCTGCTGACTCCCTGACGGACAGGAACACTCCCCGGCTTTGCCGCTCGGGAAAAAATGCGGGAGAGCTCCGGAAAACGGGGCTCTCCCGCATTGATTTTTCTGAAAACGAGTCGGGATCCGGGGGATCTTCAAGAGAGGAGGAGAGAGAAGGGGGGCTTCGCATCCTCCATCCTCCGGCCTTGTACCGGAGGATGGAGGAGAGACACGTGAGGTTATTTCATGAACAGGAGAAGAGGATAGATGTCGGTCCGTTTGAAAACATCGCCGTTGACATTGGAGAGAGTCTGTTTTGCGCAGCGGTCGCCCTTGTCCCGGTCGAACACCTTGATGCCGAGTCCGGGCATGGAGCCGGGACGGAACTCCATCGGCTGGAGATAGCGCGCCGGAAAGAAGACCTCATAGATCATGCTGCCATCCCGGTATTCAAACGAACAGCGGACATTTTTTTCGACGGTGTCGCGGAAGAGTCCGTCCAGACCGCCGGTCAGCTGCTGGTCCGGGGCGTGACGGCGATAGACGATGGCGCTGTTGTTCCCGGTCGGGAGAAGTTCGTAGCTGTAATCGTTCTGATCGAACTGGGAGTTGCCGCGCCGGGCGTTTTCGCGTCCGTCGCCGAGGGTGTCGAAGAACAGCTGGATGGAGTCGTTGTCGTACCAGGAGGAGACTCCGCGCGGACTGGTATGATCCATCACAAAGGAGTCATCCCGGATCACGAAACGGAAGAAGAGTCCTTCCGGGTTCCAGGCGGCCTGCCAGGTCCCGCTGAGATCCGCGTCCCCCTGCCAGGAGAGGTGATTGGTCTTCGCGTACAGCTCCGGAATACACCACGGAAAACGGAGCGCCGGTATGGCTGACCAGTCGATCTTGCCGGAAAACTGATGCAGCGGAAGAACTTCCAGATCGAAGCTGCTGTGCACCGTCTCCCCGCCGAACGTGAGCGAAAGCGGAACGGAGATTTTGTTGATCCGGTCAAAACGGAGTGCGGAGGGAAGGGGGTAGTGCAGTTTCCGGCATTCTCCGGGTTTCAGAAGAAGGGTCTGTTCCGGTCCCGAACCGATGCGGAGTCGATACTCCCGGCTGCTGGAAAGAAGATTCAGAACGTCGATTTGCAGAGTTTTTCCGTCGGGGATTCCGCGGGACAGAATTTCCACCGGAAGTCGTTTGGCGCCGGGGATGCGGATGTTGCGGAATGCGCGGGAGAGTTTTTCCATGTCGCCTTTCCTCCCGCGGATGAAAACGGGAAAGCTGGAGAGGGGCAGCTGCACGCCGCTTCCCGATTGGCGAGCCTTGCAGACATTGCCCATCAGATCGATGTACTCCAGATCCGGATCCTTCACGGGAAGTTCCATCCGGAGTCCCTTCTGCAGTCCTCGGTCGAGACTCTCTTCAAAATACCAGTATACGGCGACGGGACGGCCTTCCGAATCTTCAAACAGATACGCGCGCGCACCGGGAAAGAAACGGATATCCTCCCGGAAGTCCGCATTGCCCAGCAGATCGGTCAGATTGGAGGACATCGCCATCCATGCAAACGGCTGTTCCGAGTCCAGAAACGGCCAGACCCACGGACAGGTGAATTTCACCCTGTCGCTGTATTTGTATGCAACCAGCCAGTGACGCAGAATCATCGCGGCGCTGACCTGTTCCCCCCAGCCGAGATCGTAGGAGGGAACATGGAGACCGTAACGGTCCTTGGTCGTCGTATCCTGCCAGGGCGCGATCCCCAGCCACTCCCGGACGATGATCGGAACCCAGTAGGCGCCTTCGCCGAGGTGGATGGGAACATCCTTGTAGCCGAGTTCGGCGAGAGAATCAAGAAACGCTTTGAGATCGTATTCGGTATCGGGCTGTTCCGGGAATGCCCGGTAGGTGTGGATGTCCAGGACCCGGAAGGTGGTCTGCGGCTCCAGTTCCCGGCAGGCTCGGAGATAGTTCAGAATGTTTTCGCGTCCGCCTTTGCCCATCCCGGAGTCGCCGAACGGATTGAAGACCGCCTTCGGGTTCGCCCGCAGGATGCCTCGGTTCAGTGCCAGAATGTATTTGGCAAACTCTTTGGTCTTTCCCGCCTTGAGAGATGCATAATGCCAGGCCGGTTCCGTATGGGCGGTCCAGTAGAGAACATGCGGATGGGCTTTGGCAATCTGGTAGGCGGTGTTTTCGACGAGGGTCAGAACTTCCGGAGAAAAATCGGTCATTTGTGCAATGGACTGGCCGAGACCGGCTTCCCGGAGAGCGTCGTCGATGGGTGCTTTCCATTTTCTCCGCTTGAAATCGTAGTCGCCGCGTTCGATATAGGAGCCGAAGGAGTCCATTCCATATTTCCGGAGCAGGGCGAAGGTCTGCGGAGACTTGTGGTTGGACAGGTAGGAGTGGGCGCCGATCCCGGCAATCTGAAGAAGATGAAGTTCCCGGGCGGGGGGATGGAACGGATAAATATAGTTGTAGCCGTAGTAGGCGGTGCCGTGAATGTTTTTGTGCCGGGCGGTGTTGTCCGCATATTTCATGACGGTGATCCGGAGAAAGTCGGTATAGGGACGGTGGCCGTCCGGCTGGACGTCGGCGCGGATCACATTCGGTCCGAGGGAGAAGAGGGAATCCGGTCCGAGGGAAAGAGTCGTTTCTCCGGAATCGGGAATCCGGAAATCCAGCGTTTTCCGGAGTTTGACCCGTTTGAAGAAATCGCGGATGGTCAAATGGATCTTCCCGGAGCTCCCGGCGGGTCCGCGAACCGAAAGTCGCGCATGGATCGGTGTGCCGGATTTGACAACACTGCGGTCCGGACTTTCCGTCAGAACTTGAAGGCCGAACGGATTGCCCGCGTATGCGGAGGCCTTTTTCCCGCGTTCAAACTGAAGGTCATCCAGATAGATCCCCCGGCCGGAGAACTCAAAGCGGATCCCGCTTCGCGGCAGCCTGATTGGAATCTCCAGACGGGTCCAGTTTTTGCCGCGGATCTTGAAATAGTGTTTTTTCTGCGTGTCTTTCTGATTTTCGTAACTCCGGTAGCCGATGGAGAGGGTTTTCTCCGTTCCGTCTTCACTTTTCGCATAGCAGCTCAGCGTATAATCGCAGCGCTGGCGGATGGGGAAGGAAAAGGTGGAGACCGCTCCCTGAAGAAGCATGGATCTTCTGCCGCTCCGCGCAGTTCCCGTGCGGATCCAGGTGGAGAGATCGGCGTTGCGAATTTCGAAATAGCGCGAATCCGACTCAAAGGACGGATTGATGAAACCGTTGCGCTCCGGATCGAACAGCGTGACGTGAAACCCGTTGTTCCGCGTGAAATTGATCCCGTTGACGATGTTTTCCGTCTTCGCCGGTTTTCTGCTCTCTCCCGGATCCAGAATCAGGTGGACCGGAGAACTCGTCCCGCTTTTCGGTCGGAGAGAGAAATGGGCACCCTCCCGGCTGCGGAAGATGACCAGATCCGTATTGCCGTCCAGTCCCAGAGAGAAGGAGTCCGCACGTTTCCCCGGGAAAAAACGGATCGTCCGGACCTTCGGGAACCAGCCCCCGTGAATCCAGGAATTTTCCTTCCCGTTGAGAATCGACCACTCCTGCCGCTCCGGAAGTTTTACTTCGCGTCCGTTGATCTCCAGAGTCTGTCCGGCAATGCTCAGAAGCGGGAAGAAGAGTTCAATGGTGCGTCCCTTGATTTTTTCCGCATCGCAGTCATACAGAAGTTCAAGAACGATTTTTCCCTCCCGGTTCAGCGTGACTCTTTCCTGAAAGACTCCCGGACTGTCGGGAGAAAGCTGAAAACGATGCGTTCGGAGAATCTGCTTTCCCGGACGATTGATCTGATCCTGAAAACGCGTGAACGGCGACCAGGAGGGAACGGTCGGTGAAATCCGGCAGCGCAATTCAAAGATCGTCTGCCCTCCTTTTTGAAAAATCAGCGAGGCGTGCGGCTCTCCATTGACCCAGATCAGACTCTTTTCTCCCTTATAAATCCCTTCGTTGCGGAATTCCGCACCAAGGTTCTGTTCGGTATCCCCGGAACGCTCTGCAAAAGGTGCGGGCGGCGCGGTGATTTCCTCCATCCCGAAGGCAAGACAGCAAAACAGAACTGCAGCTCCTGTGACGACTGATTTCATACGTTTTTCTTTTCGTGTTTCTTTTATCGATACTGCCACTCGTTGGTGATGCGGAAACGGGAGGGCATTTTGACGCTGATCACATTTCCTGATTTCATCAGCATGTCGCTGCTGTTCTGGTGAAGATGCCAGGAAAGACCGTGGGAATTCATGCTGAGCCTCTCATAGTTCCGCGCCGGAGAGTTCCGGTTGTTCCAGGTGGAATTCCTTGAATTGTAGTCCTTTTCAACCAGAATGGCGGAGCCGTCCAGAATCTGTTCCAGACGTTTTTCTCCTTCTCCGCTTTCCAGTGCGGAGGTCTCATTGCGCCATCCGCCATGCCGACTGCGCAGCTCCGCCGCGGAGCCGACCCGGAACGTCGTTTCCCGGTAGATGCTGACGCTCCTTGGCGCGGGCTCCGTTTCCGCCGGCCACCATGGCGACTCCTCCGGCGATTTCCGGACCGGACAGAACAACACCCCTTTCAGCTCTTCCGATCCGCCGTCTCCGTAAAACGGACTCGCCACATAATCCCGGATCAGAAAGGCCCATTTCGGCTCCGGATTGTACAGCTGCTGGAGGAACGGAAGATATCCGTCGGAATCGGCAACGTAGATCCCCACGGCAGTATAGATCTGTTTCAGATTCCCGGTACACTGCACCTGGAGCGCCTTGCAGCGGGCGGAGCGAAGAGCTGGCAGAAGAAGACTGACAAGAATAACAAGAATTGCAATAACGATAAGAAGTTCCAGAAGAGTGAAATTTCCAGTGCGAAGGGATGGTTCCATGACCACATCTTCTCCTTCTGTTTTAAGTTTTCAGTCTTTCTTCTCC
>DDJH01000265.1 GCA_002338895.1 Lentisphaeria bacterium UBA1829 | reverse complement strand
CTGTTTCAAGTCCCGTTCTTTTCCGAAGATAATTATACCACAAAGCCCATCTTTTGTCAACGGGGATTTAATAATTATTTTATAAATAAATCTTAAATAAATTTTAAATAGATGCTTCGGAATCCTATCCGGTGTCGAGGCGGACTGGTGTGGATCGAAGGGAGGCTGGGAAGAAGAACGGGTTTCAGAATGAGCGCTCTTCTCGAATCAGAAATCCATGGAAGAGGATATGGAGAACAACAAGAAAAAAGCATCCGGAAGAGGAAGAGTGTTTCCACTTCCGGATGCTTCATAAAACACCGGTCCTGTTCGGGAGGTGCGGATTACCAGCGGAAATATCGGTAGGGATCGTCGCCGGATATGGGAAGGTCGGAGTACAGACGGTATTCCGGAAGGAACGTGAGATTCGGTTCCCCGAGAATTCCGCCGCTCATCCGGCGGTTGTTGCACAGAACGGTCAGAACATTGCCNNAGCTTGAGAAGCTCGTGCCGGAGGGTGTAGATCCGTTCCGCCGCCCAGAAGTTCTTCGGGTTGGTCCGAACGGAAAGTTCTCCGAGAAATTCCCCGTTGAACCAGACCCAGGATTCGTCGTCGATCGCACCGAGATACAGCGTCACATCCGTATTGGCCGGGAGGTCCGCCGCATCAAAGGTTGTCCGGTACCAGAAGTTGCCGCTGGGGGCAATGTCCCGGAACTGAAGATCAAACATGCCGGGAACCTTGACCGGTCGCCAGGAACGGTCGGTCCGGAAATCCGGACGGAAGTAACCCTTTTCCCGTCCGATTTGCTTCGGATCGGCCTTCCCGAGCCACGTGCCTTTCAGGCTCCGGTAGCCGTCGCGGAGGCCGGAGCGCTTCGAGAGACGCTTCAGAAACGCACTGTCCGATTCCGCTCCGAGGTTGTGCGCAAGGCGGGAGAGCAGATAAAAGTTCCGCCGCCGCGTTGTCCGATACTGAAATTCATTGGGATCAAACATCCAGGGCGCCACCTGGCAGAACACGATTTTCCCCTTGCCGATGGAAATGCTCCGCAGCGCCTTTCCTCCCGGATTGGTTTTTGCGAAAAATGTTCCGTTCAGTCCCTTGCGCCAGTGGAGATCCGCATTGGAGATCCCCCGGAACACCGGATCATCGGCCAGTCCTTCCGCGTAGTCGGAGTAGACCCCTTTCCCCGTGGACAGCCCTTCCAGACCCGGAAGGATTTTCCGCATCTCCTGCGCGTCAAGTCCCAGCGCCAGAACATGAAGTCCCTTCGAGAGAAGCTCCTTCAGAGAGCCGGTTTTCGAGCCGGGTCCCAGAATCAGAAGATCCCGTTCCGTGCACTGCTTCATCTCCTTCAACGGCTGATACTTCAGCTTCAAGGTTTTCAGCGTCTCTTCTCCGGCGGCGTTCCCGAGATAGAAACTCCTCCGCGGTTCCGGCGTTTCCGAACGGTCCAGATACCGCAGCGCTTCCGCAAGGAGTTCCAGCGCTTCCGGAGACTCCTCCGTGCGTCCGGAAACATCCAGCTGGCAGAACAGAACGCGGCTTTTCCCTTCCCGGTATTCCAGAAGAGGCGCATACTGCAGATCGAATCCGGCCTGAAGCAGCGGCATCCAGTCGCCGACGCACGGCTTCTCCGGGACGACGCCCGAAACCGTTCCGCGGTTCCCCGCCCGCCAGACTCGCGTGTTCGAAAAACCGTTCCAGTTCCATTTCGGCATCTGCGGTTCGTAGTCCGGCGTTTCCAGATAGTGCGGAAGATTCGTCGAAGCCCCCCGCCAGTTCTTCAGCGGCTTGTCCGCAAACGACGGATCCAGAGCAAAAATTTCCCGGAATCCATGGACATTGCCGCGGATTCCCAGATTCAGCAGATCTTCATACGGCTGTTCCAGAACCAGAAGGCGCAGACCGGAACGAAGCGCATTCTCCAGAGAGGCCGGCGCCTTCCGCAGCGCATTGCGTCCGAGAATCAGAATCCCCTGTTCCGGAAGTTTCTCTCCCCGGAGAGAACGGAACGGAATCTTCAGTTTCCGCAGGAGGGGGCCGGCGCTGCCTTCCGGATCCACGAGATAAACCGCCCTCTTCAGGGAGACCTTCGCCGGGGTGCCGACTTCGATCGGGAAGGTGTCTTCGGCCGTTTTGTTCCCGGAATAGGAAAAGCGGGCGTGAAGGGTCGCTTTCTGTCCGGCGGCATTGTCGGGAATGCGGAAGGAGATCGGAAGATCCGTCCGTCCGCCTGGCTTCGTGACGACGGTGCCCGAACCGGAAATCTTCCATTCCGGAACGCTCCATGTGAAGCGTGTGGTGAGATCCCGACGGGTGTCATTCAGGATCACCAGCGACTTCTCCAGGGTTTCCCCGGGAAGATAGTAGGAGTTCCGCGAAGTGAAGTCGCCGATTTTCCCCGCAATCCAGCCGAGACGGGGCTGGAAGGCCGCGCCGGCGGTCTTGCCGGTGAAGGTCGTTCCGGTGTCGAAACGATCGGCGAGCGCACCCTGATAGTCCGGAGACATGCCGGTCCGTTTGAGATTGGAGAACCGGTCGGGGAGGGGACGGGATTTCGGAGCGCGGTCCGCGTTCCAGTACGCATCGCCGTCCCACGGAAGCAGACCGGAAAGTCCGCGCGCCCGGAGGTCCCGGAAGTTCGCCCCGATCAGAATCGACCAGACCTTCTGCACATCCGTGAACCGCGAAAACCAGTTGAACCGGCTGAAATGAACTTCCCTGTTGCCCGTGTTGAGCTTCTCCTGCGCTTTCATCATCGAGATCTTCTGACCGGACGCCCGGTAGGCTTCCTCTCCAAGGAACTGCGCGTTGTATTCGTTCAGCCAGATGCACTGAACCGCATTCGCGCTCCAGATGAACGCCGGACCGCGGAAACTCGACCACGAGCACACATGCGGCATTCCCCACTCCATCATGTACAGGGGTTTGACGCCGTGGGTTTCCCAGTGTTCCAGCCAGTCGCTCCGCTCCTGCAGGGGCGCCCAGTTCAGATAGCAGTTGATCGTGTACATCGGGCCGAGGTTGCCGCTTTCGTGATGGTAGACCGGACGGGTCGGATCCAGCTGCTTGACCAGATCGGCGGCAAGAAGTGCCTGACGACGATGCAGATACGACTGTTGCGCATTTTTCTTCAGGAACGGATCCGGTGTGTAGACACCGTCGATCCGTGCGGGATTCTGGTCGCCCGAATAGCCGGTTGCATTGTGTGTGGAGGCATAGAGAATCAGTCCCGGAACGTTCTGGTAGCGCCGGATCAGATAACCGGTCAGCATCCGGTACTTCGCCTGAACGGCGGGATCGTCCAGTTTCCAGTCGAAACTGGCGGGATGCGGAAGGGTCAGCGTCGTCAGAATGCCGTTGCGGGAGTTTTCCACATAGAACGCGTCCTGATAGCCGGTCTCGCCGGGAGAAAAATTGTAGTTCAGGGGAATCAGGTGGTTCAGACCGAACGATTTCATGATTTCCGCATTTTTGCGGTATTGACCGGCGGTCTGGTTTTCCGCTCCCCGGATCGGCAGCTGCGAGGCGGCCGAACGGAGATGGAGCCGTTTGCCGTTGAGTTTGAAATCGCGTCCGTCGATTTCAAATTCCCGGAAGCCGAACTCCTGCGGATAGAGGGTGTCCACGGCGTTGCCCCGCGCGTCCTTCAGTGTGACGACGGCTCGATAGGTGTTCTGCGGAGTGTCGGTATCCCAGAGCTTCGGATCGGTCCAGGGGGCCTTGAAAAGAATCCGCTTCCCGGGAACGGCGAGAAAGAGGGGGGAGCGAAGGGTTTTCACGGTCTGATCCCCGTCCAGAATCACGGTCTCCAGCGTGTAGGTGCCCGGGACGATGTCCTGCAGACCGACGTTGCAGGTGATTTCCCGATTGCGGACGGAGGTGATCAGGTGAATGTCGCTGATGCGCGTTCCCCTGGGGCCCGCATGCAGATAGACGTCGCCGGTGATGCCGCGGCAGACGATCTTCTTCTTGAGTCGGCTGATCCGGTCCGGCGCATTGAACGAAACGGTTTCCGCATCTTCCACTCTTGCCGAGACAAGAATCGCCAGTTCATGCCGTCTTCCGGGGATGAGCTTTCCGGTCAGATCCACCCGTCCGCCGGGGAAGTAGAACTCGCCGGCCTTTTTTCCGTCGATAAAGAGCTGTCCGCAGGTCTGGATCCAGGTCAGTTCCAGCTCGATCTTCCGGTCTTTCCAGTCCGCGGGAATCTCCACTGTCCGCCGGTACCAGACATGATTCAGTTTTTTCCCGTCGATCTGCGCTTTCGCTCCGGACGGATGGTAGAAATCCTGCGAAGTACCGGGCTGTTTCCATCCGTTGTGTCCGGGCCAGATTCCGGGAACCTTGAAAAAATACGGATATTCGTTTGCTTTCGGTGCGGAATCCGCCGTCGCCGCCTCCACCGGCCTGACCTGCCAGATCGTGTTCAGGCAGAGCCGATCCCGGAACGCATTGCGAAGCCGTTCCGCATCCTTCAGATCCCAGAGCTCCGTTGTGGAGGGAAGGCGGGGGCCGGTATAGAATTCCTCCGCCTCCTTCCGTGTCCGGAACGCCTGAACGGTCAGATTCCGGAACTCCGCAATGCCGGATTTCCCGAAATTGGCCGGATCGATCGCCAGTCGGACCGCTCCTTCGGGAATTTCATAGATTCTGGAACAGCGAGTCCAGTCGGAGTTTCCGCTCATGCCGAACATCTCCGGCCATTTGCCGACCGGTTTGCGGTCCGCTCCGTAGAAGCGCATTGCCAGACGTCCACACTGCCAGGACTGCGCTCCGGGACGAAGATCCTTTACCCGCATTTCCATATCCAGACGGAGAAATTTCCATTCCGGACGAATGGTGATGCTGCCATGACAGGTGCTCCCATGCGGAACGCTCACAGAAAGTTTCCCGTCCCTGGCTGAAAGGGTCGTCTTGCCGTGCGGCCAGATGTTCTGCGGACGGTTCGTCGTCAGAAGATTCTCCGCGGAAAGCGTCAGAAAAAGAGAAAATAAAGTCAGAATCTGTAGAAATTTCATGTATGCAAGTCCTTTTCTTCCTATGATGCACACTTAAAATGTCGGATCGGAAACGGTGAAGAGAATCTCCCTTCGGATATTCGAACGCATCCAGGCAAGCGATGCCGCCATCGCACCCAGATCGCCGCGCAGAATATTGACACTGCGCATCGGCTCATGAATGGTCCATGGACGCGCGCCCCAGGTCCCGATGGAGCTCGAATCCATCACCGCTTTGGTCCCGTTGCTGGTCAGCCCGGCCAGCTTCGTATCCAGCAGGAAGACAAACCTGGACGGATATTTGACCTTCGTCGAATAGAGCAGCCGATCCTCATTGTTGCTCGATTCCGGCATCCGGACCGTATAGTTCCCCTTGTAGTTTCCTCCCTGACCCCAGATTCCCCAGTAGTTGATCCCGTAGGCTCGTCCGCTGAGTCGGTCCTGCGCGTTGAGACGGGATCCGCTGCTCCATTTTGAATCCCGGTCGGCTTCGGTGCACATATAGGTCGCCGGTCTGTCCGCATTGAGCAGTCCCGCGTTCCCAAGCGCCTGCGAATAGATCCGGCAGGTGCTCTGAAGAAGGCTGTTGCTTTCCGTGACAATGCACTGATTGTAGGAATCCATATAGATCCCGATCGAAAGTCCCATCTGCTTCAGAGTCCCGAGGCAGTTGATCCCTTTCGCCTTTCTCCGGGCACTGTTCAGCGCCGGAAGCAGAAGCCCGGCAAGAATTGCAATGATCGCAATTACAACCAGAAGCTCAATTAAGGTAAATTTTCTTCTCTTTTTTGTCATAAAAACTCTCCTCTCTGTCTGGATATTTGAATTTCTGTTATCTGCATGGACATGGTCCGGTTGATTCCCTCTGAATGAGTTTTCCCTTGAATGAAACGGTCTCTCCCGCGCAATGGGAGGGATCCTTGTACTTTGCAATCAGAAGCCTTGCGGCGGAAAGTCCCATCTCCTCCGTCGGGATTTCAATGCAGGTCATGGCCGGATTGATGTATTCGGCATAGGAGGGGTTGTTGAAGGTCAGAAGGCTCATGTCCTGCGGAACTCGAAGACCCCGCTTCCTCAGAGAATACTCCACTTGAAGAGCCTGCGTGAAGGAATAGACCGCAATGGCGGTGTATCCCAGATCCAGTGCCTTCTGTGTCAGAATCTCGTATGTGCAGGCGTTGTCCAGACTCTCCGGAAGAATCGGCAGATTCCGTTCCCGGCAGAAATCCTGATATGCCTGGATTCGCATCCGGACACTGTAATGGTGATCGGCAGGCTGAAACGGAATCAGATCCGGCGGCCGGTAGAAGTTCAGATAAGCAATGCGTCGATGCCCCAGCCGATAAAGATGCTCCATTGCGTCCATCATGTTTGCATAGTCGTCGGTAATAACCGAGGTCCCGTGCGGTCCGGCCGCTCCGTTCAGAGAAACATAGGGAATCGGACTGGCATCCAGCTCTGCGACCAGCTCTTCCCGACGGACATCCACAAC
>DDJH01000076.1:597-17340 GCA_002338895.1 Lentisphaeria bacterium UBA1829 | reverse complement strand
ACTACGAATGGGTCAGCTTCATCCCCCGCTTCGGCATGGTGCATGTCGATTTCAAGACCTTCCAGCGCACGCCGAAACCGAGCGCCTGGATGTACCGCGAAATCATCGAACATCACGGCTTCACCCCGGAACTGGTTGCGAAATATCTTCCGGAGCTTCCGAAATTCGAACTGTTCCGCTGACCATCGGACGAAAGGAGCATTTTCATGGAAATCCGCACCGACCGGACAATCTTCCGTCTGGACAAGAACGATCCCGGCTCCGTCTGGGATCTCCGCACCAGCTGGAAAGAGACCGAAAAAGACCTCTTCTTTCTGGAATTTTCCCTGGACGCCGCCGAAGACCTCCCTCCACCGGAACTGACGCTGAGCTGGGATCTTCCTCTTCTGGACACCGTCAACTGCTGGACCACCTGCCACGGCGGCGGGAGCGAACTGCAGCCGGACTGGGGACGGAAACATCACTTCTCCATTGCCGATGAAATTCCGGAACTGGTCTTTCACAACCGGGAGGGAATCTGCACCGTGGCGGCAGCCTATTCCGACGCGATGCGCGTGACGGAGTTTTCGGGGGGGATCCACGAAAGCGACTGTTCGCTGCGCTTCACGCTGAAGGTCTTCACCCGCAAGGAGATGCCGCTGCGGCACTACCGTGGAATCCTCCGTCTGGATCTGCGGAGAATGTTCTTTGCGGACACGGTCCGCGCGATCTCCGCCTGGTTTGCGACGCTTCCGGGATACGGAAACACACCGGTTCCGGAAAGTGCGTTCGATCCGCTCTACTCCACCTGGTACAGCTACCATCACGACGTGCACGACCGGACTGTTCTCCAGGAATGCAGAGAGGCGGCAAAATACGGCATGAAGACTCTGATCGTCGATTCCGGATGGGACAACGACGACAACACGCTCGGTCCTATCGCCTGCGGAGACTGGGAACCGTCGAAGAAACGCTTTCCCGACTTTGCCTCCCATGTCCGCGAGATTCAGAATCTCGGTTTCCGCTATCTTCTCTGGTTTGCGGTTCCGTTCATCGGGAAACACTCCTCGCGCTACGCGCATTTTCAGGGGAAATATCTGTTTGAGCTTCCCGATGCCGGCGTTCTGGATCCCCGTTTTCCCGACGTGCGGAAGTTCCTGATCGACTCCTGCTCCCGCCTGATGCGCGAATACGGCATCGACGGATTGAAGCTCGACTTCATCAACACCTTTACCGAATGCACCGACGATCCCGCACTCACCAGCGGAATGGGCGAACGGGACATTCCCGTCATCACCGACGCGGTGGACCGTCTGATGACCGATCTTTCTTCCGCGATCCGGGCGGTCCGTCCGGATGCGCTGATCGAGTTCCGGCAGTGCTACATCGGCCCGGCGATCCGGAAGTACGGCAATCTTCTCCGTGCGGCGGACTGTCCGGCGGATCCGGGCGGCAACCGGCGCAGGACCCTCAATCTGCGTCTGACCTCCGGCTGCACCGCGGTCCACTCCGACATGCTCGAATGGCGATCCGATTACGACGTCCGCCATGCGGCGCTCCAGCTCCTGAACATCATGTTCAGCGTTCCGCAGATCTCCGTCCGTCTGGCGGAACTGCCCTCCGATCACCGGCAGATGCTGGAATTTCTGCTCGGCTTTTTTGTCCGGCACCGCGCGCTTCTTGTGAAAAGCGATCTTCACCCCTGCGCTCCGGACCAGAACTATCCGCTGGTCTACGCCGAAGCGGAAGGGGAACGGATCGCTGTTCTCTACTGCGGCGGAATCACGGCGGAACTTGGTTTCAGTCCGACCATCCGGAGTCTCTATCTGGTAAACGCCACGGAGCGGGAGCATGTGTTTGCCGATCTCACCCTTCTCCCCGGCACCGCCGCACTTCTGCGGGACTGCCGCGGTGAAATTCTTCCGTTTGAACCTCCACAAACCGGACTTTCCAGGCTGCGGATGCCGCCGGGCTCGATCCTGCGACTCCGCGCACCGGAATTTTCCGACCCCAGGAAAGGAGATCTTTCATGAATTGCAAGTTTCTGGCCGGACTGCTTCTGCTCTCCGGATGCGCGGCGATGACCGCGGAAAAGAATATCTGGCCGAATCCCGGCTTTGAAAGCTGGAACGACGCCGACAACAAACCCGCCTCCCCCGCCTGGCGCTGGAGCATCCAGAAAATGAAGGGCGGCAACGAATTTGCATTTCTCGGCCGCAGCTCCGCCGAGCACCACTCCGGGAAATACTCTCTGCACATGAAGGACACCAATCCCGGCCATATCAACAATGTGCTGCAGTATCACTTTGCGCCGTCGGAAATCCGGGCGCTTTCGGGGAAGATTCTGGGCTTTTCGGCGTGGGTCCGGCAGATCCGGGCGGACGAGCCGCGAAAGGTCGGGATCGGCATCAACTGCCACACCGCCTCGGGCAAGTCCGTCAACGCGTTTGACTGGATCGACACCACGCAGGAGACCGGCTGGACCCATCTAGCCGCCCGCCTGAAAGTTCCCGCCGACGCAAAGGACCTCCGGGCCGTCCTCTACTGCGCCAACAACTTCAACAACACCGCGGAAGCCTATTTTGACGACATTCTTCTGACCACCGGCCCCGTGGTGAAACATCCGGCGGAACCGCTGAAAAAATCCATGACATCCGTCACCACCTCCCCCTTCTACCTTCCGTTTGCACCGGCACCGCGTGCATGGAAGCTGCGTTTTTCCGGCTATCAGCCGAAAGAGACCGTCCGGAATGCGGACTTCACGCTGTACCGCAATCCGAAGCAGACCGGCGACCTCGTGATGCTGGACTGCCGGACCGATCTTCTGAACCGCCGTTACGATCTCTCGAACGTTCCGCAGGGAAAACTCGGGTTTGAAGCGAAACTTTCCGTCAACCTTCCGCTCTGGGTGAATCTGATTGCGGGGAACGGAAAGAAGACCACCCTGTTTCTGAAGCAGGGAACCCCGGAAAAGAACGGTCTTTACTCCTATTCCGGCACGTTTCCGAGTCACCCATCCGAGCTCAAAACGATCGCCATCCATATTCACAAGAGTGCGCTGGAGGGAAAAGAGGAACTTCGGGTTTCCGGCATGGGACTGACCGCTCCGGCGGGAACGCCCTCCCCGGCATTTTACCCCTCTCCCGAGGCGGAAAACTACATCCGGGAGTATCAGAAGAAACTTGTGGTCACCGACGATGGACAGAAACGTCCGAAAATCCGCCGCGGAACCTGGTTTGAAAACGGCCGTTACCAGTATCTTCTCGGCCCCTGGATCTACAACAACAACGGCGACTGGCGGGATCCGGTCCGGAACAATCCGCTGAAGATCGACCACATTGCCTACCGTGTCGGTCCGGGAAAGGAGCAGTTCGACGCGCTGTGCTTCAACTCCGCGCAGATGTCCGCCGCGCCGAAACTGCCCGGTCAGGCGCTCTACGGACTCGGCATTCCCGAAAACGCAAAATGGCAGGAAAAGGATTTTGCAGACTTTGTCCGCCGGTTCAAAGGCATGAGCCTTGTGGTGGACTTTGCGTTCAGCTTCGATCACGAGCTGAACTTTGAGGATCCGGTCCGGCGGCGGGAGGTCGATCAGCGCTGCGGCACCTGGCACGCCTTCAACCCGGCCTGCCCGGAGCATCCGGACGGAGAGCGCTATTACCGCGATCTGATGACCGGCGGAACCAAGATGCTGATGAAGAACCGGATGAACGTCGGGGTCTACGAGCTCTTCAACGAATCGGTCTACGCCTGCCAGTGCCGCTTCAACATCCGCGCATTTGCCGGGAAGATGAAGGAGAAATACGGTTCGATCGAACAGGCGAACAGGAGCTGGAACACGATTTTCACCGGATTTGAGGATCTTGCGGGAGCGACGAGCCTGGATCAGTATCCCGGACTCTGGGTGGAATGGTGGAACTTCCTGGCGGGACGGTACGGGGAAGTGCTGAAGCATTACCGGGATATTGTGCGAAGCATCGACCGGCGTCCGAATGTCTACTTCTGCGAGATGCTCGCGGTGTCGCAGATCTGGAACAGCTTCATGGACTACCGGATCATCGCCGATGCGATGGATGTTCTGGCGATCGAAGGGGGATGGCGCTACGGGCACTCCTCGTCGGACCTTCAGGCGAAAAACGGCATGGAGGCCGTGGTGTTTGAAGCCGGAACACACTGGTACGTCTGCGACTTTTTCGCGGCACTGTCCAAAGGGAAAAAGCCGATCATCAACAACGAGCACTACTGCTGGCGCGCCGAATACGGACTGCGCGCACCGAGCAAACGGACCGACATGGCCCCCTCGCTGTGGATGGAGCTCATGCACGGCAGTTCGGGCAACTTCACCTACGTTCTCGACAAACGCTCCTTCGACTACAAGACTCCGGAGCAGGCGAAACAGAATGTGATTCAGCCGAGCTACAAATCCTCCTCTCTTCTGAATCCGTACAACTGGCCGCCGTCGGAGCTGGTCGGGTTCCGGATGTTCCGGGAGGAGCTGGAGCCGTACCGGGATCAGATTCTCCCGTTCCCCCGGACAAAGGCTCCGAGCGTGGCGATCTATCACTCCTACACGACCCATGCGATGAATCAGCTGGTCCGCGGACTGGATTTCCGTCCCCGGATGCAGCGCTGGTATTCGACGCTTCTGCACAGCCACTATCCGCTGACGTTCGTGTTCGACAGCGATCTGAAGAAGGGTCTTCCCCCGAACATCCGCGCTCTTGTCATTCCCTGCGCAGAGTATGAAACGGAGGAAGCGCTCGAAGGGATCCGCGCCTTCCTGCGGCGCGGCGGCACCGTGATCGCCGATTCCGAAGCCTTCCAGTTCGACGATCACACGCGGAAACGCACCGACGCCTCTCTTCCGGGCGCTCTTCGCCTGAGCTCCCGGGACAACGCCTCCGCCGACCGTCTGCTCGCCAGTCTGAAAGCGCGGAACATCCCGCGGCACGGCACGCTGGAATCCGCCGACTCCGATGCGGTCCTGACCGGGACCGATCTGCAGATCATCGACCGCGGCGACTTCAAGCTGGTCTTTCTCGCCGGCATGCTCGACATCGTCCCGCGGAAAGTGAAGCTCAAGCTCAATCTGGACGACAGCGGCTCGTTCTATCTGACCGACATCGTCCACAAACGCCTCTACGTTCCCGAAAACGGGGAGCGCTGGAATGCACAGCAGCTTCGTGACGGACTGGAACTTGTCCTTCCCTCCCAGGAACGGGTCGTCTTTGTTCTGGAGCGGAAACGTCCGCAGAACGTCACCCGGTACACGCAGGCCGACGTCCGGAAGGAGTTCCGCGACACGCAGAAAGAATCGGCCCGGATCCTGCGCGAATTCCGCGAACGCTCCGACCGCAAAAAGGCCGTGGAGGCGGAAGCGCGCATCTACCGTGACGTCAACGTCTCGAAATGCCGTCCGCTGGACATCCGCAAATTCGTCAACATGCACTACCGCGACGAAAAGGCGGGCGATCACAAAGGCGGCGCCTTCGATCAGGGTCCGAAAGACTTCTCCGCGATCCGTCCGGGGCGCATTCTTGCCGCCGGCGTTCCGTTTGATCTCATCGACTCCGACCGCAACAACGGCAAAGGTCTCATCATCCTTGCCGGACGCGACCGGAACTACTTCCCTCTGGAAGTGCGCAACATCCCCGTCGGCCGGAAAGCGAAGCACCTCTACTTTCTGCACACGATGGGCTGGGGCGGCCCGGAGGGCGAACGGATCCTGACCTATCACATCACGTACGCGGACGGCACGACCTGTGAAATTCCGATTCGTTCCCGTCTGGAAATCGCGCCGTGGATGGACGGGCGCGTCATTCTGGTGCCGCATGCGAAAGTGGGTCTGGAATCCAGCAATCCGGAAGGCGTCATCCACCTGCAGAATTACCGGTGGACCAATCCGCATCCGGAAAAAGAGATCCGTTCTCTGGACATTGTCTCCAGCTGCGCCGGAGGGGTGCCCGCGATTGCCGCAATCACAACCGAGGAGGAATAGACATCTATGAGACCGTCCCGCCTGAAACGCCATCTTTTTTCGGCTCTGCTTCTGCTGCTTCCGGGAATGGGAGCGGCGGCGGAGGGGGAGAATCTTTTCCCGAATCCGGGATTTGAAACGTGGAACACCGCGCTGGATCTTCCCGGCGACGTGCAGTGGCAGTGGACGTTCCGCGATCAGAATCTGGGGAGGAAGAGCTTTTCCATTCTGGAACGCTCCGCCGCCGAGGCGGCGGGCGGGAAATACTCGCTGCATCTGAAGGATGAAAACAGCGGCCGCACGGTCAGCGGATTCGGATGGAGAGTTCCGCAGGCGGAGCGCCATGCCGGCAAGATACTCGACTTTTCGATCCGGGTGAAACAGGTCCGGGCGGGACGGCCGAACACGGTCGGAGTCCTTGCGGTCGCCTTGACCAGGGGAAAGGCCGTTCATGCCGAAGCCTTTGTGCCGACCGCGGAGCCGACCGGGTGGGAGACGCTGAAGCTGCGTCTTGCCCTTCCCTCCGACTTGCAGGGACTCTGTCTCTACCTGATGTGCTCCCATCACTTTCATACGACGGCGGAAGCGTATTTCGACGATGCCGTTCTCACGTTTCGCAATCCGGAGTCTGCGATGAAAGATCCCGTTCCCGCCACAGTTCCTCCGACCCGGCACACGTTCGGCAACCGCATCCGCTTTCCGCAGGACACCCCCTTCCCCTNNCCCCTGGCTCCACGAATACTGGGGCGGCTTCGACCGGGATGCGAAAAATACAGGGCTCTATGTTCTCAAAAAGCCGACACTGCCGCAATCGGGGATCCGTTTCCGGGCGAACCGTCCGGACCGTCTGATCGACCTCTCCGCCTTCCGTCCCGACCAGGTGAAGTTCACGCTTCTGGCCAACCGGCAGATGCACTTCTTTGCAAATTTCTACTCCTGCGACAGCGGGAAAATCGGCTCCCGCGGCTTCCGGAACGGCAAAAAGGAAAAAGACGGCTTCTACCGCTACGAATGTCCGCTTTCCGACTTCAAAATTTCGAAACTTCCAACGGATCTTTCGCAGATTTTCCTCCAGTTTCCGGAATCGCAGGAACCGGGTGTTCTGGAGATCCGGGAGTGTGCGCTTGTTCTTCCGCACCCCGGCGCGCGGGTCGGGGAGTCCGTCGACTACAGGAAATTTCTTGCGGAGACCGGCTCCGGCAAAGCGGTCTATACCAGCGATCCCTGGACCCGTCCGGAACTCCGGAACGGCACCTTCTACTGGAAGGGCAAGGCGATGTTCTATCTGGGACCGCTCGCGGCCTCCCACAGCATTCTCCGTGATTTTTCCGAGAAAGCCAATCCGCTGGGCATCGCGCATCCTGCGTACCGGAAAGAGCCGGATGCGGAACTTTTCCGTCTGCTCGGTTTCAACACCTACCACCTGTGCGACATTCTTCACGACAAATTCTTCACCTGCGATTTCCGGAAGGAACGGGAACTTTCCCGCTCGTTCAACGCCGGTCTTCCGGGCGTTCCCTGCGTGATGGACATGAGCATCGGACGCAATCCGATGCAGGATCCCGCCCGGGAAGAGCGTCTCCAGCAGCAGAATCCCGACTGGCACGCCTATATTCCGTTCTGTCCGGAGCACCCGGACGTCAAACGCTACTACTCCCGACGCTGCCGGACCGAGGCGGACGAGGCGCTCGCCGCCGGATACAACGTGTTCTCCTATGAACTTGTGAACGAGTCGAACTACCACTGCTTCTGCACCTTCAACCGCCGCGCCTTCGCCGAAGCGATGAAGAAGAAATACGGGACGCTTGACAAGCTCAATTCCGCCTGGGGGACCAATCTGAAAACGTTTGAGTCGATCGCCTATCTCCCGGTCCGCGACATGCTCGAGACACGGAACGAATGGTGCGAGTTCTCCGCGGAACGGTACATCGACTTTCTGAACATGATGAAACGGGAAATCCGTCATGTGGACCGCCGGAAACAGGTCCTCTTCACCGAACAGCTCGCGCTTCAGAATGCGTACAGTTCCCGCGGGGCGGGCATGGACTACCGCCGCATCGCCGACACGCTGGATGTGCTGACCCACGAGGGAGGACTCCGGTTCGGGAACTCCGCCGCCCGTCAGACCGGCAATGTCATGGAGGATGCCGCCTGCGCGGAGAACCGGGCGTATCTGTATGTCAGCGATCTGTTTGACGCGCTTGCCGTTCCGCGCGGCAAAGCGGTCATGAACGACGAGTACTACTGCGCCCGTTTCGATTTCGGCAAACGGGTCCCGAGCCGCCGGCTGGACATGGTTTCCGCGATGTGGAGCGAACTCTTTCACGGCTCCTCCGGCGCACTTCTCTACTCCTGGGACAAAAGGGCCTGGGAGTACAAGGATATGGAAGGCGCCAAACGAAACGTCATCAACGGCGGCTACAAGGCGTACAGCTATCTGAATCCGTGGAACTGGCCGCCCGACCAGCTCGACTTCGGCCGTCAGTTCTTTGAAGAGCTTGAACCGTATCGCGAAAGACTTCTTCCGAATCCGCGGAAGAGGGGCGCATCGGTGGCGCTGTTTCACAACTATCCGTCGCTGCGGATGGAGTCGTTCGGGAAATACTCCTTCCAGCAGAAGATGTTCAACTGGCACGAGGCTCTGCTCGGAGCGCAGTTCCCGCTTCGGATCGTCTTCGAGGAGGATCTGGAGAAGGGACTCCCGGAGGAGATTGACGCTCTGGTGGTGCCGGAAGCGACCTTTGCCTCTCCGGAGACGGTCCGTGCGGTGGAGCGCTTCCTCCGAAAAGGCGGACAGGTCATCGCGGATGTCAATGCGTTTTCGCGCGATCTGCATGGACGGAGCGCGAAGTCGCCATCCGGCCGGATTCTCCGTCTGAACGCGGCCGACTCCCGCTCGGCGGAATCCCTGGTCCGTGCGCTGGAAAAGGCGGGCGTCCGCCGTCATGGAGCGCTCGAGGAAAACGGAAAGCCGCTCCGCGGCCCCGATCTTCAGATGATCGACCGGGGGGACTTCAAGATGATCTTTCTGCTCAATCTGTCCGACACGGTCTACCGCTATCCCGTTCTGCGCCTTTACCCGAAAGAGGAGAAGGCGTTCTACCTCTGCGACCCCGTCCGGAAGGAGATTCTTCTTCCGCCGGACGGCGAAACCTGGAATCGCGCCGCCCTGGCGAAAGGCGTCTATCTTCCCCTTCCGCCCCAGGAACGCGTGCTTCTGACGCTGGAGACGCAGAAACCCGCCGCCTTCCGTCCGGTCACGGAAACAGAGCTCCGCCGCCGTGCGGACGCACAGAAACAGCGCGACGCCCGCTTTCAGGCGAAACAGAACGCCCTCCGGGAACAGGTCCGGAAACAGCGGGAAGAGGCCCGGATTCTTCGGGATGTCCGGAAAGAACGGTGCGTTCCTCTGGATCTTTCCTCCGTGGCGAACATGGCGTTTGCCGACGAAGTGGCGGGCGACCGCAAAGGCGGCTGGTTCGATCAGGGCAATCAGGATTTTGCCGACATGCCGCTCGGAAATCAACTTCTTGCCGGCGTTCCGTTCCATATNNCACCGCGAACCACGGGAAATCGACCGTCGTCCTTCACGGGAGCTTCCGTCCGTATTTTCCGGAATCGGCAACGGGGATCCGAGTGGGCTTCCCGGTCCGGCGCCTCTACTTTCTGCACACGGCGGGCTGGGGCGACAAACCCGGCACCCCGGTCCTGATCTATCGGATTCACTACGCCGACGGCAGCCGGATCGACATTCCCGTCCGGATGAAACAGGAGATCAACTCCTGGGGCGAAATCGAAGCGCTTCCGCATGCGAAAATCGCCCTGGAGCGGACAAATCCGGCCAAGAAACATCTTCAGTGTTTCCCCTGGAACAATCCGCATCCGGAAAAGACGATTCAATCCATAGATCTTGTTTCGCAGAAGAGCGGCGCGGTCCCCGCAGTCGTTGCGATCACAGCGGAACGGACAAACTAAAAAAAAAAGGAGAAACATTTCCATGCTCAACACACTTTCCTTTCCGGAAATTCGTTTTCCGGCAGGCTTTCTCTGGGGGTCGGCGACAGCCGCGCATCAGATAGAAGGCGACGATGTCAACTCCCGGGAATGGCATCAGCAGATGTCGCGGCCGGACATGGTGAAATCAGGCAAAGCCTGTGACAGCTACCGACTCTACCGGGAAGACGTGGCCCTTCTCCGGGAACTGGGACACAAGGCCTACCGTCTGTCCATTCCGTGGAGCCGGATCGAACCCTCGGAAGGGGAGTTCAACCGGGAGGCGGCCGAACATTACGTGGATCTTCTCCGTCTTCTGAAGGAATCGGGAATCCAGACCTTTGTCACGCTTCTTCACGGCAGCTCTCCGGAGTGGTTTGCCAGGCGCGGAGGATTTCTGGACCGGGAAAATCTGCGTTTTTTTGAACGCTATGTCGACCACATTGTCCGCATTCTCCGGGAGTACGTGGATTTCTGGATGGTCATCAACGAGTTCAACATTGCGGGCGGACGGCTCGATGAGGACTACCGCGTCATCCGGACCAACAATCTGATTGCGCATGCGCGCGGCTATCACATCATCAAAGGACTGAGCAAGGCGCCGGTCAGTTCCGCGCACGCGCTCCGGCACTGCCAGCCGGCGAATCCGTTTGACAAGTTCGACCGGATCTTCTCGGATCTCGACGACTGGAAAGTGAACGAGTTTTTCTTTCATGCGATCCGCACCGGGGAGATCGTTCTGCCGTACATGGACGCGGAAACGGTTCCGGAAGTGAAGGATTCCGTGGACTACTGGGCCGTGAACTACTACTGCCGGAACCTGATCTCCGCGCGGAAGAAGACCGCGGACAGCGTCTGGTACACGGCGACGCACCAGAAGATGATCGACATGAACTTCTATCTGGAAGAGTTCTTCCCGGAGGGACTGCTCTGCGGGCTTCTCCGCCTGAAGGACAAACCGGTCTACATCACCGAGAACGGCGTGGCCTGCGACGACGACCGGTGGCGGATCGTCAAACTTGCCCAGGACCTTGCCGCACTCTCCGACGCGGTGAAACAGGGCGTTGATGTCCGCGGCTATCTTCACTGGTCGACAATGGACAACTACGAGTGGTACACCTTCAAGCCGCGTTTTGGTCTGGTGTCCGTCGACTTCAAGACGTTTGAGCGGACTCCGAAACCGAGCGCCTCGTTCTACCGGGAGATCATCGAGCGGAACGGGTTCGACGGCTCCCTGGTCCGGAAATACCTTCCGGACGTTCCCCCGTTCCGGCTCTACTGAAACTCCATCGGCTTCTGATTCTGACGACGACACCCGCTCTCCGCGCCGATTTCTCCGGGGATCCGCGCGGAGAGCTGCTGTCTGGAGAGAGTCTGGAACGCTTCAAAGGTGTGAACTATTTCACAAGCAAAATTTTTATCGAAAAATGGATGCGAAAAAACTTGAAAAAAGAGGGAAAAGGCTGTATAATACAGGTTTTTGAACAGAACAACTCTAACCGGAGGTAAGCATGACAAAAGAACTGAACGCCGCCCCGAACCACGCGAAACTCGTGGCCTGGGTGAAGGAATGGGCCGAGCTCTGCGAGCCGGATGCCATCTACTGGTGCGACGGCACCAACACCGAGTATTATGGACTTTGTGACGAAATGGTCAAGTCCGGTCTTGCGACCCGACTGAACAGCAAGCTCCGTCCGGACTGCGTGCTGTTCCGCAGTGATCCGTCGGACGTTGCCCGTGTTGAGGCCCGGACCTTCATTGCATCCGAGAAGAAAGAGGATGCGGGGCCGACGAACAACTGGATTGATCCCGTTCAGCTGAAGAAAGAGATGCGCGCCCTGTACAAGGGATGCATGCACGGCAGAACGATGTACGTGATTCCGTTCTCGATGGGCCCTGTGGGGTCCAACATTGCGAAGATCGGCGTTGAGATTACCGACTCCGCCTACGTTGTGATCAACATGCATGTGATGACCCGCGTGGGGAACGCCGTTCTCGACGTTCTTGGAAGCGACGGGGAATTTGTTCCCTGCATCCACTCTGTGGGCAAACCGCTCGAAAACGGAGCGAAGGACAACGGCGTGTGGCCGTGCGCTCCGATGGACAAGAAATACATTGCCCAGTTCCCGGAAACAAAAGAGATCTGGTCGTTCGGCTCGGGCTACGGCGGCAACGCGATCCTCGGCAAGAAATGCCTTGCGCTTCGTATTGCGTCCGTCCAGGCTCGTGAAGAGGGCTGGATGGCCGAGCACATNNCCGTCCGCCTGCGGCAAGACCAATCTGGCGATGCTGATTCCGACCATTCCGGGCTGGAAGGTCGAAACGATCGGCGACGATATTGCATGGATGAAGTTCGGCAAAGACGGCAAACTGTACGCGATCAATCCGGAAAACGGATTCTTTGGCGTTGCGCCGGGCACCTCGATGCACTCGAACAAAAACGCGATGCTCTCCTGCCGCAAGGAGACGATCTTCACGAACTGCGCACTGCGTCCGAACGGCGACATCTGGTGGGAAGGAATCGACGTTCCGCTGGAGCCGGGCGAAAAGCTCATCGACTGGAAGGGCAATGTGTGGGAAATGGGTCAGACGGACGCGGACGGCAAGCCGGTGAAGGCAGCTCATCCGAACGCCCGTTTCTCGGCCCGCGCAAGAAACTGCCCGGCGATCGCCTCGAACTGGGAAGATCCTGCCGGAGTGCCGATTGACGCGTTCCTGTTCGGCGGACGCCGTCCGTCCACGCTGCCGCTGGTCTATCAGGCGCTCTCCTGGGAGCACGGTGTGATGATCGGCTCCTCGGTCGGATCCGAAGTGACGGCTTNNCGGCTACAACATGGGCGACTACTTCCAGCACTGGCTGGATATCGGCAAGCATCCGGGAGCCCAGCTGCCGAAGATCTTCTGCGTCAACTGGTTCCGCAAGACTGCCGACGGCAAGTGGCTGTGGCCCGGATTCGGAGACAACAGCCGCGTTCTCAAATGGGTGTTTGAGCGCTGCGACGGCGAAGGCAAAGCGGTTGAGACCCCGATCGGCTATATGCCGACCGTGGACGCGATCGACCGTACCGGAATTGAAAACGAAGTGACCGAAGCCGATATGAAAGAGCTTCTCTACTTCGACAAGGAAGGATGGAAGAAAGAACTTGAGATGATCAAAGAGCACTACAAGAAGTTTGACAGACTTCCTGTGGAACTTGCCAATCAGCTCAAAGCTCTGGAAGCCCGTCTCGAGAAGTAATTCCGAATGACGACACCAAGCGGGATTGCCGGATCAACGTTCCGGCATCCCGCTTTTTCCTGTCCGGACGAGATACGCCGTGGCAGGATTTCGGGAGATTTCGGATACGAAGCGGACCCGAAAAAGGATTTCCCGACAGAAGCCGTCACCGGCAGAAATAAGGAGATCTGAAAGACGGGGCGATGCTCTTTCCATTCCGGGGAATTGGAAAAGACCGCCCTTTTTCTGATGATTCTGAAGAGAAACGAGTCATGGAACGTTCAACACATATTCTGAAACTGGAGAGTGTGGACTCCACCAACACCTACGCGGCGGATCACTTTGATACGCTGAACGACGGGACCCTTGTTGTGGCGGAAACCCAGACCTCGGGTCATGGGAGACTCGGGAGGAAATGGCACTCGCCGCGGGGGAACATCTATGCGTCGTTTGTGATGAAGGATCTGTTCGGGGAACCGTTTCATGCGACGATGGTCTCCTCCCTGGCGGTTCTCTCGGTTTTGAACGATCTGGTTCCGGGACACGGGGCCTACATCAAATGGCCGAACGATATTTTCATCGAGGACCGAAAACTGAGCGGGGTTTTGTGCGAAGGAGTCCTTCGCAAAGGGAAACTGGCGGGGATCATCTGCGGAATCGGAGTCAACGTGAACCTTCCGGAAGAGGAACTGGCGGGAATCAGCCAGCCCGCGATCTCGCTTCTGACATTGACAAAATGCAAAATTAATTTAAAAATTTTTGCGGAAAAACTAGCTGTTTACCTGAACTGGTATTATATTATCGGGATTAACGACCGGGAACGACTGTTTTCCCTCTGGCGGGAAGAGAACCGCCTGATCGGAGAGCGCGTGCAGCTGCTCCCCCCGTCGGGAGAAGCATTCGAGGCCGTCATCCGGGACATATCGGCAGACGGGAAACTGCAAATCGAGGAGGCGAACGAAAAGAGAAGAGAATTTGCCTGCGGAGATGTCAAGATACTCCGGGGCGGACGAGATGGTGCATGACGTCAACTGCTCACGCGAGAGGAGTGGTGACCAGTTGACGGCATACACCCAGATAAACAACCAACAACCCAAACAAAGGAAAGAGAAGTTATGATCTTGGATGGAATCAAACTGATGGTGCTCGGAATGGGCACCGTGCTGGTGTTTCTGGTCGTGATGATATTCTTCATGAATCTCCTCGCGAAGGTACTGGCTCCTTTTGCCGGCGTTCTTGAGAAGGCGGCTCCCGCCCCGAAGAAGAAGGCAGCGGCGAAGGGGGGAGACAACCAGCTGAAAGCCGCCGCGGCGGCCGCAGCACTTCAGGCGTATAAATCAGGGAAATAAGAGAAACAGCAATACAAGAGTTGAAAGGACGAGAAATGCCCAAAAAAATCAAATTCATGGACTGCTCATTCCGCGATGGATTCCAGTCTTGCCTCGGAGCCCGAGTGAAAACCGATGACTTTCTTCCCGTGCTGGAAGCGGCGGTGAAGGCCGGCATCAACCACATTGAAATCGGAGGAGGCGCCCGTTTCCAGAGTCTCTACTTCTACTGCCAGGAAGACGCCTTCGAAATGATGGACAAATGGCGTGCGACGGTCGGACCGGATGTGAATCTGCAGACCCTTTCGCGCGGCGTGAATGTGGTTGGTCTCTCCTCCCAGCCGAGCGACATCATTGACCTTCATGCAAAACTGTTCAAGAAACACGGCATGACGACCATCCGCAATTTTGACGCTCTCAACGACGTCCGCAACCTTGATGTTTCCGGCAAAGCGATCGCGCGGCACGGACTCAAGCACCAGGTCACCATCACGATGATGGGACTTGCCCCGAATCTTCATGAGCCGTATGCGCATACTCCGCAGTTCTACATTGACCGTCTGAAAGAGATTCTTGCCAGCGACATTCCGTTCGACAGCCTTGCCTTCAAGGATGCCTCCGGCACCTCGACCCCGGTGACGGTGTATGAGACGATCAAGATGGCCCGCGCCCTGATCGGCAACGACAAGGAAATTCAGTTCCACACCCATGACACCGCGGGAATGGCCGTAGCCTGCAACATGGCGGCGATCGAGGCGGGAGCGGATGTGATCGACCTGGCGATGGCGCCGCTGTCTGGCGGAACCTGCGAGGCGGACATTCTGACGATGTATCAGCGCCTGCGCGGCACGGACTACACACTTGACATTGATCCGGAAAAGATTCTCGGAGTGGAGAAGATCTTCAAGGAGTGCCTGAAGAACTACTTCATGCCGCCGGAATCGATGCAGGTTTCTCCGGAGATCATCTTCAGTCCGATGCCGGGCGGAGCCCTCACGGCCAACACGCAGATGATGCGCGACAACAACTGCCTCGACAAATACGACGCCTGCATCGCCGAGATGCGCGAAGTGGTTGCGAAAGGCGGCTTCGGCACCTCCGTGACACCGGTTTCGCAGTTCTACTTCCAGCAGGCGTTCCGCAACGCCGTGATGGGCAAGAACGCGGACGGCTCCTGGAAACTGGATCCGAAAGGCTACGGCAAGATGGTTCTCGGCTACTTCGGCAAGACCCCGGTTGCACCGGATCCGCAGGTTGTCAAATGGGCGACCGAGCAGCTTGGTCTTGAGCCGACGACGAAGTCGGTGGTTGAGCTGAACGACGCCAATCCGGCCCTGGGCATCAAACCCGCGACGGAAACACTGCAGAAGAACAATCTGCCTGTCACGGACGAGAACATCTTCATCATCGCGGCCTGCGGCGACAAGGGTCTTGCCTATCTGAAGGGCGACCGTCCGCTTGGCATCCGCTACAACGAAGAGAAGAAATCCGCTCCTGCCGGCAAACTTCCGGCCTCCTACACGGCGACGGTCGAAGGCAAGAGCTTCAACGTTCAGGTTGTGTCCGACGACACCGTCACAGTCGACGGCAAGACCTTCAAGGTCAACGTTGCCACCGGCAAGGCATCCGCTGCTCCCGCAGCCGCTGCGGCGGGCTCCGGCAAGACCTACGAAGTCACCTCTCCGCTTCCGGGCACGGTTGTCCGGACCTGCGTGGAGCCGGGCGATGAAGTGGAAGCCGGAGAAGAGCTTCTCATCATCGAAGCGATGAAGATGGAGACGCCTGTGAAGGCGGAAAAGGGCGGAACGGTTGTCGAATTTCTGGTTGCGCCGAAAGAAGTGATCACGGCCGGTCAGGCGATTGTCGTTATTGAGGAGAAGTAATCGATGTTCTCAAGAATCAGAACGTATGCAGCCGCCTTTGCGGTGCTGGCGCTGACCGTGTCGGCCGCCGCGCAGACGGCGACGGTCACGGTGTCGACCGACAAGAAGTCGAACACCGTGAAAGTCCAGGTTGCACCGAAGACGGAGGCGAAAGCCGCCGTCTTGGACAAGACCGATAAAACGAAGAAACTGTCGTACGATCCGAAAGCGGTTCTCGCGAAGGATGCGGACAACGGCATCGGCATTCCTCTCGCCAGCCTCCCGAGAATCGGGAAATACAAGAAAAGCGAGATCGACATGACGAAATGGCAGTTCCTGCCGGAATACGAAGATGAAGTCTTCGAATGGTACAGACTGCCGGACGGG
>DDJH01000076.1:0-569 GCA_002338895.1 Lentisphaeria bacterium UBA1829 | reverse complement strand
AAGCCGGCGACCATCTACTCCGTCTCGATGCAGGAGCGCCAGAAAATCACCCCGGGACGTGAGATCATGGTTCTGAACATTCCGGGCCGCAGCAAAGCCAAAGTGAAAAACATGGGCAACTTCCTTCCGCTGGAGTTCAGTCCGGCGCTGATGGCGTCCGGCACGATCGAACCGGGAGAGATTCTTGCCTATCTGGCACCGGAGCTTCTGGTCCATGACTCGGTTTCCCAGGATGGGAAGAAACTCAAGCCCCTGCCGTCGATCGGACGGATGTTCTACGACCTGTGGACAAGCACGGGAATTTACGACATCATCCAGCAGACGAGTGCGAATTTCAGCCAGACCTGGATTCTCGGACTCGGCCGCGTGCTGATGATGCTGGTAGCCCTTGTTCTCCTCTACCTTGCGGTGTTCAAGGAGTTTGAGCCGCTGCTTCTGCTGCCGATCGGGTTCGGTGCGATTCTTTCCAACATTCCGCTTGCGGGCATCTCGGGTCCGGACGGACTGCTGGGAATGGTCTATAATGTCGGTATTGAATCCGGCGTGTTCCCGCTGCTGATCTTCATGGG
>DDJH01000178.1:8475-14848 GCA_002338895.1 Lentisphaeria bacterium UBA1829 | reverse complement strand
TCTTACGGCGCATTTTGAGTTGTTGGGTAAATTACGGATTAATCGCAACCTGCGCAATGATACTTTGATCATTGAGTGCGATTACACTTAAAACGCCATCTTCCAACATGCCGTAGCTTGCCGGAAAACCGCCTTTCGGAATGCTCACCGAACCGGGGTTAAAGTGGAAAATTTCTCCCCGCTGTTCCGCTACCGGCAGATGGGTGTGTCCATACACCAAAACATCATTCTGGTTTAAAGCAGGCAGATTATCCGGGCCAAACAGATGACCATGCGTCAGAAACAGTCGTTGTTTTTCCATTAACACCTGTTGCCATGGCGCAGTCATCGGGAAATGCAGCAGCATCTGATCCACTTCGCTGTCGCAGTTGCCGCGCACGGCGATGATCCGCTCTTTTTCCGCATTCAGCAGCGGGACGACTGCGGGAGGCGCATAATCGGGCCGCAGCGGATTGCGCGGACCGTGATACAGGGCGTCTCCAAGCAGCACCAGCTGATCCGGACAGAGCCTCTCCTTCTGCGTCCAGAGCGTCCGCAGACTCTCCGGCGACCCGTGAACATCGGAAAAAAACAGAATTTTCATACCAAAAACATTTCCTTTCCCCCTCGGATCCGGCGATCCCTGCCCCCCTTTTCTCCGCGTCGGAACGAGCAGCGGAGAGGGGACAAAATCCGATTCCGGTCAAATACTCTTACTGATATTTCGCGAGTTCTTCGCGGACCTTTTCCGCCAGGAAATCGGCGGCCTTGTCGAGCGGGACCAGTTCGGAATCGCGGGATCCGCGGAACCGGAACTCCATGGCCCCTGCGGCGATGCTCTTCGGGGAGACCACCGCGCGGAGCGGGATTCCCAGCAGATCGGCGTCGCTGAACATGGATCCGGCTTTTTCTCCGCGGTCGTCGAACAGCACTTCGACTCCGCGTTTTTCCAGTTCTTTGTAGAGAGTCTCCGCCACTTCCATCACGTTCTCCTTGTCGGGCGTGATCGCGCAGATTTCGACCTGATACGGAGCCACCGACATCGGCCAGATCGGACCGTAATCATCATGCGAATCCTCGACCAGAGCCGCCATGGTTCTGCCGATCCCGATTCCGTAGCACCCCATGATCATCGGATGGGATTTTCCATCCTTGTCCAGATATTCGCACTTCATCGGAGCGGAGTACTTTGTGCCGAGCTGGAAGATATTTCCCACTTCGATTCCGCGTTCCATCCGGAGCGGCTGTCCGGTCACCGGACAGGGATCGCCTTCCCGGACGGTGGCAATATCGGCAACGAGAGCTCCGCTCAGATCGCGTCCGTAATTGAAATTGATGTAGTGGAATCCCGCCTCGTTCGCGCCGACGACAAGATTGGACGTTCCCTCCACGGAACGGTCCACCACGATCACTGTCTTGCCGGGGTCAATCCCGACCGGCGACGCATATCCCGGCACGGCGCCGGCCTTGCGGATCTGCTCATCGTTCGCGAACGACAGCTCCTTGATTTTCAGCAGATTCTGCAGCTTTGTCTCATTGACTTCGAAATCGCCGCGGATCATCACAAAGATCAGTCTTCCATCGGAATCGGAATAGAAGACCGCCTTTCCGGTATTTTCCGGTTTCACATGCAGGAAGTTTGCGACCTCTTCGATGGTCTTGCACTCCGGAGTTGCCACCTTTTCCAGCGGCAGTTCCGCACTGCGATGGAACTGGAGCGCGGAGACGGCGATCTCCCGGTTTGCCTTGTAGCTCACCCCGTCGGGCGAGACGAACAGCGTATCCTCTCCGCACTCCGCCACGGACATGAACTCATGCGACACATTTCCGCCCATCATTCCGGAATTCGCCTTGATCGACAGCACATGCCGCAGTCCCACTCTCCGGAAGATGTTCACATACGCCTGATGCGCCCGTTCATAATACTCCTCCAGCGACTCCTGCGAGGTATGGAAACTGTACGCATCCTTCATCGTGAATTCACGAACCCGGATCAGTCCGGCGCGCGGCCGGGCCTCGTCCCGGTACTTGGTCTGAATCTGATACGCCATCAGCGGCAGCTGCTTATAACTTGTCACCTCCGTCCGGACCAGGTGAACGATCGCCTCTTCATGGGTCATTCCGAGCAGCATGTCTTTTCCGTTGCGGTCCTTGAAGCGCAGCAGTTCCTGTCCGACCGTGTTGAACCGTCCCGACTCCTGCCAGAGATCGGCGGGCAGCACGACCGGCATCAGCACTTCCTGTCCGTCGATGGCGTTCATCTCCTCCCGGACGATCTGTTCGATCTTTTCGATCACCCGCATCGCCGGCGGAAGCAGGCTGTAAATCCCCGACGAAACCGGACGGATGTACCCTCCCCGAATCAGAAATTTGTGACTGACTGTTTTCGCATCCTTGGGATCTTCCTTGATGCGGCGCCCCAGCATCCGAGACATTTTCATGATACTAAAAACCTTCCGTTTTGATCTTCTCTTGCTCTTACAATCCCTGTTTCTGACCGAATCCGACCTGCGGCATCGTCGAAAGAGAAACAAAGAACATCACATAATACGATTCATCCTTGTCCTGATTGGCATCCCGTTCCTGTGACCGGCCGGCCTCCAGGATCACATCCACGCAGTGGAAATTGCGCTTCAGGTAGAACGCCATGTTCTTCATCAGCGCGGCCTCCACGTCGTATGTGAATTTGACGCCGCCTTTCAACCGGGGATCAATATAGGTCGGGAAATCCAGTCCGAGCGTGAAATCCTGCGCCGTCGGGTATGCGGCGGAAAGCGTGGAGGATGTCGCATTGATCTGCTCCATCATGGAGCCCATGGAGAAGGTTCCTCTCTGCCGGTAGGCGTCCGAATAAATATAGGATCCGTAAATGCGCCAGTCCTTGGAGATCCGGTAGCTGAACCGGGTGTTCCACATATTCAGATACTTCAGCTTCATCAGTCCGACCCGTCCGGCCTTCCGGCCGAATGCGCGCCGCACCTGTTCATCGTGTTCGTTGTTCTGCCCGACGTCCCACAGCAGCTCGGAGGAGATGGTCAGATTGTCGAACGGCGTCAGCGAAAGCCGGATTCCGAGATCGCCGACATGCCCGAACATGCCCTGCCGGTTTCCATGAAAATCCCAGTATGTATCCAGCGATGCCCACTCCACCACCCGCTCCGATCCGTAATTTCCGCGCCGGGTCTGCAACGTGTTCTGCAAACCGATTCGCACAAAGTTCTGTTCGTCGATCCGGTCGATATCATCAAAATAGAGCAGGTAATCCGGATCCTCGGTCGGTTCCGGGATATAGGTGTAGTTCACATACGGCATCATCACATGGCGCAGTCCATCCAGCTGCAGCATGGAGCTTCGCACATCCTGCCATGTCCGGTAGATCTTGGTGTTCGCCTCGACGCCCAGTTCTCCGACGAACCGGAACCGCGCTTTCCCGGAACTCTGGAAGTTCTTGAATTTCACCGCATTGGAGAAGTACGACACCTCCAGTGCGCTGGCGCCGAACATATCGGAAAGATCCTCATCGGAAATCTTGTTCTTCGAACTGTTCGAATACGCCGTAAACCGTCCGCCCATTCGCGGAATGATGTTCAGGAAATCCAGATTGATCGGATAGTACAGGAAATGCACGGTATCGAACCGGGCGCTTGCATAATTTTTAACTCTTCCATACCGTCCGGGATTATCCAGATGGCGCCATTTCATCTCATAATATCCGCCCGAGGTCTCGCTCTGGTAATAGAGTCCGCCGAACAGCTCCTGGCGGGGCATATCCCATCTGGCCTCCGGGAGACGCTGCACGACGGTGTCGAAATCATTCACCCGGATTGTCGTCAGCAGCGCGGCCGACGCCCGCTCCATCTGATATTCCAGAGCCGCATAGGTCGGCGGCTGAATATTTTCCCGATAGCGGGTGTCATAATAATCTTCGAGGAAGTTGTAGTCGCTCAGCACTTCGATCTGACCGCGGAAGTCGAGCGACGGCGTGATATGCGTCAGATTGCTTGCCTTGAAATCGTATCGTGTTTCCGGAATTTTCAGCCGGGCATGCTCTTTGTACCAGTGGCGCTGGGTCCAGTCGTCCAGCGAGAAACTTTCATACGGTTTCCGGTCGCGCATCATCACGCCGAAGACCTCGGTTCTGGAATTATCCGTCAGGAAATTCACTTTCCCGCCGTAGGCGATTCCGCGGTCGGAATAGTAGTTGACGATCGCCGCCGCGTTCAGCTGCATTTTCGGCGTATTGATCAGACTGAATCCCTTCGACGCCCGGATGAAGTATCCCCAGTCGGACGTGGATCCGAAATCGAAATCGATTCCGAAACTGTCCGAATCGAACGGCTTGTAGAGTGCGGGCAGCCAGAACACCGGGACATCCCAGAGCCGGAACATCGTGTTGTACGCCAGCACCGCATGATCGTTGTGATCGGGATTGTAGTTCCGCAATCCGCTTTCGAACTCGCGCGGATAGAGAACCGCCTTGGACGCCCCGAGCGCATAATGCGCGTGATCATCCATAATATAATCGCACGTTGTGATCTTCGCATCGTGCACGGTGATTTTTCCATTGACCGCGCGTTCCGCCTCGGCTGCCGCGAAGAACAGCGGACCGTTCTTCAGCGCGAAATTGCGGAACTGAAAGAGACCGGAAGTAAGATTTCCGGAGATGCGGTCGGCCTTCATATACGCGGCGATGTTCTCGATTTCCACCTTGATCCGCCGCAGGCCGATCGGCGTTTTCACATATTCGAGGATTTTCACGGACAGCGAGTAATCGTCGAGAAGCTCCTGATACTCCTGATAATCCACGAGCCGGGAGATTTTCTGTCTGCGTGTGAAGGTCACATGTCCGGTCGCCTCCAGGTCGCGGGATTCGAGATTGATGATCGCCTTGTCCGCCGTGATGGTCATCTCGCCGTATTTGATGACGACGTGTCCGCGGGCGATCAGGTTGTCCCCCACATATTCATACAGATCCGCGCTGGCATCCACCTCTTTGGCGGCGGTGAAGGAAGAGGTCCCCTGAAACATCTTGGAAGGGCTGACGGACGCACGGTTTGCACGGGCGGTATCAATCAATCCACCCCATGCTCCGGACAGGGGGAAAAGAGACAGCAGCGCGATCGCGGCCAACTTCGCCAGGCGCCTGACCAGAGACATCTTCATTCGAGCGGTTCCATCAATAAATCGTTCCTTTTACAAAAATACCTGATTCATACTATATCATCATTTTTCGTTCGCGCAAGTTCTCAAAAGTCTTTTATTCAAAATAAATATTCGCGCTTCGTGAAAAGAGAAGGGTCCGCGGGAAGCTGGAAACTTCCGGCGGACCGAATGCTCTTCCTGCGTCGGATCGTCAGCGGAAGGAGAGAATCAGATTTTTCTCTTCCCCCGGACGCAGCGGAATCCGGATCCGCCCCTCCGCATCGCGAAGAAGAGCGGAGTCGACCGGAGCAAGGGAGCTTTCCAGGACCAGCTCCGGCGACTCTCCCGCGCGGCAGGAAAGACGGACCACCTTCTTTGCCGGATCATACACGAAATCCCGGATCTCCAGATCCTTCGCGGTCCGGATCCGCACCTTTCCGTACAGACGGTAAAGCACGTTTCCGAATGAGGACGCCACCGTGATCCCCGGCCAGTCCGATGTGTACGAATAGGTTTTCCCCGTTTTTTCCATGCACTTTTCCAGAGCCTTCCGAAGCATCGGTTCCGAAATCGGCGACGCCTGGGAGAGAATATCCAGCATAGCCGGATTGCTGAAATAGCTTCCATCCTTCTCGAACAGCGCGGGCAGCACCAGTTTTTCGAAATAGTTCCGCTCCGCCTCCGGACAGTACTTCCGATACAGCGGCACCAGATCCTGCGGGATTCCCTGACTCATATCATAGAGATCCACCTCCATCGGCTTCATGCCGCGGTTCCGGAAATTGAATCCGAGCTCCGTAAATCCGACACCGATTGTGACATTGGCGGGATAGAGGAGCAGTCCGTTCTTTGCGGCATACTCCCGGAACAGCATGCGGGCGATCGTCGGGACCAGGCGCCGGGCGCCGCGGTAGAGCGCCTGATCGCGCAGAGCGTCATCTTCCAGGATCTCCCCGATCCGGGCGAGTTTCATCATGGCGGCGTATTCGCTGTTCAGCATGTCGATCGTGGCGGAGAGACCGGATTCGCGGCAGTGGCTGGCCATATACGCCCAGTCGTCGCTGACGAGCAGAAAGCGCGCCGCCGAACGGAAANNAAATCCTTCTGTCCGTGCCGGTCCGCCAGCATCTGCCCTGCGGCGAGGATCATATGGGCGGTCTCATTGACGTCCGCATAATTGATTGCGCTTCCGAATCCTTCCGCGAAACGGATTGCATGCGGATGGCGGTTGTTGAAGTAGATCGGATACCGG